>JAHEXX010000038.1 GCA_023251895.1 bacterium
AGCAGGCCGAGGGACTGGCGGCGCTTGATGATGGAGAGGACCTCGAGCCGCCGGTCGTGCCCCAGGAAATAGGCCACCGCAGCGTGTCCGGCCTCGTGGGTGGCCACGGCCCGCCGGTCCGCGTCGGTGTAGGTCACTCCCTGCTTCAGGCCGATCTCCTCGGTCAGCTTGGCCTCGTAGATGTCGTTCAGGTTCATCTCCCGGCGACCCTGGCGGAGGGCCACCAGCAGGGCCTCGTCCAACAGGTGCTCCACCATGACCGGGGTGTACCCGAAGAGATCGTGGGCCAACCGGTTGCGGGCGTCGTCGTCCTCGAGCTGCACGTGGTGGGCCTTGCGGTCGAAGAAGAAGTCCAGCAGCTCCCGCCGCCCCTGCTTGGTCGGCAGGTCGAAGTACAGACGCCGGTCGAACCGCCCCGGCCGCAGCAGCGCCGGGTCCAGGTTGTCCGCGCGGTTGGTGGCGGCGATCAACAGGATGTTGTTGTAGGCGGGGCGGCGCGCCTTGATCCGTCGCTCACGCGGAAGGTACCCGTTCATCCACTCGATCAGCCGGTTCTTCATGCGGTTGCGCCACGGCGGCTGGTCGAACGACTGCATCTGGATCAGCAGCTCGTTCACCATCCCACCGGTGCCGGCTCCCATGAAGCTGCTCACGGAACGGGACAGGTCGCCCGGCGCCGGACTGGCCGACAGCGACCCCCGATCCCCGCCGATCGCGTCGATCTCCTCGATGAACCCGATCGCTCCTCCCTCCTTGCGCGCGGCCTTCCGCAACGCCTTGAAGAAGGAACGGATCCGGGCAGCGGTCATCCCGAACCACATCGACTGGAAGGCCGGAGCCGAGATGAACAGGAATGGCACGGCGGCCTGCTTCGCCATGGCCTTGGCCAGGTAGGTCTTCCCCGTCCCAGGAGGACCCTCGAACAGGATGCCCCTTCGGGGGTTGCCACCCAGCTCCTCCCGGAAGGTCGCGTACCCCAGGAACACGTCGAGGGTGCGGACCACCTCGTCCACCTGGGTGTCCAATCCCCGGACCTCGGTGAGCCCCACCTCGATGTCCTCGGGCCGCACGATGAGGTGCGGCGACCGGCCCGAGAAGAGCGGCATCAGCATCATCAGGCAGATCGCGGCGATCAGCAGCACGACCGGCAGCCAGATGACCCAGTCCTTCGGCAGTGCGGGGAGCTGGATGGGGTTGTGATCGAGGTAGCGGTACCACAGGTACGAGTCGATCAGCCCGACGATGATGAACAGCCTCAGGACGCGCCGGCGGCGCGTCCGTTCCCGCACCTTCAGGACGTCCGCGCGGGCGGTCTTCAGCAGCTCCGAACCCTGGAGGACGGCGGCCGATCCGTTCTGCTTCTTCACCCCATGTCCTCCGACGTACGCGGGCTGCGCCGGGCAATCGTACGTTCGGGGGAGGGAACCCGCATCCGCCGTTCGGCCCACAGGGGCGAGCAGGGGACCTAGGCTCGCCCGCGGTGCCGCGGGACCGACCGAGCGGCTATCGTGCTGGCCGTACGAGCGAGGGGGAACGTTGGCGCGCAAGAAGCAGCCGGCCGTCGCCGAGCAGGACGCTCGCGTCATCGGAGCGCTGCTTCGGGGGCTCCGCAGGGCTGCGGGGTACCGGGCCGTGCAGTACGCGGCGGGCCAGCCCGGCTGCCCCGCCGCCAAGCAGACCATCTATGCGTACGAGCGAGGTGGGCTGGTCCCGTCCCTCAAGCAGTTCCTCGAGCTCGTGGAGTTCTACTCGCTGACCGTGACCCCGGGGACCGACGCGAAGCTCCCTGAGGATCTCCGAGCCCAGGCGGTTGCCGCCGTCGTGCACGCATTGTCGCTTCCCGCGTACCACGTGACCGAGGCCGCCGCGCTGATCGCGCAGCTGCAGCCGGGTCCGCCGGCGAGGAGGCGGAAGGGATGAGCGGGCTGCTCACCGACATCGACCACGTGGGCATCGCCGTCGAAGACCTCGACGCTGCCGTGGCCCACTACCAGCGGACGCTCGGTCTGGATCCGGTTCACCGCGAGGTCGTTCCGGACCAGGGCGTGGAGGAGGTGCTGTTCCACGTGGGGAGCTCCTTCGTCCAGCTGCTGGGGGCGCTCGGGTCGGACACTCCCGTCGGGAAGTTCCTGGCCAAGCACGGCCCCGGCCTCCACCACATCGGCTACCGGGTAAGTGACGTTGCCGAGGCGCTGGAGCGGCTCAAGGCCAACGGGGTCCCCCTGATCGACGAGGTACCTCGCGACGGCCCCCGCGGGACGACCATCGCCTTCGTCCACCCCAAAGGTTTCGACGGGGTCCTGGTCGAGCTCGTTCAAGGGAACGAAGCAACCTAGGGGAGGTCCTTCAGCCCGAGTTGCGGCGTGTTCACCTGGATCACGACGTTGCCCTCGGGCAGCTTCCCGTCGCCCATCAACTGGTGGACGTAGCCGGTCTCCTCGAACGAGTAGACCTTGCCCAAGGTCGGCCGGACCTTCGCATCGATCACCAGCTCGTTGAACGCCGCGGCCTGCTCGTCGTTGAACAGGTGCGAACCCTGGAGCCGCTTCTGCATGTTCCATAGGTACCGGAGATCCACGGTGGCGCTGTACCCGGTCGTCCCGGCGCAGATCACGACCATGCCGCCCCGATCGGCCACGAAGATCGACGTCGGGATGGTGTCCTCGCCGGGGTGCTCGAACACGATGGCCGGGCTCTTCTTCTCCCCCGTCGCCTCCCACAGGGCCTTACCGAACGCCTTTGCCCCCTCGAACCAATCCCGCCACGCCGGGTCGGTCCAGTGCGGCGGCACCCCCCAGTGCGCAAAGTTCGTGCGGTTGACGTAGCCGACGGCCCCGAGCGACCTGCAGTACTCCCCCTTCTCCTTCGATGACACCACGGCGACGGCCTTGCCGCCGGCGTGGGTGACCAGCTGGATGGCCAGCGAACCCAAGCCGCCCGACCCGCCCCACACCAGGACGACGTCGCCCTCCCGCACGGTGTTGGGCGGCCAGCCGAAAAGCATCCGGTACGCCGTCGAGCCGGTAAGCGTGGGCGCGGCCGCCTCCTCCCAGGTCAGATGCTCGGCCTTGGGCAGACACTGATGGGCCTGGACCAGGCAGAACTGGGCGAACGAGCCCCAGCACGTGTCGTAGCCCCACACCCGGAACGAGTCCGCCAGCCCCGGGTCGATCCCCGCGAGGACCTTCGGGTCGTCGAGGTTCCACTGGCCGGCATGGACCACGACCCGATCACCGACATCTACGTTCGTGACCTCGGGACCGACGGCGTAGACGACGCCCGACGCGTCCGAGCCCCCGATGTGGAACTCGGTCGGCTCGCCCCACCGGGCCTGCGTCTTGGTGACATCGACCGGGATCCCGCGAGCGGCCCACACGTTGTTGAAGTTCACTCCCGCGGCCATGACCATCACGAGCGCCTCGTTCGGCCCGACCTCGGGGATATCGATGATCTCGGTCTGGAACGCCTTCTCCGGCTCCCCATAGCGCTCCGGGCGGACCAGCGAGGCGTACATCTGCCTGGGAACCTCGCCGACCGGAGGGATCTCGCCCAGCTCGTACAGGTCCTTGCCCATCGTTCTCACCCCTGTTCGCCATGTCGCCTATCGTCGGGCGCCCCGAGCCTAGCCAGCGGGGGTGCGGCGGACAAACCGTCCCCGCGTCGCGCCCGGCGTCGGGAGCGGCCGAATACCAGCGCGGGGATGCCATACCGGAGCGCCGAGCGGATCGCGCCGCCGAGCCCCGGGGCCGGGATCAGCGTGGCTCCGCTGAATGTGAGGACGGCACGCCGGATGGCATCGTCGCCCAGCGGGATCACCAGCGCGACGGCTCCAACCACGTACCAGGGGAGGAACCACGGCGTCACCAGCAGGAAGACGCAGAACAACACGGCCGCCGCGCGCCACGGCTCCGCGCCGATACGCCGCGAGCGCGCCAGGAGGCAGACCGCCGTCGCGAGAACCGTCAAGGCGAGCAAGCGAACGACCATCGACGCGGCGTGCTCGGAGCCGGCGAGCCCGAAGGAGCCGAGGAGCACGGTGAGCCCGGACTGGACGGTACCGGCCAAGCCGGTCGAGGTGCTCCCGCCGATCCGCAGGAGCCCACCGAAGGTCGAGGCGCCGCGCCAGTAGGGCAGGTAGGTCGAGGTCGCCATGACGACGCCGATCCCCACGACGGAGACGGCCGTTCTCCGCCTCCCCCTGCCGCCACAGCGAAATCACGTACACGACGAGCGCCAACGCCGCGTAGGCCTTCACCAGCGCAGCGGCGGCCAGGAGCCCTCCCGCCACGAGCGGACGGTCCCGCCGATCCGACACCATGGCCCAAACGAAGGCGGCCGCTACCGCCGCGTCGGCGTGGACGCCGAGGGCGACGCTGGTGATCACCAGCGGGTTCAACGCGAACGCCACCACCGCCGACGCCGGGCCCCAGCGCATCCCGGGTCCGTGCGAGATCCGAACGAGCCCCCACACGGCGAGCGCGCCGAAGCCGAGCGCCATCCCCTTCACCAGGAAGAGGGCGACCACCGGCTCGTTCGACGCGAGCCCCACACAGCCGGCGACCGCCAGCGACCAGAGCGGCCCGTAGACCGAGACCTGCCTCGGCCAGCCGACCAGACGGAACCAGGGATCGCCGGCCAGACGGACCGGTGCGACCACGTAAGGGTTGGCCCCGTGGACGACCTGCATCCGCCCGTAGAAGAGGTACTGGAACACGTCGTGGGACTGGATCGGCGGAGCGGAACGCTCACGACGGCCGCGGCGGCCAGCAGGGTGGGCAGCCTGGGCCATGCCCCTCGGCCCTCGCAACTCCCCAGCGCGTAGGCGTACGGGACGAACAGCAGCAGGATCACCCAGCCGTACGCGTACGGGTAGCTGCCGGCCCCGCGGCCGTAGCGTGAGCCCCGGGCGAGGAACGGGCGAACCAGCGCGAACAGGTCGAAAGCCGCGAGCCCCACGAGGAGCGGCGTCACGGGCCCAAGGCGCCGCGCGGTCGGGAGCGTCGGAGTCTCGCGAGGCGCTGGATCCACCGGATCTCCTCCGGTCGGTTTCGTCCCAGCCTAACTCGGGCTACCGCTTGCGTCGGATCCGGTCGCGGCCGGGCACGTCGTCGAGCGCGGGCACCAGGAGCAGTAGATCCCGGGACGGAGGTCGGGAGCGCGGCCGCCGCCCAGGGCGGCGGCCGCGCGGGCCGCCCCGATAACCCGATCGGCCGCGTGGTCCAACGTCTCCGCCGTCACGTCCTCCGCCTGCCATTCCCCCGAGTCCAGGAACAGGCTGGCAGCGCGATACGGGGGCACCCCGAACCGGAGCGTCATGAGCAGCGCGTAGAACCGCATGTCCTCCGGATACTCCGGATAGGCCCGCCCGGTCTTCAGGTCGATCGCGAGGCGGGTGGCCACATTCGGACGGACTTGGTCGGGCCGGCCCAGGATCAGGTCCACCTGCCCGGAAAGGACGAGCGTTCCCCCGAGCAACTCGGCCCGCACGCGCAACTCGCTGATGGGTGCCAGCTCGCGCCGGAGCTCGCGGAGCGGTGGGAACGACGACTGGAACGTGGCCACCCGCCGGACCACCTCCATCAGGATCTCGTCTTGCTGGAGCCGGTCCAGCTCCCGCCAGAAGGGGGCGAACCGGGGCTCCTCCTCCAACCGCTCGGCCGCCCGGGTCGCGATCGTTTGGGGGTCGAGGTCGTCGCGGCTGCCGACGTCGACCTCGATCGCCTTGTGGAGGAGGGTGCCGGCACCGCTCTTCAGCGAGTGCTCGAAGGGCGGCTTCTCCCCCAGGATGTCGGCCGCGAACAGACCCTCGCACCTGGTGTGGTCGTTGAGCGGCTCCTTGCCCAGCCACAGCTGGGTCAGCTCCAGGCCCCGAACCGCCTCCTCGATGCGATCCCGCAGGAGCTGTGCCAGATCGGCCGGGAACACCGGCCGCTCCCCGGTCCCGATCAGGCCCTCGAACGTTCGGCGCTGGACGGCCGTCATCTCCATGCCCTCGATCGTACGGGGGTCCTCTGACACGACCGGGGCGTGTGGTAACCAAGCGTCCAGGGGCCGGGTCCAACCCCCAAACCGGCTCCGGCCGAGAACCGGCGGATGCCCGAGGGTTAGACTCCACCTACATGGCCAAGACCGAGGAAGACGCCCCTGTGACGACGGCTGACGAGAGGCAGGAGCCGTCGTCGCAGGTCCCCCCCATGACCGTCGAGGAGCGCATCGACGAGCTCCGCCGGCGCAAGCAGGCGGCCCTCTCCCCCGGCGGCAAGGACGCCGCGCAGAAGCAGCACTCGCGAGGCAAGCTCACCGCTCGCGAGCGGATCGGCCTGTTGCTGGACAAGGGTTCCTTCTCCGAGACCGACCCGCTCGTCGTGCACCGCTCCCACGATTTCGGGATGGAGCGGACCCACCCGCCGGGCGACGGTGTGATCACCGGATGGGGAACGGTCGACGGCCGCAAGGTCCTGGCGGCCTCCCAGGACTTCACGGTGTTCGGAGGCTCCCTGGGCGAGGTCCACGCGCAGAAGATCTGCAAGGTCCTCGACCTTGCCATGTCTACCGGCGCGCCGTTCATCTCGATCAACGACTCGGGCGGCGCGCGGATCCAGGAGGGCGCGGCGTCGCTCGCCGGCTACGGCACGATCTTCGAGCGGCACGTTCGGGCCTCGGGTGTGATCCCCCAGATCTCCGTGATCGTGGGGCCCTGCGCGGGCGGCGCCGTGTACGCACCAGCCCTCACGGACTTCACCTACATGGTGCGCGAGACCTCGCACATGTTCATCACCGGGCCCGAGGTCATCAAGGCGGTCACCGGGCAGCAGGTCAGCTTCGAGGAGCTGGGCGGGGCCATGACCCACGCCGGGCGCTCGGGCGTTGCATCGTTCGTGGCCGCGGACGAGGAAGACTGCCTAGCCCAGGTCCGGTACCTGCTTTCATTCCTGCCCTCGAACAACCTGGAGGATCCGCCGGCCTACGCGCCGACCGACGACCCGGAGCGCCGCGACGAGGGCCTCACCCACCTGATCCCGGACTCCTCCCGGGAGGCCTACGACATGCACGAGGTCATCCAGCGGGTGGTCGACGACGGCGACTTCTACGAGGTCTTCCCGTTCTGGGCCATGAACATCGTGGTTGGGTTCGCGCGCCTGGACGGCCGGAGCGTGGGGGTCGTTGCCAACCAGCCCAAGGTGCTGGCCGGCACCCTCGACATCGAGTCGTCCGAGAAGGCCTCTCGGTTCGTGCGGTTCTGCGACGGGTTCAACATCCCGCTGGTCACGTTCGTGGACGTGCCCGGCTTCCTGCCGGGGACCGAGCAGGAGTACGGAGGCATCATCCGCCATGGGGCGAAGCTGCTGTACGCGTTCGCCGAGGCCACGGTGCCGCGCATAACGGTCATCACGCGGAAGGCCTATGGGGGCGCGTACGTGGTCATGAACTCGAAGCACCTGCGGGCGGACGTGTCCTTCGCGTGGCCCACCGCCGAGATCGCGGTCATGGGGCCGGAGGGTGCAGTGAACGTGGTGTTCCGCAAGCAGATCGAGGCGGCCGAGGACCCTGGAGCCAAGCGAGCGGAGCTGATCGCCGAGTACCAGCGGAAGTTCTCGAACCCCTACGTCGCTGCCGAGCGCGGGTTCGTGGACGACGTGATCGAGCCGGCCGAGACCCGGGCCCAGCTCGTCCGCGCCCTCCGGATGCTCACCTCCAAGCGCGAGGCCGTCCCCGCCCGCAAGCACGGGAACATCCCGCTGTGAACCGGCGGTTCGAGATCCCCGACGACCTGGACCCCGAAGAGGAGCAAGTCGTCCTGACCGCACTGGAGCGGCACTTCGCGAGGGAGCCCCAGCGGTTGGACGCGTGGACACTGGCAGGGCGGATGGGCGCAACCGGGATGGGTTCCCTCCAGGTCAAACGCCTGACCGACCGACCGTGGCAGATCAGGGGCCCGTTCGCCCGGCACGGCGTCGAACCGCTGAACGGCCGCAGCGACGCACGATAGCCGCGATGGGCGAACGACCCCGGGTGCGTGTGCGGGAGCCGTGACGCTGGACGGCCCCCGGGTTGGGCTCATCTGCGAGCAACTCCTCCAGCGGGTGCCGGGCGGGATCGGGACGTATGCTTCCGCGTTGCTCTCCTACCTCCCCGCCCAGGGCGCGGAGGTCACGGCGCTCGTGGCACGCCACCCCCGCGAGGAGCTTCGGCGGGCGGGGCTCTCCCGCGCACGTCGGCTTCCCCTTCCTCGGCGGCTCCTGTACCCATCGTGGAACCGGACCGGGCGGCCGCGGATCGACGCCGGCGTCGACGTGGTTCACGCAACGAGCATGGCGTTCCCGGATCGTGGGCGGGTCCCGCTGGTCGTCACCGTCCACGACCTGCTCTTCCGGGAGTTCCCCGAGGCGTATCCGGCCCGGGGCCTCGCGTTCCACGAACGGGCCCTGGCCCGGCTGGCTCAGGCCGATCTGGTGATCTGCCCGTCCGAGGCCAGTGCGGCGGCGGTGCGAGCGGTCGGCCACGGCGTCGGGCCGATCCGGGTCGTGCCCCTGGGGTGCGACCTCGCACCGCCGCGGCTCGACGAACGGGACCGGGTCCTGAAGGCGCTCGGCGTCGAGCCCCCGTACGTGCTGTGGGTGGGAACGCTCGAACCCAGGAAGAACCTTATCGGGGTGGTGCGAGGCTTCGTCCGCGCGGCGGGAGCCGCGACCGGCCTCAACCTGTACTTGGTAGGGCCGAGCGGGTGGGGCCGGGACGATCTCGGACCGCTGCTTGCCGAGCGGGGGGTGGCCGATCGGGTGCGACGGCTGGGCCGGCAGCCGCGGGAGCGCCTGGGCGCGCTGTACGCGGGGGCGGCAGCCTTCGTGTACCCGAGCCTCGGTGAGGGATTCGGGTTCCCCGTACTCGAGGCCATGGCCTGTGGATCGCCCGTGGTGACGTCGGACCGGTCGTCGCTTCCCGAGGTCGCCGGCGACGCGGCGCTCCTGTGCGATCCCACCGACGAGTCCTCCATCGCCGAGCGGCTGGCCGAGGTGCTGGACGACGCTGGGCTCGCTGACGAGCTGCGCGAGCGAGGGCGCAAGCGCGCCGCGGAGTTCACTTGGGAGCGGACGGCCCGCGCGACGGTGGCCTGCTACCGCGAGGCACTGGCGCCATGAGCCTGCGGGTGCTGATCGACGCCACGCCCATCCCCGCGCAGCTCCTCGGGGCGGGCCACTACGTGGTGCGGCTGATCGGAGCCCTGGCCGAGCGGTCCGACCAAGTCGACCTCCACGTCCTGGTCAAGGAACGCGACCGCGACGCGCTCGCCGAGCTGGCCCCGGGCGCGGCGCTCCACGGGGTCAACATCGGCTCTCGCCCGGCCAGGATCGCCTGGGAGCAGACCCTGCTCCCTCGACGCGCCCGGGGTCTGGCGCCGGATGTCTTCCACGGCCCCCATTACACGTTGCCGCCGGCGCTGCGGTGTCCGGCCGTCGTCACGTTCCACGACCCCACGTTCTTCACCTTGCCCCAGCTACATGAGCGAGCGAAGGTTCCCTACTTCACCCGCATGGCCCGGCTCGGGGTCCGGCGCGCGACCCGCGTGATCGCGGTCTCGGAGTACGCGGGCAACGGCGTCATCGAGCACGCCGGTGCGGACCCCGGGGCCGTGGATGTGGTGTACCTGGGCGTGGACCTCCAGACCTACACCGCCCGGCCTGGACCCGACGACGAGCGGCTCCGCGCCGAGCGCCGGGTGAAGCCCCCCTACCTGTTCTGGGTGGGTGCGATCGAGCCCCGAAAGGACCTTCCCACCTTGGTGCGGGCGTTCACATCGCTGGTCCGGGAAGGAGCCCCGCACTCGTTGGTCCTGGCCGGTCCGTCCGCGTGGGGTGCCGACGCCCTCTCCCGGGCCATAGTGGGTTCGGGCTTCGGCGCCCGGATCCGTCGCCTGGGCTACGTGTCGGAGCCGGAGAAGATCGCGCTGTACCGGGGCGCCGATGCGTTGGTGTACCCCTCGATCGCCGAGGGCTTCGGCCTTCAGGTGCTGGAGGGGATGGCCTGCGGGACGCCGGTGATCACCACGACGGGCTCGGCCCCGGAGGAGGTCGGCGGCGATGCCGTCGAGCTCGCGCCTCCCCACGACGCAGAGGCCCTAGCGGCAGCGATCCGCCGGATCCTCGAGGACGCGGCCCGGGCCGACGAGCTCCGCCGGCGCGGGCCGGAGCGCGCGGAATCGTTCCCGTGGGAGCGGACGGCGGAGCACACCCTGGCCAGCTATCGGCGGGCCGTTCAGCTCGGATAGTCGTAGAAGCCCTTGCCCGTCTTCCGTCCCAGGTGCCCGGCGGTCACCATCCGTTTCAGGAGCGGCGGCGGCGCGTAAGAGGGCTCCTTGAACTCCTCGTACAGGACGTTGGCGACGTGCATGGCCGTGTCCAGACCGATCAGGTCCAGCAGCCGCAGGGGCCCCATCGGGTGCCCCAGCCCGAGGTGGACGGCAGTATCGACGTCCTCGCGGGTGGCGAACCTCTCCTCCAGCATCCTGATCGCTCCATTCAGGTAGGGGATCAGCAGCATGTTCACGATGAAGCCCGCGCGGTCGCGAGACTCCACCGTGGTCTTGCCCAGGATCACGCCGAATGCGCGGCCGAACTCCACCGTCTCCTCGGACGTGGTGATGGCCCGAACCAACTCGATCAGGCCCATCACTGGCACGGGGTTGAAGAAATGCATGCCCAGGACCCGTTCTGGCCGCTTCGTCACCGAGGCCAGGTCCACGATGGGAATCGATGACGTGTTGCTGGCCAGGACCACCTCGGGCCCGGTCACCTCGTCCAGCTGGCGGAACAGCTCGCGCTTGGTCTCGTAGTCCTCGGTGGCGGCCTCGATCACCAGATCGACGTCGGCGAGGTCGGCGACGTCGGTGGTTCCGGTGACGCGACCAAGGGTTTGCTCGCGCTGGGCATCCGACATCTTGCCCCGCTCCACCGCGACCAGAGTGGACCGCTCGATCCGTTCCCTGCCGGCCGCGGCGAGCTCCGGCGTCGCCTCCAGGAACACGACCGCCATCCCGACCCGGGCCGTCACCTCCACGATCCCCGACCCCATGATGCCGGCGCCGATCACGCCGACCTTCCGGACCTCCTCCGCTTTCATCGAACTCGCCTCCGATCGCGAGACCGTGCCGAAGACTAGCGCCGAGAGGCCATCGCGGGCGACTAGCAGACCTGCGAGAGGAGGGGGTACGGGTTCACCGCGTCCCCGATGACCGAATACCCGTAGGGGCTCTGGGGCCATCCGGAAGGGATCGCGTTCGGGTGCCACTCGAAGTGGTCGTGGGGGGAGCCGCCCTGCGCGTCGCCGCTGTTCCCCACGTACCCGACGACGTCGCCGGCCTGGACCGATCCGGACACGCCGGGGCGGATCAGGTGTGCGTTGTACACGTACCCCTCCGACCCCTTCACGAAGACGGAGTAGCCGCCCAGCGAGTTCGAGCTCGCCTCGGCGTAGCCCGCGAACGGGGCGTAGATCGGGGTGTTGAAGTCGGCCATGATGTCGTCACCGGCATGGAGGTGGAAGCCGCCCCCATACCGGGGTGCCCCGAAGCTGTCCGTGACGATCCGGTACGGGGAGGCGCCGACTGGGCACACCTTGAACATGCCGTCGTGGAAGCTGCCGCCCCAGGCGGCCGCCAGCTGCTGTTGGTACTGCTTGCCGACCTTCTTCGCATAGCGCTCCGCGGCGGCCCGCTTGTGATCGACCTCGCGCTTGTAGGCGGCCTGTTGGACCAACGAATCGTGGAGCTGTTTCTGTACGGCCCGCAGCTCGGCCAGCAGAGCCTGCTGGGTGGTCTTGAGCTCCTGGTACCGGGCTTCCTGTGCAGCGAGCTGGTTCTGGAGGTTCTGAACCTCCACGGCCAGGTCGCCGTCGTGCTGGGTGATGGCGTTGATGAACTCCAACCGGCTCGACAGGTCCGACAGCGATGTAGCCCCCAGGAGGAACTCGAGGCTGCTGCCGGGACCGGCCATGTACGCGACCCGGGCCCGTTCGTCCAGCTGGGCCCGGAGCTCATCGTAGCGGGCTTGGGCAGCGGACTGATCCTCGTGGATCTGGGCCAGCTCGGCCTGGGTGGCGCTCAATCGGTCCTGGGCGGCGAACACCTTCTCGGCCTGAACGGCCAGCTTCGCCCCGAGCGCGTCGAGCTCCCTCTGGGCGGCCTGGGCCTCGGCGGCCAGCCGCTTGGCCTTGGCCTTCGCGTTCTCGACCTGCTGTTTGGAGATGGCGCCCGAAGAGGACGCCAGCAGGGCAAGGAGCGCCAGGGCGGCCGCAACAACGGCCAGCCGGTGGGGAAGCGCGCGTGGGCGAACCCGGCTGTCGGCCATGAAGTCCCCTATCCCTATCGGACCCCTCGTGAGGTGTCAATGACCGGTCGGTCGAACGAACGTTCGACGTTCGGTCTCCCACCCTTTCCTCGGCCGACGGGAGGGGTTCCTTGAACCCGTTCAGCACACCTGCACGAGGAGCGGGTAGGGGTTCACGGCGTCGCCGATCACCGAATACCCGTAGGGGCTGGCCGGCCACTGGCTCGGATCGGGGAGGACGTTGGGGTGCCACTCGAAGTGGTCGTGGGCCGAGGTGCCCTGGGCGTTCCCGGAGGTGCCGACGTAGCCGATCACCTCACCGGCGTGGACGTGGCCGCCGGCATGGTACCTCGAGAGGTGGGCGTTGAACACCCAGCCCTGGCTCCCGTGGACGTACGCCTGGAGGCCGCCGTCGGTGCTGCTGCTCCGGGTGACGGACCCGGCGAAGGGCGCCACTATGGGGTCGCCGTACCCGGCGAAGATATCGTCGCCCTGGTGGAGGTGTCCCGCCCGCGGCGCGCCGAAGCTGTTCGACACGCCACCGCCCGGAACCGGACAGGCGTGGAAGGGCCCCGGCCCGCCGACCACCCCCCCACCGCCCCCGATGGGGTTCACCGCCTGCTTGAACCGCTTGACCAACGCCTCGGCCTGGGCCTCGAGCTTGTGCATCTTGGTGAGGACCGCGTCCTGCTCGGCGAACCGGCCGGCGATCGTGGCTTTCCGCTCCCTGGCTTGCGTGACCTGCCCGGCCTGCTTGGCCTGGAGCTGCTCCAGGTCGTTCCGCAGGAACCGGAGCTGCGCCTGCTCGCTGGCCACCTCCGCCGCCAGGTCGGCGTCCCGCTGTGACACGGAGTCCAGGAACTGGACCCGGTCGGAGAGGTCGGACAGGGTCGCCGACCCCAGCAGGAACTCGATGCTGCCGCCCGGCCCTCCCATGTAGGCGAGCCGGGCCCGATCCCACAGCCGTTGCTGGAGCTCCGCGAACCGTTCCCGCGCCGCGCCGATGGCGGCCCGGGTCTCGTCGAGCTTGGTCCGGGTGTCCTCCAGCGCGAACTCCGCCTCCGCCAGGCGCGTGGCAGCCTCGTTCAGCCGCTGCCTGATCCCCGCGAGCTTGGACTGCTCCGCCTCGTACTGCCGTCGGATCCGCTCCAGCTGGTTCTCGGCCTGAGGGAGGGTCTGGGGATCGGCGGCGGAGGGGATGGCCGCCGCCAGGCCGCACAGCGACACGACCAGGGCGACGGCCACCAGGCGGGGACCGGGGGCTCTCGGGTGAAGGGGGTCGGCAGGCATGCGACTCGGAATCCCTACCGAACCCCGGCCCGGCGTGTCAAACGCCGTGCCTACAGCTCGGTGCCGGGGAGCCCCAGAGCCCGGGCGATCACGAGGCGCTGGATCTCGCTGGTGCCCTCGCCGATCTCCAGGATCTTGGCGTCGCGATAGAACCGGGCCACCGGGAACTCCTCGATGTAGCCGTACCCGCCGTGGATCTGGACGGCTTCGCGAGCCGCCGACACCGCGGCCTCGCTCGAGTACAGCTTGGCCATCGCCGCCTCGGCCTTGTACGGCCTGCCCCGGTCCCGAAGCCACGCGGCTCGCAGGTACAGGAGCCGCGAGGCGTCCACAGCCACCCGCATGTCGGCGATCTTGAACTGGAGGGCCTCGAACGCGCCGATGGGCCGGCCGAAGGCCTGCCGCTCTTTCGCGTACTTCACGCTCTCCTCCAGGCAGCCCCGGGCCAGGCCGGTGGCGAGCGCGGCCACGGCGATCCGGCCCTCGTCAAGCACTTCGAGGAGTCCGGCGTAGCCGTGGCCGCGCTCGCCGAGGAGGTTCCCCTGCGGCACCCGGCACCCGTGGAAGGCCAGCTCGCGGGTGTCGCTGGCCCGCCACCCGATCTTCCGGTACGGGGGGCCGACGGTGAATCCGGGGACATCGGTCGGCACCAGGACGGCGGATATCTCGCCGGGGGCCGTGGCCGCCGCGACGATCGCCACCTTCGTCAGCGGCGTCCCCGCGTTCGTGATGAATGCCTTCGCCCCGTCGATCACCCACTCGCCGTCCTCCGGCCGCGCGGTGGTCCGTAGGGCCCGGACGTCCGAGCCGCCGCCGGCCTCGGTGACCGCGAAGGCGCCGAGGACCTGGCCCCGGGCCATGGGAACGAGCCACCGCTCTTTCTGTTCCTCGGTCCCGAACCGGAACACGGCGTTGGCCGCCAGTCCGGTGGCCGCCTCCAGCGTGATGGCCACCGACGAATCGACCCGGGCGATCTCCTCAAGAGCGAGGCAGAACGTCACGAGGTCGGCATCCTGCCCGCCGTACTCCGACGGGAACGGCAGGCCGAACAGCCCCAGGTCGCCCATCCGTTGCACCACCTCGAGCGGGAACTCCTCGTTCCGGTCGTACTCCTCGGTCCGGGGGGCGACGACCTCCTCCGCGAACTCCCGGACCGCACGTTGGAACTCGCGCTGCTCCTCGCTGAGGTCGAAGTCCACTCGCGGCTCACCGCCTCACGAGGTCGGGTGCGCGGAGCGCCTCTTCCCAATGGGCTGCCTCGAGCACCTCGCGGGCCCGCGAGAGCTCCTCCTCGCCGCCAACCAACTGAGCGCCGAACACACGGCCCGTCCACCAGACGAAGGCGGCGAGCTGGTTCCGCCAGCCCCGGTTCCGCTCCGTCTCGACTTCCGCTGCGGCCGCCTCGGCGGCGGCAGAGACCTCCCCCTCGGCGAGCAGCAACACCGCGTGGGCGTAGCGCAGTTCCTCTACCTCGTCGAGGTCCCCGCCGACGAGCGAAGCGGCCTCCTCGAGAACCTGTCGCGCCGCCGGGAGGTCACCCCGAAGGACGAGCGTGTCCATGAGCTCCTCGCCGACCCATGACGTGAGGCTCCGTTCCTTGAGGTCCCGGCACAGGCGAAAGGATTCCCGGAAGCTGGCCTCGGCCTCCTCCAGCCGGCCGGCCTGCCGGAGGACTTGGCCGTGGGAGATGAGAGCGTCGGCCAGCTCCCACCGCGCGCCGAGCTGGCGGAACGTGACGACGCTCTGCCGCGAGAACGGCTCCGCCTCCTCCGGCCGTAGCATCCGGCGGAGCGACCTGGCCAGGCTGTTCTGGGCCACGGCGACCGTGAAAGGATCGTCCATCTGTTCCCCGATCGCGAGCGCCTCGCGCGAGAGCCGCTCGCATTCGAGCTCGTCGCCGTCCGGGGAGATGATAACCGCGAGCGACACGAGGGCCCGGGCCTCGGCCCACGGGTCCCCGTCGGGCTTCGCCCTGGCGATGGCCAGCGCTTCCTCGAACTTCGCCCTGGCCCCCGCCAGGTCGTCACGCCAGTACGGGGCCCAGCCGGCCGACAGGATGGTCCGGGCAAGGGTCCAGGGGTCCCCCAGCTCGCGGGCCGCCGTGAGCGCCTGGTCGAACAGCTCCCCGGCACGATCCCGATCCCCGTAGATCGACAACGTGATGTCGGCCAGGAACCTGGAGGCGTCGGCACGGGTCCGCACATCGTCTCCCGCGATCTCGAGCGCGCGCTTGAGCGGCGCCGCGGCCTCCTCGAACTCGCCCAACCAGTATCTGGCCTCCCCCAGCCCTGCCAGGATCCCCGCCTCGCGTGCCCCCCAGGTCCGCTCGGAGCCTGCGATCGCCAGGGCTCGCTCATACAGATCTACGGCGGCTCGAGACTCCACCCCGGTCCGGACCACGTCCCCGGCCCGAGCCAGCGCCTCAACGGCACGGTCCGCCAGCGCCCGGTCCGGGGAGCCGAGGTCGAGCGCGGCTCGGGCCGCCTGCTCCAGGTGGTAGGCGATGGACCGGGGGTGCCGTTCGGGGTCGGACCCCGCCAGGCCGTCGGCGGCTTGGAGATGCAGGCGCTGCCGTTCCCGCTTGGCCAAGCTCTCGTAAGCGACGTCGCGGAGCAGCGGGTGGCGGAACCGCCACAGGCCCTGCTGCTCGGTCTCGCGAACGAGCAGCTCCTCGGCCTCCAACGTGGCGAGGACGGTTCCGGTCGGGTCCCCGATCAGCGCCAGCTCCCACTCGTGGAACGTCCCGCGGGGGAACACCGAGGCCCTGCGCACCAGCTCCCGGGCGTCGGGCGGCAGATGGTCGATCCGCGAAGCCACCACGGCCTGCACGGTCGGAGGCAGCCGTTGCGCCGACCGAGGCCCGATGGGCCCCGTGGTGAACTCGCCGCCTTCGTGCATCAGCATGCCCGTTGTCTCCACGATGAAGAACGGATTGCCGCCGGCGTGCCGCGCGATCCGATCAGCCGTCTCACGGTCGAGTCCCTTCCCGGCCGCCATCGCGAGCTCGGTCGCGTCGTCCAGCGAGAGCGGCTCCAGGTACAGCGTCAGGGCGTCGCGGAGGCCTCCACCCCAGTCGTCCCGCTTCTCGAGGAGGTCCCACCGAGCGACGCACAGGAGCAGTGCGGGAACCCATCGGGCCTCTCGCGCCACCTGATCGATCAGGTCGAGGAGGGGCGGCTGGGCCAGGTGGAGATCCTCGAACAGCAGGACGACCGGGCCTCGCCGGCCCAGGCCGGTCAGGAACGTGATGAGGCCGGCCCGAACCTCGGCCACGCGGTACTTGTGTTCGTCCCGGGCCTCGGTTCCCATGCCGAGCGCCACGCCGAGCCGGGCGGTCACCTGCTCCACGTCGCTCGGCTCGCAGCAGCCCCGGACCACCTCCTCGAGCCGCCGGCGAACTTCGTCCTCCGGCGTGTCCCGCTCCACGCCGAGCTCCTGGCGCACCATGTGGGCCACGGGCGCGAACGTCACGTCTTCCTCGAAGACGCTGGCTCGGCCGGTCAGCACCTTGGTCCCCTCGGGCAAGGTGGCCAGGAACTCCTCGGACACCCGGCTCTTGCCGATGCCCGGTTCGCCGAGCAGCGAGACGAGGTGGGCCCGGGAGGTCTCCTGGGTACGCTGGAACGCCTCGACGATCAAGGCCAGTTCGCTCCTGCGGTCGACGAGGGGGATCGTCCGCCGCGACGTGCCTGCGGACAGCGCCACCACCGGCCACACGAGGACGGGCTCATCGAACCCCTTGGCCTCGATCTTCCGTTGGGGTCCGAAATCCACGGCTCGATTCGCGATCTGCCACGTCGTCTCCCCTACGAGGATCTCGCCGGGATCCGCGGCTTGCTGCAAGCGGGCGGCGAGGTTGACCTCGGTGCCGGCCAGGTGGTGCTGTTCGGCGACCCCGGCGCCGATGGCCACCGCCCCCGTGTTGATCCCGACGCGGACCTGGAGCCTGGCCGGCAGGGCCATGTCCTCGCCCAGACGCTCGACACGATCCCGGATGGAAAGAGCCGCACGGACGGCTCTGATCGCGTCGTCGTCGTGGGCCTGGGGCACGCCGAACACCCCCATGACGGCATCGCCGGCGAAGCTCTCGGCCCGGCCACGGAGGGAATCGAGCTCGTCGGTCACCTCTTTGAAGAAGGCGGCCATGACCTCGCGCAGCCGCTCGGGGTCCAGGCGACCGGCCAGCTCCGTGGAACGAGCCACGTCGGCGAACAGGATCGTCACGGTCTTCCGCTCGACCGCTGCAGGCTGTCCGGCCGGGAACCCGCAGTTGGGACAGAACCGCGCCCCCTCGGGGAGCGGCTCCCCGCAGCGCTCGCACCGTTCGTCGCTCACCCGCCAAGCATACGGGCCCACCGTCCCGAACCCGGACGGGGACCGCGTCGTTGGCACAGAATGGATGCATGGGACGCCGTGGACCGACGAGAGCTCTCGTCACGGTGCTGTTCACCGACGTCGTGCGGTCGACCGATATCGCGGCCGAGATGGGGACGCCAGGTGGAGGGAGCTCCTCTCCCGCCACACCTCCCTGGTCCGCAAGTAGCTCCGCCGGTTCGGTGGAGCCGACAAGCGACTCGGCCTCGGGGAAGGGGTTCAGCAGGGCGCTCTCAAGCATCAGCCGGCGGCCGGCTGGAAGCCGACGATGTCGAGGATCGACGCGGTTCGCTCGCCCGGCGGCCGGAGGACCACTTCGACGCGCATGCCGATCTCGAGGGGCTCTTCGCCCTGCTCCACGATGAAGTGGAACAGCACTGCATCGGCTCCGTCGGGCATGACGAGCCCGACCGTGACCGGCTCGTCGAGCGGCTCGCCTTCGACGTCGACATAGCCGATCGCGAACGACTCCAGGGTCCCGCCGGGCCCGACCTCCGTATCGGCCGTGAGCTCCGCGAAGCACCGCTCGCAGAACAGCCGACACGGCACGTATATGTACTCGCAAGCCTCGCATCTGGACCCCAGCAACACGCCCCGATCGCGGAGCGCGGTGAAGAAGGCCTCCCCCGCCAGGCCCGGGGTGTAACGGTGGCGGACCGGGATCTCGCCCCCCCACCGGCGGACGAGCGCGGGATCGGTCAGCTTGTCGAGCATCAGGGCTCGCCCCGGGGTCGGAAGTAGGCGATGTCCAGGATGGAGCCGGTCCGCTCCGCCCCCGGCTTCCACACCGCTTCGACGGCCAGCCCGACCTCGACGTCGTCGGGCGAGATCCGGCCCAGTTTGTGGAGGAGGCCGCCGTCGGTCCCATCGATGGCGATGACCGCCGGAAGCTCCGGCATGTCGAGGGGGTGCATGTCCCAGGAGACGTGGCAGATCGAGAACGTCTGGACGGTGCCGGTCTGCGAGACATCGGTCCACCTGTCGGTGGGACGGAAGCACCGCTCGCAGAACATCCGAGGCGGCACCAGCACGCGTTCGCACTCGTCGCACTCCCGCGCCAAGATGCGCCCCGACTGCAGGCCCCGCAGGTACGTCGAGATTGCCACTCCCGTGTCCCACGCATAGCGGGCATCGACGGCGTGCTCGACGGCCCCCACGGCTGACCGGAATCCGGCCTCAGAGAGCGGGCGCCCGCCGGCTGCAAGGGGCGGAGTCTGGATCACGGGAAGGGAGGCGGGGTCCGCCGGGGCGGGGGCTCTGAGGCGAGCGGAGCGAGCCGAAGGAGCGGAGCGCCCCCCGCGAGGCGGAGCCCCACCGACCCCATCGGGCGGCTCCGTGCCCATCACGACGACGGTGCCGACTTGCATGAGGTCGCCCCACGCCTGGGCCACCCCGCGTTCGGGCGTACCGGGCACCTGCCGGGCGCCGGCCTCTCCACGCAGCTGCCAGAAGAGCTCGGCGATCTTCATCAGGCCGGCCGCGGCGATCGGGTTCCCCACGCCGAGCAGTCCCCCAGAAGGGCACGAGGGAAGATCGCCGTCGCGGTTCAACACGCCGTCGCGAGAGGCCTCCGGGGCCTTGCCCCGGTCGAACAGCTGGAGGCCCTCCAAGTGGTGCAGTTCCTTGTAATCGAACGGGTCGTACGGCTCGGCGACGTGGATCTGCTTGCGCGGCTCCGTCACGCCCGCCATCGCGTAGGCCATCCGCGCCGCGTTCTCCACGTACTCGGGGTAGACGAGGTCGCGGTTGGTCCAGTAGGCGGTGTCGAGGTTCCACCCCACGCCCTGGATCCACACCGGCTGGTCGGTGATCTTCGCCGCCACGTCCTCGGATGCCAGAACCACGGCCACCGCCCCATCGCTGATCGGCGACACATCGAGGCGCTGCACCGGCCACGCCAGCGTCTCGGACGCCAGCACGTCCTCGACGGTGATATCGGCCTGCCCCAGCAAGGCCGCCGGGTGGTCGGCCGCGTTCCGCTTGTTCTTCACGGCGACCGCGGCGATGTCGCGCTTGTCCAGACCGTAAGCGTGCATGTAGCGGTTCATCTCCAGCGCGAAGATCCACAGCAGGTTCGGTTCCAGAGGACGTTCCAGTACGTTGTCGAAGATCGTGAGGAACGCACCCTGAGGGTGCGGCTGGCAGGACGACATCTTCTCCTCTGCCACCACCAGCGCGACGTCGAACATGCCGCTCGCGACCGAGTACCAGCCCTGGATCCCGACGAACACGCCGGAGCCGCCGCCGACGTAGGTCCGGATGAACGGCTTGCCTAGCGCGCCGCACCCGTCCGACAGGTACTCCCCTTTCATGTGCACGCCGTCGAACGCGTCGGGTGCGGTTCCCAGACAGACGGCGTCGACGTCCCCCAGGGTCAGCTCGCACGAGTCGAGCGCTGCCCTGGCCGCCTCCCAGGCCAGCTCCTTCCCGGTCTCCTGGGCCCGCCGGACGAACCTGGTCATCCCGGCGCCGACCACGGCCACCCGTTTCCCGGTCATGGAGTCTCGCCCCTCACGTACTCGATGATCTGCACGCCGTTCCCATCGGGATCCTCGAACGAGGCGAACCGGGCCCTGCCCTCCACCTCGCCCACGTAATCGTCGAACCGAACGCCCCTCTCCTCGAGCGCGAGCTTCGCCGTATCCAGGTCGTCCACGCGGAACACCACGGTGCCGCCGTGCGGAGAGGGTTCTCCATCACCGACGCCGTGGAGCGCGAGCCGAACACCACCCCCATCGAACTCGGACCACTCGTTGCCGGAGC
>JAHEXX010000137.1 GCA_023251895.1 bacterium
ACCAATCACGAAGTTCGCGGTGACCACGTAGAACGCACCGTCGCGGAACGGGAGATCGATGGCCTCCGCGGCCACCAGTCCGAGGTGGCCGCGGCTGCGGGCGCCCACCGAGAGCATCCCAATGGATGGGTCGATGCCCACGACGAACCCGCCGGGGCCGACCGCCTCGCGGGCGGCCGCGGCCGCCACGCCGGTCCCGGTCCCCACGTCGAGGACGCGGCAGCCCGCGGGCGGCGCGGTCAGCGCGACCAGGTCGCGGGCCGGCTCGGCGATCCGCGGCGCGTGGATCCGCTCGTATGTCTCGGCGATGGTGTCGAAGGAACGCCAGTCGTTCACGGGCCAAGACAGGGTACCGGCTCGGACCGCCGGACGGCCGGTAGGCTGTGCCCCGTGGGAGGGGGCGCACACCGATGAAGGGGTCGGCCGGCGTGCTTGCGCTGGTCCTCGGAGAGACCGTGGCCGGAGGTTCGGCCGAGCTGTTCCTCACCCCGCTGTGGAGCGAGGTGAGGCGGGGGTTCTTCAAGATCACTGGCGTGATGCTTTTGGTGATCGGCGCGTCGACGTGGGGCGCGGCGGCGGCCGGCGCCGTCCCCGGCGACGGCGCCGGCCGGTGGACCACGCTGCTGTCCATGGCGTTCACCCTCGCCACTGGGGTCTGGCTCCTGCTGTTGTTCGTGCGGCAGCATGCGGTGGCGCGCGCCGTCGGCCTGGCCACGGTGCCCCTGACCCTCGGCCTTCTCATCGTGATGGCGTTCACGGCAGAGGGCTCGATGGGCGTTGCCGCGTTCCAGTTGCTGGCCGGGGCGGCCTTCCTGGGAGCGGTGATGGACGGGCTGCTGCTAGGCCACTGGTACCTGACGGACCGGGGACTCTCCCGGGAGCCGATCAACCGGGCCACGATGCTCCTGATCGGCGCCGTGGTGCTGGAGGCCGTCGGGGTGATCGGCGGGGGGTTCGGGCCGACCGAGGCGGGGAGCCAGTTCAACCCGCTCCTGACGTCGGCCGGCCTGGCTTCCTGGATCGCGCTCGGCATGGTGGGCGCCACGGGACTGATCGCCGTGCTGACCCGTCTCACGCTGAGGGGGCAGCGGGCTTCGGCCGTCCAGTCCGCCACGGGCTTCTTCTACCTGGCCGTGATCACGGCCTTCACCGCTGAGGTCGCGGCCAAGGTGCCGTTCCTCGGATAGGCGATGGAGATCGCGGTCATGGTGGCGGGAGCGCTGGCCGAGGCGGCGGCGTGGCGTCTGGTTGCGTCGGGTCGGAGCGTCTGGCGAACCATGGCGCTCACGCTGGGTGCCCTCGGGGTGCTCGCACTGCTCACCGGGCGGCCGTCGCTCGCCTCCCACGTGTCGGCCCCGGCCGCGGCCCTGGGCGGCCTCGGCTCCGGCGCGGCGTTGTACCTGGCCACTCGGGCGTTCCTGCTCGTGGTCCGGGGATGGGATGCCCTGGGCGGGGACTCGGCCCGCCTGTACGGACACGCGATCGGCTTGTCGGCGGCCTCGGTCCTGGCCCTGTCGGCCGTCGTCGTGGCCGGCGAGGAGATCTTCTGGCGGGGACTGTTCCAGGCCAGACTGGAGGTGTCGTGGAGCGCGGCTTGGGCGGCGGCCGTCACCTGGCTGACGTTCGTGACGGCGAACGCCTTCGGCGCCAACCTGGCGGTCCTGCTGGGCGCCGCCGTGGGCGGTGCCGTGTGGGTGGGGTTGGCCTGGTGGTCTGGCGGCTTGCTGGCCAGCCTGGCCTGCCACGCGGTTTGGACCGGCCTCATGATCGCGGTTCCGCCGGTGCGTCGATGAGGGAGCCGATCTCGCCCCGGGCGCAGGAGGTCTTGGAGCGAGGGGTCCTGTGCTACGTGGCGGCGCCGAGCGACGTGGGGCCGCACCTCACGCCGCTCGTGTTCGTGGAGTGGGGGGGCCGGGTCTGGATCACGACCTCTCGCCGTTCCTTCAAAGCCGGGGCCTGGCGGCACCGGCCGGACGCGAGCGGCCTGGTGCGAGCCGGCGGCCTCGCCGTGACGTTCGAGGGCGATGTGTGGACCCACGACGTCCTCGACCCGACCACGTGGGTGTCGTCGATCCGGGCCAGTCCGGCCCTGAGCGGCGCCTCCGTCCGGTTCACCACGAAGAACGCGCGCTTCTTCGCGGGCTACGCGGTCGACGCACGTCGGGTGCCGTTCGCGTGGATGCCGCCGGGCCGACTGTTCGCCGAGATCGAACCGCGTCGCCTGGCTCTGCTCGAGGGGGGACGGCCGGTGGAGGTGTGGGGAAGATGGGACCGCGAGGCGGCATCCCTCCCGGGCTTCCGGGCCCGGAAGCGGGCGGGGGATCCGCTGGGCGGGCTCCCCGCGGAGGTCCGGCATCGCCTGGCGCCGGGCGATGCGGTGCTCGCCGTGCAGGGACTCCGTGGCCCCGTGGTCCTGCCGGCCGCGTGGTCGGAGATCGACGGTTCCGTGTATGCGACGCTGCCCGCCCAGACGCTGGGACTGGCGGCGCCGGCGCCCCGGGTCCCGGTCGCGCTCGCCATCGATCGGGCCTCGTGGTGGCGGGCAAGGGACATGGTCGGGGTCATGGTGCAGGGGGAGGGGGCGGTCCATGTGCTCGGAGGACTGGACTCCGGCGCCCGCTCGGCCGCGGCCATCGTGCAACACCTGGGTGGAGAACCCGAGGGCGGCGCTCTGATCCGGATCACCCCCCGGCGCCTGGTGTGGTGGAACGGCTGGACCAGCGGAACCGTGAGGGCGGCATGACGTTCGTGGCGGCCGAGGTGGAGGTCGAGGCGCCCCCGGAGCGGGTGTGGGAGGTGGTCGGCGTGCCGGAGAACCTCCCCCAATGGGACCGGCACATCGCGGAGGTGCAGGACGTGCCGCCGGGCGGGCTCCGCGAGGGCTCTGTGTATGTCACGGTGATGCAGTTCCTGGGGGTCCGGACCCGCGTGCCGTCGAAGGTCCTGGAGTGGGAGCCGCCCAATCGGGCGGTGTTCCGACTGAAGGGCGTGATCGACGCGACCGTGACCACGACTGTGGAGCCGCTCCCGGGCGAGCGGAGCCGCCTCCGGCACGAGGTCGACTTCCACTTCCGGGGCGGCCTCTTGGGGGAGATCGCGGCCCGTAGCCTGGCCATGGTGGGCGGCGCGCAGTACGCATTGCGCCGCGGAGCCATCGCGCAGAAGCGCCAGGTGGAGGAGGGACGCTGACGTGGCCGGCTCGATGCCCCGATCGGCCCCGCCCGTGAAGGTCCGGACGATCCTCCGGGGGGCTGCGCTCGCCGGGGCCGCCGCGGCGGTCGGCGTGTGGTCGTCGACGCGGCGGGGGAGGGACCTGGACGAGCGCCTGTTCAAGGCCGCCAACGGAAGGCTGGGGGCCGACGCAGATCGCATGTTCCAAGGCGTGACGGAGCTCGGGTCCCTGTACGCGTCGGGGGCCGCGGCGATCGCCCTCGCCGCGGCCGGGCGCCGGCGGGAAGCGAGCCGGGCGATCGCCGCGGCCGGAACCACGTGGCTCCTGGGCCAGGGCCTCAAGAAGGCGTTCGAGCGGCCCCGCCCCTACGAGGCGGACGAGGAGGGAACCCGACGGATGATCGGCAAGCCCCTGGGGGCTTCGTGGCCCAGCAGCCACGCCGCCGTGATCGGCGCGTTCGTCGGGGTGGCCGGCCGGGAGCTTGCCGTGTCGCGCTCGGCTCGAGCGGGGCTTTCCGCCCTGGCGGCCACGGTGGCCGCCTCCCGCACCTATCTCGGCGTGCACTTCCCGTCCGACGGGGTCGGCGGGTTCCTGCTGGGGCGGGCCGTGGCCACGCTGTGGCCTCGAGGCCGGGGCGTGACACCGGACCGAGGTCGCTAGACTCGGTTCCGTGCCAAGCGCCCTGGCCGCCATCGGCTGGCCGGTCCTAGACCGCGTCCACATCGTCGGCGACTTCGCCATCTCGCCCCACGGCGTGATGATCGCCGTCGGCTTCCTGTTGGGGGCGTTCATCCTCCTGCGGGAAGGCCCGAAGCGGGGCGTGGCCGGCGAGGACCTCGAGCGGATGATCACCCTCGCGCTGGTGGGGGCGATCATCGGGGCGCGGCTGTTCTACGTGATCGCCCACTTCTCCGATTTCGCCAACGTCTGGGACATGCTGGCCATCTGGAAAGGTGGGATCAGCCTGCTCGGTGGCATCGCAGGCGCGGTGCTGCTCAACCTCCCCGTGATGCGCCGGCGCGGCTACCGGTTCTTCCAGGTCATGGACGGAGCGGTGATCGGCCTCGCGTTCGGGATCGCCGTCGGGCGGATCGGAGACCTCGTCATCGGCGACCACTTGGGCAAGCCGACCAGCTGGCTGCTGGCGTTCCAGTACCACGGGGGGAACCTGGCCGGGTTCGACTGCGGGACCATCAAGGGAACGTGCACCGAACTCCTCCAGGGCGGCCTGACCCTGACGGTGACGCGCGCCGGTTCCACGCTGACCGATTTGGCGGGGCACGTCCTGCAACGCGGGATCGGCGTTCACCAGACGGCGGTGTACGACATGATCAGCGCGTGGCTGCTGTTCTTCGTGCTCCGAACGCTGAACCGGAGGCCGAGGCTGGAGGGGGTGCTCACGCTGACGTTCGGGGCGTGGTACGGGGCCATGCGGGTGGTCGAGGACTTCCTCCGAGTGGACAAGCGGTTCTTCGGGCTGACCGGCAGCCAATGGACCGGGCTCACCGTGTCGGCGATCTGCGTCGTGACCCTACTCGTGTGGGCCCTCCGGCCGAAGACCGGCCCGCCGGTCCCAGCGGAGGAAGCGCAGAGCTCAGCCTGACCTAGTGCGCGTGACCGTGGTGGCCGCCTGCGACGGCGCCCGGTCCCGCGAGCAGTGTGAGGGGCTTGCCGACCTTGCTCTTCGTGATGTGCGCCAGCTCCTCGGAGGCCGCGATCAGGGCCGCGCCGGCGGGAGAGTCGGGGTCGCGGATCACGATGGGCGCGCCCACGTCGCCGCCCTCCCGGAACTCCCGAACCAGCGGGATCCGCCCGAGGAGCGGGACCCCGAGGGTTTCCGCAGCCAAGCGTCCGCCCCCCTCACCGAAGATGTCGTCCCGCTCGCCGCAGTGGGGGCACACGTAGTAGCTCATGTTCTCGATGACGCCGATCGCGCGGAGGTTCGTGCGCTCGGCCATCTTGCCCGCGCGCTCCGCCACCTTGCGGGCGGCCTCCTGCGGCGTGGTCACGACCAGCATGGAGGCGCCGGGCAGGAACGAGGCCAGCGAGATCGAGACGTCGCCCGTTCCGGGGGGCAGGTCGCATAGCAGGAAGTCCAGATCGCCCCAGTAGACGTCGCCCAGGAACTGCTCGATGGCCTTGTGCAGCATGGGTCCCCGCCAGATCACCGGGGTCTCCTCCGGCACGAAGAACCCCATCGAGATGACCTTCACCCCGTGGGATTCCAGCGGAAGGATCATGTCGTTGAAGCCGACCGGCTTGCCGGAGACGCCCAGCATCCGCGGTACCGAGAAGCCCCACACGTCCGCGTCCAGCACGCCGACCCGGTTCCCGCGGGCGGCCAGGGCCGCGGCCAGGTTCACCGTGACGCTTGACTTCCCGACGCCGCCCTTGCCGGAGGCCACCGCGATGACGGAGGTCTCCGTGGGGAACGAGATGACCCGCTGGGGTTGGGCCTGGGCCTGCGGGCCCCGGAGCTGTGTGACGAGGGCCTGGCGCTGCTCCTGGCTCATGGGGCGCAGCGGCACCTCCACGTGCTCGACGCCCTCGAGCGGCATGAGGGCGTTCGTCACGTCGGCAGTGATCCGATCCTTCAGCGGGCAACCCTCGATCGTGATGAACACGTGCACGCGAACGTCGCCGCCCTCGATCTCGATGCGGTCCAGCATCCCGATGTCCTCTATCGGTTTGCCGATCTCGGGGTCGAGGACGCCCCGGAGCGCTGCGCGGATCTGTTCTTCGGTGATCACCGGGCTCCTCGCACGATTATGCTGATTGGTACGGTGCTTACCGTGCTAACTCCTCATGATACGGCGGGTCCGAGAGAGCGTCGACGGTGACAACGGAACCCCGGCCGCTCGACGTCCACAAGGCACTGGCCGACGACACACGGTATCGGCTGTTCCGGTACCTCCGCCTTTCGGGACGACCGGTGTCGGTGCGAGAACTCGCAGCACGGCTCTCCTTGCACCCCAACACCCTCCGGCCGCACCTCCGGCGGCTGGAGGAGGCCGGCCTGGTCGCGAGCGAGGTGCGCAAATCCCAGGCGGTGGGCCGGCCCCAGACCATGTACTCGGTGATCGAGCCCGAGGACGTGGAGGGCCGCGACTATCGCCTGCTGGCGCAGATCCTGTGCAGCCTGCTCCGGGGGAAGCGGGCACAAGACCGGGCCGAAGAGATGGCCCGGGAGTGGGGCGCCTACCTCGTGGCCCGGGGCGCTCCCAAGCCT
>JAHEXX010000138.1 GCA_023251895.1 bacterium
CTTCACACCTCCCACGAGCAGTCCCTTGCCCGACTCCCGCTTGAGTTGCTGAACGGCCTTGCCCAGATCCCCGCGCACGAGTTCCGCGTTCCAATCGACCCGCTCCAGGGTGCTCGACACGACGTACTTCTTTGCCGCGTTGATCGTCTGGGCGAAGGGTTCCATCCAATCAGGTCTCGCTCCCGCCGGTGCCGGCGGCCGCCACGCTGATTCCATCATTTCGTAAGTCACCCGGCCAAAGAGGAGCGCATCGGCCTGGTTGAGGCTCTCGGCCGCGTGACGATGCAAGTCTTCGTCCGCGGGTATTGCACGATGATCGCAGCACCCGTCCAATGTGACGTTGATGGAATACCGAAGGGGTCGCATTTCGCAGGAGTACCACCGATGGGGTAGACCTAGCAAGGTTGGGCCGCTTTAACGCTAAGAGCCACCCACGTAACGCATGCCTCGAGCCGCTCGAACTCCTTTCGATGCCACTCCGCGATGTGGAGCTTGTGCATCGAGCGACGCTGATACTGGGCAATCGCGTCGTCGCGCTCTGGCGGCTTGTACGGAATCCCGAAGACGTCGGTCCGATCATCCTTCGTGTTCACGTCTCTGCTCCTGGGGCTGACGGGGGTTCCCTCGAGGCCGCTGACGAGGCGCCGTGCTGTGTTGGCTTGCCCGCCTCGAACGAGGCGGCTTCGAGAAGCCTGACGACCCCGTCGTACGCCTCGTTCAACGATTGAAGGAAGGCTTCGATTTCTCTCCGTGCCAGCACGTACTTCCGACCGCGCCACGCCGCCAGGTCGGGAACCTTCTTAATCGCATCGGCATCCACTACGCCGAGGTTGTGCTCGTACACATGCCTCACCTGGAACATCCTCGCGAGGTTGGCGTACCGCTCCTCGCCCACGGCCTCGGCGAGTGAGCTTCCGGTTGCCTTCCCCAATGCCGCCGAGAGTGCCTCGATGTTCTGGAAGAGATTGCGCGGCGTGGAAGGCAGGGGGCCAGGAAACCGACGACACAGCTCCTTTCCCACCGCATCAAACGCACCCACTGCGGAGCCGAGCGCGTCGCTCAGAAGTCCCTCGACCATCTCGGAATCGAGGTCGCCATCGAGCAGGGAAAGCCGTCTGCGGGCGGCCTCCATGGACTTGTGGAAGACGGCCGATGCGTTCATCCCGGTGCAGTCGGGACACGTTGCGAACACGCCGTACACGGCGAACTGCAACCCGCACTCCTGGCACGTGACGTCCGTCTCGACCTCGCGCTCTCGGTAGAGTGCGAGGGGTATCGACCGCCACTGGTCACGAACCTCGACGCGGATCTGGATCGGCCCCCGAGATGTGGCTCGTTCGATGCCCTTCAGGGACTCGCCAAACCGTCGCATCATCGGCTTGAGGATGCGCTCCTGCGCCTCACGCATTCCCACGCTGCGGACGTATTCCTCCTGCTCAGGCGTCGTGAACTCGGAGATGTTCGCGACGTATCCGCAGTACGGACAGTGGCACGTCTCAGTCGGAAGCCCGGTCCCGAGCTTCAGCTTGAAGTAGCGAAGGCACGCGGGACACCGTCGCCCGACCAGACCTCGTTCGTCTGTGGGGATCGGGACGTCGATCGAGAAGCTGCTGGGGCCGTACCAGCCGAGTCCCATGATGGTCGCCCCGATGCCTATCGCCGGTCCCGCGGCGGGTATGGATCGCGGCCCGGAGCCACGGTATCCAAGTCGCGGATGAGGCCCTGGCGGTCGTGAATCACGACCTCGCCGCCGCCTTCGTTCCTGACGATCTTCCGAGTACGATCGACCGCCGCTCGCTTGGTGTGGTGATGGGAGCTCGCCCGCTGGCCACCCGGCGCGACAACGTCCCATCCACCATGCCGCGAGGGGACGAGACGCCGATCACTCTTCCTACTCATTGCCTTCTCCGGGCCCATCGAACTAGTGTTCGATTCTACCAGGCACCGCACTGTCGGTCGCTGGAGGGCTGGTCGTCGTAGCTCCTTGACCGTCGATCGTGAGCCTGAACTGGTTCTGCCGTTGTTCCATCTCCCGGTGTGGGCCCGGTCGGTGTTGTAGTAACGCAGGTAGCGTTCCAGGTCCAGGCGGAGCCCGGTGTACTTGGGGATGAGGAAGCGGGCGAAGGCAGGCTTCCAGCACTCGTCCAAGATGGTCTCCTGGACCCGCTCGACGCATCCGTTGGTCTGGGGTCTGCCGGCGCGGATGAAGATGTGGCGGGCCTGGAGCCTTCGGAGGGCTCCTTCGAACTCGGCCGAGCGGAACTCCGATGCGTTGTCGGTCATGATGGACTCGAGCTTCCATCCCCGGGCGGCGAGATCGGCCGCCACCCGCCGGGCGAGCTCGGAGGTCCACCGGGCGGAGGGGTTGCGCGGCGTGAGGTACACCTGAGCCCAGCAGTACGAGCTGGCCACGTCGATCGCGGTGTACTGCCAGGCCACCCCCTTGGAGCCCGAGAGCCGCCCGATGCAGAAGCAGTCCATCTGCACCATCTGCCCAGGGTAAGAGACGTGCAGGTGCCGCTCCGGCTCGGGCTCTCGGTGCCTTTGGGGCTCTGGGGGGGCAGCGTAGCCGGCCACCAGGCCGAGGCGCTTGGCCCGGGTGGACAGGCCGTGGCGACGAAGGACCTTCCACACCCCGTTTGGGGACAGCACGATCCCTCCCCACTTGTCTCGGCGAAGCTCGGCCGCGATGCGGGCAGGGCCGAACCCGGGATAGCCAAGGGCGAAGGCCACCACCCGCTGTTCGATGAGGGGAGAGGTGGCGTTGGCCATCCGGGGTACCCTGCGCTCCCTGGGGCGCAGGATCTCGGGGCCGAACCGGAGCAGCTGGTGCCTCCACCGGTAGTACGTGGAGTGGTGGATCCCCATGGCACGGCAGGCTGCTCGCACGCTCCCCAGCTCCCTCGCGAGGGAGAACACTCGCAACCGGAACCCGTACAGGGCATCATCGTTGTTCAAGGCGGCGCCTCCTTCCCGCTCGACTGCCAGGTCAAGCGAGAGGATGCGTCGCCTTCACCTACGGGTGTGGGACGTCCCCAGGTGTCGCTACATCTCGGGGACAGGACAGCCTAGTGGAAGGAGTGGCCGCAGGCGCAGGAGCTCTGGGCCACCGGGTTGTCGATGGTGAAGCCCGACTGCTCGAGGGAATCCACGAAGTCGACCGTCGCCTCCGAGAGGTAGGGCACGCTCATCTTGTCGATGGCGATGCGGACCCCGAACTGCTCCTCGGTGACGTCCTTCTCGGACACGTCGTCGTCCAGGTACATGGCGTACCGGAGCCCGGAGCAACCGCCCGGCTGCACGGCCACGCGGAGCGCGATGTCGCTCCGGCCCTCCTCCTCCAGGAGCTCCTTCACCTTCCCGGCGGCGGTCTCGGTCAGCTGGATCATCGTCCCTCCGTGGTCCTCGGCGCTCTCCGATTGTAACCGGGACGGCCGATAAATCCGACCCCCCAAGTGAAGTTTTAAGTTTCGTCGGCGGGTCAGGATTCCTTGAGATCCGCCGCGGTGGCTCCGCTGGCCCGCCGGAGCTCGGCAGGCGCGAGGGGGAACACTGAATCAGGGGTCCCGGCGGCCGCCCACACCTCGTCGTAGGCGAGCAGATCTTCGTCGATCAGGGTTCGGATCCGCTCCGGGTACCCGAAGGGCGGTGTCCCGCCGACGGCGAACGAGGTCGCGGTCCGAGCTTCCTCGGGGGTGGCCCGTCGGATCTCCGCCGCGCCGAGCAGTTCCGCCAGGCGCTCGAGGTCGACCCGGTTGGCCCCCGAGGTGAGGGCCACGACCGGCCGACCGTCGGCGACGAACACGAGCGACTTCACGATCTGGCCCACGTGGCACCCGATGGCCCGGGCCGCGTCCTCCGCGGTCTTCGTTCCCTCCGGGAACCGCCGGGCATGGACCCGGACGCCGAAGGCCCGGGCGGCCTCCATGAACCGATCGGTGGCCTTGCTCACTGAGTCGGCACCAGCCGGGACGCGAGCCCGGAGGCGAGCTCCTCCAGAGCCGTGCGGGTGTCGTCCATAGCCCGCTCCTCCCCCACCAGGTCCACCAACGCGGCCACCGGGATCTCGCCCATCCCGATCTCCGCCCGGCCGCAGACCACGGCCGCCCGAACCGTGGCTTCCTCCGCGGCCCGGAGCACACCGGCCACGGTCTTCCCGCGGAGGGACTGCCCGTCCAGCTTGCCTTCCCCCGTGATGACCAGGTCGGCGTCCCGGATCCGGTCGCGGAGGCCCACGGCCTCCATCACCACTTCGACCCCAGGGCGCAGGCGCGCGCCGAGGAACGCGATCAGCCCGGCCCCCAGCCCGCCTGCCGCGCCCGCGCCCGGCGTGTCCCGCAGGTCGATGCCCAGGTCCCGGTGGACGACGGCCGCGAAGTGGGCCAGCGCCCGGTCGAGCAGAGCAACGTCCTCGGGGGACGCTCCCTTCTGGGGACCGTAGACGGCGGAAGCCCCGGCCGGTCCCACGAGCGGATTGTCCACGTCGCACGCAACCAAGCACCGAACGCCGCGCACGGCCGGGTCCATCCGGCCCACGTCGATGGTGGCCAGGTCGAGCACCGCGGCGCCGCCCGGCCCGATGTCTCGCCCGCTCCCGTCGAGCAATCGGGCCCCCAGCGCCTGGGCCATCCCCGCCCCCCCGTCGTTAGTGGCGCTGCCCCCGATGCACACGATGACCCGGGCCGGGCGGTGACGGCAGGCCGCCCGGATCAGTTCCCCGGTCCCGTACGTCGTCGCCCGCAGCGGGTCCCGACGTCGCTCGGCGATCAGCTCCAGCCCGGAGGCCTGGGCCATCTCCACGACCCCGGTGAGGCCCTCGGGGGTGTCCACCATCGCGAACTGGGCTGCTACCCGATCTCCCAGCGGTCCCGTGACCCTGGCGGTGTGTCGTTCTCCGTCCAGCGCGGCGACCAGGGCGTCCAGCGTTCCCTCGCCGCCGTCGGCCATCGGTACCACGGTTACGTCGTCGTCGGGCCGGGCCCGGCGCCACCCGGCGGCCACCGCACGGGCGGCCTCCGCGGCGGTCAGCGTTCCGCGGAACTTGTCGGGGGCCACCAGAACTCGCACGCAGCGAGGGTACAACTCCAGGGAGCACGATCTGGGGCCGGTGAGCGCACACGGGACCCTAGGGCCCCCGGCAGGCGGGACCCCTGGCCCATCCCCTCCTGGCCTCCTTCCCGGAAACTTCGCCCCAGGTACCCATGGGGAGGCCGAGCATGGCGATCAACGTGCTTCTGGTCGATCGGGACGAGTACTACCGGAAACGTTTGGCCGAGCGGTTGGTCCGTGCACCCGGCTTCCGGGTCCTCGCGGACACCGCCCCCGGTGTCGGCGTGCTGGCCCGAGCGGCGGAGCTCGGTCCGGACGTCGTGATCCTGCACCTCGACCAGCCGCTCGACGGCCAGCTCGACTCCTGTGGGCCCCTGAAGGACCTGGAGCCCACCCCATTGGTCCTGCTGCTCGCCAGGCTCGACCGGGAGGAAACGGAACGGGCCGAGGGGGCGGGCGCGGATGCGGTCGTGAGTCCTGGAGTCGGGTCCCGGTCGCTGGTCCGCCTCCTTCGAGTGCTGACCTCGCAGGGTCCGGGCCCACGCAGGCACCTCGATGATGGCCTGTCCCGACGGCAATTCCTGACAGGGGCGGCCGCCACCGGCCTCGGTACGGCGGGGCTGATGGCTCTCCAGGCCGCCCCGGCCGCCGCCGGCGATGAGCAGGTGCCCCCCAACACCACGCTGGCGTTGCCCGAGGACAAGGACGCGATCCTCGTCCGCATGCAACACGATCTCCAGCGGGCCCTGAAGAAGCCGCTCGAGGAGCGTCGGTGGGGAATGATGATCGACCTCCGCAAGTGCATCGGCTGCTCGGCCTGCACGGTCGCGTGTGTGGCCGAGAACCACCTGCCTCCCGGAGTGGTGTACCGGCCGGTCTCGGAGGTCGAGGTCGGCACCTACCCCAACGTGGCCCGCCAGTTCCTTCCCCGTCCGTGCATGCAGTGCGACGATCCGCCGTGTACCGACGTTTGCCCCGTCGCGGCCACCTACAAGCGACCGGACGGCGTCGTGGAGATCGACTACGACAAGTGCATCGGCTGCCGGTACTGTATCCCGGCCTGCCCGTACGGCGCCCGGACCTTCGATTGGGGCGAGAACTGGACTGCCGGCACCCCTCGGGGCGAGGCCTACGAGGCCGCGTCGCCGCCCGAGTACGGGGAACCGTGGGGCAACCGTTCCGGGAACCGTTCGCCGGTCGGCAACGTCCGCAAGTGCCATTTCTGCCTGCACCGCTTGAACGCCGGGATGCTCCCAGCCTGCACGACGACCTGCGTGGGAGCGGCCACCTACATCGGCGACCTGAACGACCCGGAGGCCCTCGTCACCCAG
>JAHEXX010000139.1 GCA_023251895.1 bacterium
ACGATGTTCGTGATCCTTCAGGGGGAGGCCAGGGTCGCGCGGGGCAAGCGCGCGCTGGCCCGCCTGCGCCCGGGGGACTTCTTCGGTGAGATTTCCGTACTGGACGGCGGGCCTCGGACAGCCACCGTGATCGCCGGCACGCCGGTCGTCGCGGTCCGGCTGTATCGGCGAAGCCTCCGCAGGCTGATCGAGTCCGAGCCGGAGGTGGCCGTCCGCATCCTGCGCGTCGTGGCCGCGCGGTTCCGCAACGAACAGCGCCCGCTGACCGGGTAGCTCGTCAGAACGACGGGCCCAGCTTCAGGGCATCCTCCAGCTCAGCGAGCGTGCCATCGTCCAGCAGGATCTCCCCCGCGGACGCGTTTGACCTCACGTGCGCGGGGTTCCGGCTTCCCGCGATGGTCGAGGTCACGCCGGCCTGGCGGAAGTTCCAGGCCAGCGCGAGCTGCGCCGGGGTGCACCCCAGCCGCTCGGCGATCGGGCGCATCGCCTCGACCACGGCCAGGCTGCGCGCTCGCTTGGAAGGTTCATACAGGGCCGTCCACGTCCCCTCACTCGGGTCGGCGCGGTGGTCGCCCTCGTCGAATGCCGTCTCCATCGTGATGGCGCCGGCGAGTAGGCCGTAAGCCAAAGGGCCGTACGTGACAACGCCGATGCCCCGTTCCCCGCACCAACGGATGAGGTCTCGATCGTGAAGGACGAGCATGGAGAACTCCTGCTGGAGCGAGTCGATGTGCCGGACGGCCTCGCAGCGCTCGATCAGCTGCCGGTCGAAGTTGGACACCCCGATGGCCCGGACCAGGCCCTGATCGGCCAGCTCCCCCATCGCCCCCCAGGTCTCCTCGACCGGGACCCCCGTTCCGTCGGGCCAGTGCAACTGGTAGATGTCGACGTGCGCGATCCCCAGACGCTGAAGGCTCTTCCGGCAGGCCTCGTGCACGTGCTCCGGGCGGAACCCCGTTCCCTCCGGCCGGGGCGCCACCTTGGTGGCGATCAGGACCTCGTCCCGGTGGCCGGCCAGGGCCCGTCCCACCAGCTCCTCGGAGTGGCCCTTGCCGTAGACCTCCGCCGTGTCGATCCAGTTGATCCCGATGTCGAAGACCGTCCGGATCGCCTCCAGGATCTGGTCGTCCGGGGGTGCGTCGCCCCACTCGCCCCCGGCGCCCGCCTCCCACGCGCCGAATCCCACCAGCGAAAGCTCCGGTCCGTCGCGCCCCAACTTCCGTGTCCTCATGGTCGGTCTTCCCTTCATGTCCGCGTCACAATCTATCTCCGCCCGCCCCTTCCTACCCTCCGAGCGCGCTACGCTGTATCGCAGGAACCCCGAGCTACCTGAGGAGGAGCGCGGCCGGCGCCCGCCGGGCCATCTAGGATGCCCAAGACGGTTCAGGAGAAAGAGCACGTCGTCATCCGGTTCGCCGGGGACTCGGGTGACGGGATGCAGTTGACCGGCGACCGGTTCACCAACGCAACGGCGGTCCTGGGGAACGACCTCGCCACCCTTCCCGACTTCCCGGCCGAGATCCGGGCCCCCGCCGGAACCGTTCACGGCGTGTCGGCCTTCCAGATCCAGTTCGCGTCGGAGGACGTCACCACACCCGGCGACCACCCGAACGTCCTCGTGGCGATGAACCCCGCCGCGCTGAAGGCCGAGCTGGACTCGGTCGAGAAGGGCGGGACGATCATCGTGAACGAGGATGCCTTCATCCAACGCAACCTGGAGAAGGCCGGCTATACGAGCGATCCCCTCGCCGATGGCACCCTCGAGGCCTACCAGGTCTACAAGGTGCCGATGACCGCCATCACGCTCAGGGCCACCGAGCACCTCGGCATCACGAAGAGGGACGCCGAACGCTCCAAGAACATGTTCGCCCTCGGGCTCGTGTCGTGGATGTACGGACGCCCTACGGACGTCACGCTGAACTGGCTGGAGAGCAAGTTCGGCGGCAAGAAGCAGATCCTCGAGGCCAACGTGGCCGCCTTCAAGGCCGGCTACAACTTCGGGGAGACCACCGAGCTGTTCGCCACGACCTACAAGGTCAAGCCGGCGCCGGCCAGGCCGGGAACCTACCGCAACGTCGCCGGCGCCCAGGCTCTAGCGTACGGGCTGGTCGCGGCGAGCCATCAGGCCGGCGTCCCGCTGTTCTACGCGAGCTACCCGATCACGCCGGCATCCGAGCTGTTGCACGAGCTCTCGCGGCTCAAGAACTTCGGGGTCCGGACCCTACAGGCCGAGGACGAGATCGCGGCGGCCAACGTGGCCCTAGGTGCGTCCTTCGCCGGGCTCTTGGGCGTCACCGGTACCAGCGGCCCGGGCATGGACCTCAAGGCCGAGACCATGGGGCTCGCGGTTGCGCTGGAGCTGCCGATGGTGATTGTGGACGTCCAGCGGGCCGGCCCGTCCACGGGCCTTCCGACCAAGACCGAGCAGGGCGACCTGTTGCTCTCGATGTTCGGCCGGCACGGGGAATCGCCCATGCCGATCGTGGCCCCGTACTCCCCCGCCAATTGCTTCGACGCGGCGATCGAGGCCTGCCGCATAGCGGTGAAGTACCGCACCCCGGTGATCCTGCTCTCCGACACGTTCCTGTCCAACTCGTCGGAACCGTGGCTGATCCCCGACGTCGGGTCGCTCCCGGCGATCGACCCCAACTTCGCCGCCGGCCCCAACGCCGGCGACGAGTTCATGCCGTACCTGCGTGACGAGCACCTGGCCCGTCCATGGGCCGTGCCGGGCACACCGGGCCTTCGACACCGAATCGGCGGCTTGGAGAAAGAGGACGGCACCGGCGACATCAGCTACGAGGCGGCCAACCACGAGCGCATGACGCACCTGCGCGCCGCCAAGGTCGAGAAGATCGCCGACGACATCCCGCCCCTCCCGGTCGACGACCCCGACGGTGACGCCGAACTGCTGATCCTGGGATGGGGATCGTCCTCCGGCACGATCCGGGCGGCTGCCCGGCGGGTCCGCCGGCAAGGCAAGAAGGTGGCCACCGCGCACCTGTTCCACCTGAACCCCCTTCCGCGGAACGCCGGCGACGTCGTCACGGCCTACCCGAAGGTGCTGATCCCCGAGATGAACATGGGCCAGCTCGCGCTCCTGATCCGGGGCCGCTTCCTGGTCGACGCGCGGAGCTTCACGAAGGTCCAGGGTCAGCCCATCTTCGCCGACGAGCTGGAGGCCGAGATCCTGAAGGTGATCGGATGACCGACCGGGGCGACGGGCACGTGGGCGGCGACGGCCTGGTCCCCGAGGGCGTCGTCGCCACCATGACCAAGAAGGACTTCACCAGCGACCAGGAAGTCCGGTGGTGCCCGGGCTGCGGGGACTACGCGATCCTGGCCGCCGTCCAGGGCTTCATGCCGGAGCTCGGGATAGAGCCCGACAAGACCGTGTTCGTCTCCGGCATCGGATGCTCCGGGCGGTTCACGTACTACATGGACACCTACGGGGTCCACGGTATCCACGGGCGGGCCCCGGCCCTGGCCACCGGCATCGCGACGGCCCGGCCGGACCTGTCGACCTGGGTCGTGACCGGCGACGGGGACGCGCTGTCGATCGGAGGGAACCACCTGATCCACGCGCTTCGGCGCAACGTGAACATCAAGATCCTGATGTTCAACAACCAGATCTACGGGCTGACCAAGGGCCAGTACTCGCCGACCAGCGAGGAGGGAAAGGTGACGAAGTCGACCCCATTCGGGTCGGTGGACCACCCGTTCAATCCCATCGCGCTGGCGCTGGGGACCGAAGCCTCGTTCGTGGCCCGGACGCTCGACAACGATCGGCAGCACCTGACCCAGGTGCTCCGGCAGGCCGCCGCCCACAAGGGCGCGTCGTTCGTGGAGATCTATCAGAACTGCAACGTGTTCAACGACGGCGCTTTCGATCTGCTCCGCGAGAAGCCGCAGGGTATCCACAACCAGATCCGTCTGGAACACGGAAAGCCCATCCTGTTCGACGAGGACAACCGGTGCATCGCGGTGGGGGACAACGGCCGGCTGATCATCGCCAACGTCGACGACGTCGAACCGGACACGATCGTTGTCCACGACGTGCACGGCCGCCCCTCGCTGGCGTTCGCGCTGGCCCACATCTCCCATGGGCCGACCGAGCCGACGTGCATCGGCGTGTTCCGCGAGGTGGAGAGGCCGGTCTACGGCGAGGCCATGGAGGCTCAGATCCAGATGGCCACCGAGCGGCTCGGCCCGGGCGACCTCGTGAAGCTGCTGAACTCCGGGGACACCTGGACCGTCAGCTAGCCGGCGTCTCCGGCCGGAAGCGGGCCAGGGCCTCGGACGAAGCTTCCTCCATCTTCCGCAGTTCGCTCACGACCTGTGGCAGGGCGTCGAGGAACCGGTCGACGTCCTCGTCGCTCGTGTCGGCGCCGACGCCGATCCGGAAGGCCGGTGTGTTCGGAAAACCCATGGCTTCCAGGACGGGTGAGGCGTCGTTCGACGTTCCCGAACACAACGAGCCCACCGACAGCCGGAACCCCCGGTCGTCCAGCGCCATGGCCAGGATCTCCGCGTCGAGGTCCGGGACCGAGAAGCAGACGATGTGGGGGACGCGTTGGGTGGAGTGGCCGTGGATCCGGACGCCGGGCACCCGCTCCGCGATGCCGGCCCGCAGCCGATCGGTCAGGGCCCAGTGCCGGGCGGCCCGATCGCCCATGTCCACGAGCGAGGCCGTCAGCGCCGCGGCCATGGCCGCGGCGCCGGGCGTGTTCACCATGCCGGAGCGGCGCTTGCGCTCCCGATCGTCCCCGCACGGGTAGGCCGCGACGTGCACACCGCGGCGCACGAACAGGACCCCGATGCCCGGCGGGCCGCCGAACTTGTGGGCCGATAGCGACAGCAGGTCCACGCCGAGGCCCTCGACGTCGACCGGGAGCCGACCCACAGTCTGACAGGCGTCGGTGTGGAAGACCACCTTTGCCTCTCGGGCCAGCATGGCGGCCTCGGCGATCGGCTGGATCGTCCCGACCTCATGGTTCGCGTGCTGGAGTGATGCCAGCAGGGTGCCTGGCCGACGGACCTCAATCGCGAACGCCTCCACGTCCAGTCGCCCGTGCTCGTCGACCGGGACCCGCACGATCCGGAAGCCGTCCGTCTCGAGGGTGTGGCCGATGCCGTCGACGGCGGGATGCTCCACCGCCGACACCACGATCCGGTCTCCGATCTCGCGCCGGGATCTAGTGCCGCCCCAGATGCCGAGCGCGATCGACTCGGTTCCACCTGAGGTGAACACGATCTCGTCGGGCTGGGCTCCGATGCCCGAGGCCACCTGGCCTCGGGCATCGTCCAGCAACCGCAGCGCCGTCCGCCCGTCCGCGTGCAGCCGGAGCGGATCCCCGAACGCGTCCAGCGCGGCGAGGAGCGCTTCCCGGGCGGGCGCCGAGAGTGGCGTCCCGGATCCGTGGTCGAGGTAGGTGATGGTTCCCATCGCTTCGGCCGCTGGCGGCCGAAGCGATGCTAGCCGAAGGCCCCGCTACTCGTCCTCGCCGCCCCTGAGGAAGGCCAGGGAGTAAGCCCCGGCCGCGATCACGCCGCCGAGGATGGGGCCTACCCAGTACACCCACCAGTCGGTCCAGAACCCGGCGACCAGCTCGGGCCCGAATGCCCGAGCGGGGTTCATGGCCGCGCCGGTCAGTGGCCCCCCGGCCAGGATGTCGAACGTGAGCACGAGGCCGATGGTGAGACCGGCGGTCTTGCCGAACGGCCCGCGCTTGTCCACGGCCGTGCCGTACACCGCGAAGACCAAGAAGAAGGTGAGGATGGCCTCCATCAGCACACCCTTCCCGGACGCGTAGCCGGCGGCCAGGGCCGGTGCGCCACCGTTGCCGGCTTTGAACGTGAGGACCGGTATCACCGCGCGCACCAGCAGCGCGCCGACGATGGCGCCGGCAAGTTGCGCGACGATGTAGACGCCGGCCCTGGCGGCGGACACCTTGCCTCCGACCCACAGGCCGATCGTCACGGCGGGGTTCACGTGCCCCCCGGAGATGTGGGCGGTGATGGAAACAACGATGGCCAGCACCAGGCCGTGGGCCAGGGCCACCCCCACGAGGCCGCCGCCGAACCCCGCGAGCAGTCCGGCGGACGCCCCGATGAAGATCAGGGCGAAGGTCGCGATGAACTCCGCCAGCGCGGACTTCCCGATGTCGTTCACGTGCCCCCCCTGCGCGTATGTGGGTTCTTGGTCCTGGGGGAAGTCGGCCCCGTCGAAGCCGCGGGTCGCATGACCCTATCCCACCCGCGCACCCCGCACAAAGTCCCGACCCTGCGCGGATACAATGCGGAACGTGAAGGTGCTGCTCGTGTCGCCTGACCCCCAGTCACGGGAGT
>JAHEXX010000039.1 GCA_023251895.1 bacterium
CGCGATTCCATGAACCGGACCGTGCCCGAGCGCGATCGCATCACGAGCGAGTAGGTCACCGCGCCGAGCTCGTCGTACCGGACCCCGCGGAGCAACGAGCCGTTCGTGATGCCGGTCGCCGCGAAGAACACGTCGTTCCCCGCGACGAGGTCGTCGGTCGTGAGCACCTTCTCCACCTGGTACCCGGCGTCGACCAGCTTCTGCCGCTCCACGGCGTCGCGCGGCCACAGCCGTCCCTGCATCGCGCCGCCGAGGCACTTCAGGGCGGCCGCGGAGATCACGCCCTCCGGGGTGCCGCCGATCCCCATCAGCATGTCGATGCCGGTGTAGGGGCGTGCGGCCGCTATCGCCGGGGCCACGTCGCCGTCGGTGATCAGGAACACGCGGGCGCCGGCATCGCGGACCTCCCTGACGAGGTCCTCGTGACGGTCGCGGTCAAGGACCACGACCGTCACGTCCTCGGGGTCCTTGTCCATGGCCTTGGCCACGCGGCGGACGTTGTCGGCGTGCGGCGCGGTGATGTCGATGGCGTCGGCGGCCTGCGGGCCGACCGCGATCTTCTCCATGTACACGGCCGCCCCCGGGAAGAACATGGAACCGCCCTCGGCCACGGCGATCACGGACAGCGCGTTGGGTTGCCCCACAGAGGTGAGACGCGTGCCGTCGATGGGGTCGACCGCGACGTCCACGGACGGTCCGTCGCCGTTCCCCACGACCTCCCCGTTGAACAGCATGGGGGCCTCGTCCTTCTCGCCCTCGCCGATCACCACGGTTCCGTTCATCGAGACGGTGTCGATCATGAAACGCATCGCGTCCACCGCCGCCTGGTCGGCGGCCACCTTGTCCCCCCGGCCCACCCACCGGCCGCCGGCGAGCGCCGCGGCCTCGGTCACCCGCACCAGCTCCAGGGCGAGGTTGCGGTCGGGCTTCTGCGCGTTCTGCGTCTCGGACATCAGCGGAGCACCTCCAGCACGTGCCGAGGGTCGGCGCCCTCGAACAGCACCCGATAGATGGCCAGATGGTACGGAAGGTCCAGGCCCGTCTCGCCGGCCAGGCGGTGGACGTCCCGCGTGGAAGCCACGCCCTCGACCGTGAGGCCGCGGGCCTCCAGTTCCCGGAGGGTCGACTCGGGCGGGTCGCCGGCCCCAACCAGTTCCCCGTACAGGCGGTTGCGACCGCCCAGCGAGGTCACCAGGGCATCGCCCATCCCGGCCAGGCCCAGGGCGGTCTCCTCGCGCCCCCCCAACGCGGTGACCAGCTCGGCCAGCTCGTGGGCGGCCTTGGCGAACAGCGCGGCCTTGGCGTTCTTGAAGTCCCGGTTCGTGGGCTTGCCCAGGCCATCCAGGATGCCCAGGCCGATCGCGGCCACGTTCTTCATCATCGAGCAGTACTCCACGCCGGGCAGGTCCTCGGAGTACACGATCTGGTACGCGGGCGATTCGAAACGGGCGCCGATCGATCGGGCGAACATCAGCGAAGGACCCGCCCACACCGCGGCGGTCGGAAGCTCCTCGGCCAGCTCGGCCGCCAGGCAGGGGCCCCCGATCGCGAGCACGTCGGCGGCCAACTCCTCCCGGTAGACCTCGGAGGTGCGCTGGCCGCTCTGGGGCTCCAGGCCCTTGGCCACCGACACCACGGCGGAGACGCCGCCCACGACCTCCTTGACCATCCTGGCCAGCGAGCGGGCTCCGTGGGTGTTCGCACCCATGATCGCGACGTCGCATCCCTCGGCGGCGGCGTGGAGCTCCTCGGGCCCGAACACGGCCAGCTCCGCGGGCAGGTGCTCGGTGAGCAGAGGGTGCCGGCGGCTCTCCCGCATCGTCTCGTACACGGGACGGTCGACGGGATTGGCCCACAGCGCCGCATCCAGCCCCAGGCGCGCGGTGTGGATCGCGAAGGCCGTGCCCATCGCTCCCGCCCCGAAGACCGTGACGTGCGCCACGGGCGCCACGATACTGCCCGCATGCGTCCTCGGCATCTCGCGTTGCTGGTGGTCGGGGTGACGGCGGTTTCGTTCTCGTCGGTCCTGATCCGAAAGGCCGACGCGCCCCCGCTCGCCATCGCGTTCTGGAGGAACGCCCTGGCGGCCTCGGTCCTGCTGCCGCTCGCCTTGATCTTCCGCCGCAACGAGTTCCGTGCGCTGGACGCCGGCCGGTTCCGGGTGGCGCTCCTGGCCGGGGCCCTGCTGGCCGCCCACTTCGCGACGTGGGTCCCCTCGCTCTCGTTCACGACGGTGGCCGCGAGCGCCGTGCTGGTCACGACGCAGCCGGTCTGGATCGCCGTGTTCGGCCGGCTGATCGGGGAGCGGATCGGGGGGCGGGCGCTGGCCGGCATCGGGCTGGCCCTGGCCGGGACGGCCGTGATCTCGGGGGGCGACTTCGCGGCGTCGGGAAGGGCCTTGTTCGGCGACGCCCTGGCGCTCACCGGAGCGGTGTGCGCGGCCGGGTACTTCCTGGCCGGCCGGAGCCTCCGGCAGGAGGTCTCGTTGCTGACCTACGTGGGGATCGTGTACACGACGACCGCCGTCCTGCTTGCAGGGGCGATGGTCGTATCCGGCACGCCCTTCACGGGGTTCCCGGCGGGGACCTGGGTGGTGCTGGTGCTGCTCACGGTCGGCCCGCAGTTGCTGGGGCACACGGTGTTCAACTACCTGTTGGGCCACCTCGAGACGGCCGTGGTGGCGGTGGCCATCATGGCCGAGCCGGTGGGGGCCACGATCCTGGCGTTCCTGATCCTTCAGGAGACGCCCCCGGCGACGGCCGTCGCCGGGGGCGTCATCATCCTGGCCGGCGTGTACCTCGCGATCGTGGCCCAGGCGCGCGCTCGCGTGGCGGCTCCCACATAGTGGGCACCGGATCAAAGCGACGCGGCCGGGGGTTGATTGGTGACGGGACGGTGAGCCGTCTGACACCATGGCGCCGATGTCCGGGATCGACATGCACACGCACACCTCGTTCTCCGACGGGACGTTCACGCCCGCGGAGGTCGTGAAGCTGGCCGGCGAGCGCGGGCTGGCCGGCCTCGCCATCACCGACCACGACACGACCGACGGCCTGCTCGAGGCATCGACGGCGGCCGACGGGAGTGGTTTGGCCCTCGTCCCCGGGGTCGAGTTCTCCGCCGAGTACGACGGCGCCAGCCTGCACGTGCTCGCGTATTGGGTCGACCCGGGGAACGAGGAGTTGCGGGTGGAGCTCGGGCGGCTGACCGACACCCGGTTCCGCCGGGGCGAGCTGATGGTGGAGAAGATCCGCGCGCTCGGCTACGACCTGTCTTTCGAGCGGGTGAAGGAGATCGCCGGGGGAAGCCCGATCGTCCGGCCCCACGTGGCCCAGGCCATGGTGGAGGCCGGCATCGTGCCGACCGAGAAGGCGGCCTTCGACGCGTTCATCGCCGACGGCGGTCCGGCATGGGTTCCCAAGCACGCACTGGATCCACTCGACGCCGTCGACCTGATCCGGGCCGCCGGCGGCGCCTGCGTGCTGGCTCACCCCGCCATGTGGAAGGGGCAGGATCAGGTTCCCGACGGGCTGATCGAAGCCATGGCGGAGCGAGGCATGGCCGGCCTGGAGGTCGACCACCCCGACCACGGTCCGGAGCAGCGGGCGTACTACCGAGCGATGGCTGATCGCCTGGACCTCATCGCGACGGGTGCCTCGGACTGCCATGGAGAAAGGTACGACCCCGTGCGGCTGGGCTGCGACACCACGGACCCGGACAGGGTTGCGGCCCTGCGCGAGCGCGCCGGGCGCTGACCGTCGAGGTTCCGCCATCCGCGACACGGGGTACCGGCACGGCCCACGTAGGATTCCCTCTGTGGGGATCGAGGTGGTGTTCCTCGATATCGGCGGGGTCATGTACGACGATCGTGTGTACGCGAATGCGGTCCGCGCCGCGCTTCGCGAGCTGGGCGCGGTCTTCACCGACGATGAATTCGCGGCCGAATACGCCGCGTGCCGGCGCGACCAGGGTGGGTCGTTCCGGGAGCGGCTGACGCGCCGGTTCCTGGGATCGGATGCCGATGTGTCCGAGGTGGAGGCGCGGGCCGCGCCGCACTGGTCCTACCCACCGGGAACCCTCGAGGCCGACGTGGTCCCGTGCCTTCGAGAGCTGTCGGGGAGATATCGCCTCGGCATCATCGCCAACCAGCCGAGCGCGGTCCGGGAGGCGATGCGGCGTGACGGTCTCACGGAGTTCTTCTCCGTGTGGGGGGTCTCCGACGACGTCGGCCTGGAGAAACCCGACCCTCGGCTCTTCGCCCACTCCCTGTATGCGGCGGCGGTGCCACCGTCGCGGGCCGCCATGGTGGGGGACCGGCTCGACTACGACATCCGGCCCGCCAAGCAGGCGGGGATGCGGACGGTCTGGGTGCTGCGCGGCGAGGCCCCGGATGACCCGACGCCCGAACAGCTGGGAGAGCCGGACGCGGCAATCCGAACGCTCGCCGAACTGCCCGAGGTGGTGGCGCGGCTGTGAATGCCGGATCCAAGCGGATCCTGATCGTGGGCGGGGGGTTCGTGGGTATGTACTCGGCCCTCGGTCTGAAGGGAGCGGCCCGGGCCGGTCACGCCGTGACCGTCGTCAACCCGGAGAACTTCATGCAGTACCAGCCGTTCCTGCCCGAGGTCGCCTCGGGCACGATCGATGCTCGCGCGGTGGTGGTCCCGCTTCGACGGGTGCTGCCGCACGCCGAGGTGCTGATCGGGGAGGTCGAAGTGATCGACCACGGCGCGAGGCGAGCCACCGTTCGGATGCCGGAAGGGCGGATCGAGGAGCTCGACTACGACATCGTGGTGCTCGGCGCCGGGTCCCGCTCAAGGGTGCTCCCGGTCCCGGGGCTGGCCGAGTACGGCGTGGGGTTCAAGACCGTCCAGGAAGCCATCTACCTGCGGAACCGTGTCCTGTCCCGCCTGGACGTGGCGGCCGAGGCCGACGACCCGGAACGGCTCAGATCCGCCCTCACGTTCGTGTTCGTGGGCGGGGGATACGCGGGCGTGGAGGCGCTGGGCGAACTCGAGGACCTGGCCCGCGACGCGATCCGGAACTACCCGATGCTCCGACGGGAGCGCATGCGCTGGGTCCTGGTCGAGGCCGCCGGCAAGATCCTGCCGGAGTTGGGAGAGGACCTCGCCGTCTACGCGAAACGCCGACTGCGGGAACGAGGGATCGAGATCCTGCTGAACACGCGGCTGGAATCGGCCGAGGGGGCCGTGCTCCGCCTGTCCGACGGGCAGGAGTTCGCCGCAGACACCCTGGTGTGGACGGCCGGCGTGAAGGCGTCACCGCTCCCTGGCCGGTCGGGGTTCCCTGTGGACGAGGCCGGGCGGGTTAGGGTGGATCGGTATCTGCGGGTGCAGGGTGTGGACGGCGCTTGGGCCGCCGGAGACGCGGCTGCGGTTCCCGACCTGACCATCGGCGGGCTCTGCCCTCCCACCGCCCAGCACGCCCTCCGCCAGGCCCGGCGCCTCGCCGCCAACCTCGCCGCGACCATCGAGGGTCGGCCGCTCGAACCGTTCGTGTACCGGACCATCGGCGGCGTCTGCTCGCTGGGGCGCTACAAGGGAGTCGCCAACGTGATGGGAGTCAAGCTCAAGGGGTTCCCGGGGTGGTTCGTCCACCGCACCTATCACCTGCTGGCGATGCCGACCCTGATGCGTCGAGTGCGGATCGCGCTGGACTGGACGGTGGCGCTGGCGTTCCCGCGCGACATCGCGCAGCTGGGGTCGCTGGAGCACCCACGGGAGCCGTTCGAGCGGGCCGCCGAGGGCCGCTGAGCCGGGCTACGTGGCGCGGTTGACGCGCGCCGCGGCGTTGAGGGTCGTCTGGCTCCGCTGGACGTCGGCCAGCTCGTGGCCCCCCGACAGCTCCTCGACCGCCCAGGCCGTGAGGTCGCGGATCGAGATGATGCCGACCAGCCTGCCGCCGTCCACGACGGGCAGATGGCGGATGCGGAGCCGAGCCATGTGCTCGGCGGCTTCCGTGACATCGGTCCTTGGCTCCACGATGTCGAGGTTCCTGGTCATCCGCTCGCCCACCCTCACCTCGCGCGGATCGAGCCCGTCGGCGACGACGTTCACCACGTCTCGCTCGGTCACGATGCCGATCGGCGCTTCGCCGTCCTTCACGATGACCGAGGAGATACCGTTGTCGTGCAGCAGCCGGGCGACGTCGGCGAACGTGGCGTCGGCGGACGACGTCTTCACGTCGGTGGTCATGATGTCTGCGACCCGCATGGTTCCTCCTCGGGGAAGCGTGGGCAGCCAGGGTACCGCGGCGAGGAGGCCGAGGGCCAGCCTGGGTCCTGAACGCGGGTCAGTCGGACGCTAGTATGGGAGAGACTAGTGGTCGCTGCGGCCGGTGAACGTGAACCTCTCGATCGCGAGCGCCGGCACCCGCGACGCCGAGAAGAAGAACTCGCTGGCCAGCTCGGTATCGCGGCCGACCATCGCGGTGTTCTGGAGGGCCTCCAGGATCGACTGCGTGAATCGGAAGTTCTTGACCGGATACTTCACCTCGCCGTCCTCGATCAGGAACGTGCCGTCGCGGGTCATGCCGGTGATGGTCGATTCCACCTGGTGCACGATGTTCGAGTAGTGGAACCGGGTCACCAGCACCCCCCGGTCGGTGGCCGCGATCATCTCCTCCAGCGTGGCGTCTCCCGGTTCCATGAACAGGTTCAGGGGGAACGGTCCCTCCGGATTGGGGGGCGGGAGCGCATGTCCGGTGGATCCCTTGCCGGCCTGCTTGGCGGTGCGCATGTCGTACACGCCGCCCCGGAACACCCCGTCCACGATCAGGTCGACCCGTCGCCGGGGCACGCCCTCGAAGTCGAACGGGATGCCCAGAGTCCCCGGAGCCGTGGCGTCGTCGTAGATCGAGATCGACGGCGCGGCCACCGACTGGCCCTCCTTGGCCGTGAAGCACGAGCGGCCCTCCAGGATCATCCGGCCCCCGAAGCCCATGTAGGCCAGGAACCCGGCCAGGGTGGAGACGGCAGAGGGCTCCAGGACCACTCGGTAGGTGCCGGGGTCGAGGTCCCGGGGGTTCTGGCCGTCGCGGGCCTTCCCGGCGGCTCGCCGCCCGACCGCCTCTGGGTCGATCTGGTCGACGCGGGCGTCGAAGACCTCCGCGAACCCGTTCCCGCCCTCGCCGCCGTTGATCACGGTGGTCAGCGAGGCCTGGGTGGAAGGCGCGAAGCAGAACTGGCCCTCGCTGTTGGCCAGGCCGACCTCCACGGCCATGGTCTCGAACGCCCCGGAGGCACGGAACCCGTCCGAACACTGCGCGACCAGGGCCGCCACAGCTTCGGCCCGGTGCTCCGGCGACGTGGCCGCCGTGGCCTCGTCGTAGGCGTCGGCGCGCTCGGCGACCGGGGCGGGCGGCGCGAGCCCGGGGAACTCCGGGTCGGGGGCGACCACCTCGGCGATCTCCCGGGCCGTCTCGGCGGCCTTGCGTGCCCCGTCCCCGCTGAAGTCGTTGGTAGCTGCCACGCCGATGCGCCCGCCCTTCACCACACGGACCCGCAGGCCGGTGTCCTCGCTCCACGTGCTCTGGTGGATCGCGGAGTCGGCGAAGCGGGTGAGCCCGCCCCACTCGTGCATGAACAGGACCTCGACGCCGTCGACCCCGGGGAGCTCGAGCGCGGGACGGACGACCCCGCGCACCTCGTCGGGTCCGATCGGCCCCGGCATCAGCGCACCCCCACCCGGACGTCCCGGAACCGAGCCGGGGCGGCGCCGTGCCCGACCCGGGCGGTTTGGGACGGCTGGCCTTTGCCGCAGTTCGGCGTCCCCCACAGCATCCAGTCCTCGCGCCCGCCCACCGCGTCGCACGATCCCCAGAACTCCGTCGTGATCCCGGTGTAGTTGGGGTTCCGGTACATCTCGGTGAGCCTCCCGTCCTTGATGCGCCAGGCGATCTCGCACCCGAACTGGAAGTTCACGCGGTGGTCGTCGATCGACCACGAGCTGTTGGTGGACATGAAGATGCCGTCCTTCGTGTCGCCGATGATCTCGGCGAGCGTGCCCTCGCGGGGCTCGATCGAGACGTTCGTCATGCGGATCAGCGGCAGCGCCTGCCAGCCGTCCGCCCGCATCGCGCCGGAGGATGTCTGGCCGATCACCGGCGCGGTCTCCCGGCTGGAGATGAAATCCTGGAACAGGCCGTCCACGATGATCGGCACGCGCTGGGCCGGCACGCCCTCGTGGTCGTAGGCGAACGTGCCGAGCCCGCCCTTCAGCGTGGCGTCGGCCATGATCGAGACCAGGTCGCTGGCGTACCGGAGCTTCCCCCGGTCGTCGGGCCGCACGAACGAGGAGCCGGCGTAGGATTCCTCCATCCCGAGGACGCGGTCGAGCTCCACCGCGTGGCCGATCGATTCGTGGATCTGGAGCTCCACCTGGCCGCTGTCGATCACCAACTTCGTGACCTCGCTGGGGCACTCCTTGGCCTGGAGCAGCTCCACGGCCTCGGTGGCCGTGCGTTCGGCTTCCTCGAGGAGGCCGAGGCGGGCGATGTGCTCCCACCCGGCCGCGGCCACGTGTCCCCGGAACGAGTTGGGGAACGACCGGCGCTGCAGCTCGCCCTCGCCGACGGTGGTGGCCTCGATGCCGCCGCCGGAGTGCACCGTGGTCTGGTCGATGGCCGCCCCCTCGCTGGAGGCGAACCGCACGCGGTCGCGCCAGAAGTCCAGGGAGGACTCGGCGAAAGCCACGCCCTTCACCAACTGCATCCGCCGGGAGGCCTCCATCAGGAGCGCCACCTTCTCCTCGATGGAGACGGTGAAGGGATCCTCCTGCATGGGGCCGTGCCAGGTCGCGACGGCCGGTTCGACCGCGGAGAGCTCGACCGGCTCGCGGGGCAGACGGGATGCCGCTTTGGCGATGGCGACGGCCTGCTCGGCGGTCCTGGCGATGTCGGCGTCCTCGAGGCGGGCCGTGGCCGCGAAGCCCCAGTAGCCGTTCACCAGCACGCGGATGCCGATACCCTCGGAGGTGGAACGGTCGACGCCCTCCATCTCCTGGTTGCGAACGGTCAGGGACTCGGTCTCCGCGGTGACCACGCGGGCGTCCGCGTAGTCGGCCCCTCCGCGCTTGGCGGCCTCCACGGCCTGCTTGGCGACCTCGAGCAACGGTTCCCCCTCTGGTGTCGCGGGCGCGGCCATCGGCCGCGGAGTGGGAAGCCTACCCGAGACCGGGCTCTTCGGCCCACGAGATGGCGGCCGAGGCCCGGTCGCCATAGGCTTCGGGCGTGCTGACCTGCTCCAACTGTGGCCGGGAGAGCCCGGAGGACTTCCAGTTCTGTCCGGCTTGCGCGGCTCCGCTGGCTGCGCCCGCACCGGCACGTGAGGTCCGCAAGACCGTGACGGTGGTGTTCTGCGACGTGACCGGCTCCACGGCGCTGGGGGAGAAGCTCGACCCCGAGTCGCTGCGGCGGGTGATGTCGCGGTACTTCGACGAGATGAAGAGCGCGCTGGAACGCCACGGGGGCACGGTGGAGAAGTTCATCGGCAACGCAGTGATGGCGGTGTTCGGGATCCCGGTCCTGCACGAGGACGACGCGTTGCGGGCCGTTCGGGCCGCGTCGGACAGCGCGCCGCCCTGAAGGATCTGAACAAGGAGCTGGAACGCGACTGGGGCACGACGCTGGCCTGCCGGATCGGCGTGAACACCGGCGAGGTGGTGGCCGGCGACCCGACGGGCCAGGCCCTGGTCACCGGCGATGCCGTGAAACGTGGCGGCCCGCCTGGAACAGGCCGCAGAGCCCGGCGAGGTCCTGATAGGCGAGGCCACCCTCCGGCTGGTCCGGGACGCCGTTGAGGTGGAGGCGGTCGCGCCGATCGCGGCCAAAGGCAAGTCGGAGCCGCTCGTCGCCCACCGCCTCGTGGGGGTCGCGCCGGGTGTGGCCGGCCACGCCCGCCGCCTGGACTCGCCGATGGTCGGTCGGGACCGGGAACTCGCGCTCCTCCTGCAGGCCTTCGATCGCGCGATCTCCGACCGGGCGTGCCAGCTGTTCACGATCCTGGCCCCGGCCGGGGTGGGGAAGTCCCGGCTGGTCCAGGAGTTCCTCCGGACGACCGAGGACGTGACCCTCCTGCAGGGACGGTGTCTCCCGTACGGGGACGGCATCACGTACTTCCCCGTCATCGAGGTCGTGAAGCAGGCCGCTGGCCTCGCCGATTTCGACGCGCCGGAGGTCGTGGAGACCAAGGTCTGCGCGATCCTCGAGGGCGACGAGCACCAGGGTCGTGTGCCGGCGGGTGGCGCAGCTCCTGGGTGTGTCCGAAGCGGCGGCGCCCGAGGAGACGCTCTGGGCCATCCGCAGGATGCTGGAGGCGCTGGCCCGCGAGCGGCCGCTCGTCCTGGTGTTCGACGACATCCACTGGGGTGAGCCGACGTTCCTCGACCTGGTCGAGCACGTTTCGGACTGGTCCCGGGACGTGCCGATCCTGCTGCTCTGCATGGCCCGTCCCGACTTGCTCGACGCCCGGTCGGGGTGGGGAGGCGGGAAGCTGAACACGGCCACGATCTCGCTGGAGCCCCTCTCCGGGGAGGAGTGCGAGAGGCTGATCGCGAACCTCCTTGGAGCGGCGGACGTCGCCGACGAGGTTCGAGACCGAATCGCCGAGGCGGCGGAGGGCAACCCCCTGTTCGTCGAGGAGATGCTCGCCATGCTGATCGACGACGGGCTCCTGTCGAGGGAGGACGGTCGCTGGACACCGGCCGGCGACATGTCACAGGTCACGGTGCCGCCGACGATCTCGGCCCTGCTCTCCGCCAGGCTGGACCGGCTGTCGGTCGAGGGACGCTCCGTCCTGGACACCGCTTCGGTGGTTGGCAAGGAGTTCTTCCTCGGCGCCGTCCGCGTGCTGTGCCCCGAGACGATCCGAGGCGATGTGCCCCGCCTGCTCATGTCGCTCGTGCGGAAGGAACCCATCCGGCCCGAGCGGTCGACCCTACCCGGGGAGGACGCCTTCCGGTTCCGGCACCTGCTGATCCGCGACGCCGCCTACGAGGCCATACCGAAGGAGCTGCGGGCGGAGCTGCATGAGCGATTCGCCGACTGGCTGGAGAAGATCGCCAGCGATCGGATCGAGGAACAGGGAAGAGATCCTCGGCTACCACCTCGAACGGGCCTACCGGCTGCGAGCCGAGCTTGGGCCGGCCGACGACCGAGCGAAGGGCCTGGCCCGCCGTGCCGGCGAGCGCCTCTGCAACGCGGGGATGCGGGCCTTTCACCGAGGGGACGGGCCGGCCGCTGCGAGATTGCTCGAGCGCTCGGTCGAGATCCTTCCCTCAGGACACGCCCGGCGGCCCGAGGCGCTGTACGCGCTAGTCGATGCGAAGTTCGTCATGGGCGAGCTGGATCGGAGCATCGCACTCTGCGAACGGCTGCTGGAAGAGGCGAGAGCGGCCGGAGACCGACGCCTCGAAGAGATGGGTGAGCTCGGCCTCTCAGGTCTTCGATTCCTCAGGGATCCGCGAGACACTTCGGCCGACGAACTCCGCAGCGCCGGGGAGCGAGCCGTCAGGGTGTTCGGAGAGCTCAACGACGACCGGGGGCTGGGCCGCGCCTACCTCCACCTGTCCGATCTGTCCTGGACCGTGGGCGACGCCGCGACGCAGGAATCCACGGCCGAGCGCGCTATCGGCCACTGCCTTCGGCTCGACCGTTCCCGGGACCTGGACATGGCTATCACCCATCTCTGCGAGGCCATGTCCCTGGGCCCGACGCCGGCTACAGAGGCGCTGCGACGGACGGAAGATCTCTCGACGCGGATCGCGGACAAACCGGTGGGCCGAGGCCGATGCGATCGGGTACGCGGCCCTCTTCCGGGCGATGCCGGGTCGCATCGAGGAGGCCCGAAGCGAGGCGGCGCGGGCACAGTCGATCTGGGAGGACCTCGGGTCTCCGTGGGGGGTCGTACGAGGCATGCTGCAACAGGGACGAGTCGAGTGGCTGGCCGGCGACCCCCAGGAAGCGACGGCGCTGGTCCGGCCCGGGTTTGCCCATCTCCGGAAGGCCGGAGACAAGGCGAACCAGGCACTGTGCGGCTCGTTCCTTGCCCGCCTCCTCTGCGAGCTCGCGCGAGAGGAAGAGGCCTTAGATGTGACCGAGGAGGTCCGCCGGATCGCCGGCTCGTACGACGTGTCGATGCAGATTGAGTGGCGGAGCGTGCAGTCCGTGGTCCTTGCGCGCCGCGGCCGATTCGAAGAGGCGCGGGACCTGATGGGAGAAGCGGAAGACCTCGTGCGGCGAACCGACTTCCTGACGGTCCTTGCGGACACGCTCGTGTTGAAGGCTGAGGTGCTCCGCCTCGCGGGGAGGCGCGACGAGGCCGTCCGGGCCGCGGAGGAGGCGCTCTCGCTCTGGGAACAGAAGGAGTACGCACCGCTGGTCGCGAAGACCAGGACGCTGCTGGAGGAGCTCGCGCGGTAGCCTGCCCGCGGCATGAGGCTGGGGCTGCACGTCGGGCACTGGGAGGGCGACCCCTTCGACGCCGTACCCCTTGCCCGCGAGGCGGAGCGGCTGGGCTTCGACTCCGTGTGGGCCTCCGAGGCGTGGGGGTCCGATGCCGTCACCGTCGCCACTTGGTTGGCCGCGCACACCGAGCGGATCGGGATCGGCACGGCCGTGATGCAGATCCCGGCTCGGACGCCGACGTCGACCGCGATGACCGCGATCACGCTCGACCACCTCTCCGGTGGCCGGTTCCGGCTGGGCCTCGGCGTCTCCGGGCCGCAGGTGGTGGAGGGCTGGTACGGCGTGCCGTTCGATGCGCCGCTGCGGCGGACCCGCGAGTACGTTGAGATCGTGAGGCAGGTTCTGCGACGAGAGAAACCCGTCGAGTACGAAGGGGAGCACTTCCGGTTGCCCGCCGATGGCGGAACCGGCCTCGGCAAGCCACTCAAGGTCGGCGTCAAGCCGATCCGGCCGGACCTTCCCATCTACCTCGCGGCCATGGGACCGAGGAACATCACGCTTGTCGCCGAGATCGCGGACGGGTGGCTCCCCATCCTGCTCTCGCCGGACCGGCCGGAGGCCTGGCGACCGTACCTCGAGAACGGGTTCGCCCGGCGCGACGGCGCCCCGGCGGGCTTCGACGTAGCCGCGATGATTCCCGTGGTGCCCGGCCACGACGTCGAGGCGTGCCGAGATGCGCTCCGCCCGCTCGTGGCCCGATATGTGGGAGGGATGGGGGCGAAGGGCACTAACTTCTACAACGCCCTCGTGTCGCGGTACGGGTACGAAGCCGACGCCCGGCGGATACAGGTGCTCTTCCTCGACGGGAGCCGAACCGAGGCGGCGGCGGCGGTTCCCGATGCGCTGATCGACGAGGTGGCTTTGGTCGGCCCCGTTGAGCGCATCCGGGACCGCCTCGCGGCCTGGCGGGAGGCCGGCATCACGACGGTCCTGGCGCAGACCCGCGACCTCGATGCCCTCCACGCGCTGGCGGAGGCCGTGAGCTGATGAACTGGTACCTGTTCTGGAAGCTGACCCACATTCTCGGGGCCTTGGGGTTCCTTGCGGCGCACGGCGCCACCGCGGCGGTCGCCGTGCGCCTGCGGAAGGAACGGGAGCCGGAGCGGATCCGCCCTCTGCTCGACCTCTCCCGGGCCACCCGGAGCTGGATGTACGTCTCGCTCCTGGTCCTGGTCGCCGCCGGCGTGGCCAACGGCTTCGTGGCGCACCACTGGGGCGAGGGCTGGATCTGGATCTCGATCGGCCTGCTGACCGCGCTACTGGTCGTGGCCTTCCCGCTGGCCGTGCCGTACTACAGGCGGATCCGGCTGGCCGTGGCTCCGGGCTCCAAGGTCCGGCGCGAGGAGCTGGCGAAGCTCCTGTCCTCGTCCCGACCGTTGGTCATCGCTTGGGTCGAGACCGCCGGCATCCTGGTGATCGTCTGGCTGATGGTCTACCGGCCGTTCTGACGATCAGGTGAACAGGCAGGCCGCCAGGTGGTCGGGCGTCCGCGCTTCCTTCGCGTCGTGCAGCGCCGGATCCTGGGTCTTGCAGACGTCCTGCGCCACGGGGCATCGAGGGTGGAACCGGCAACCCGGCGGCACGCGGATCGGGTTCGGCGTCTCGCCCTGGAGGATCTGGGGCGTGCTGGCCTCCCGCGGATCCCGCCGCGGGACCACCGACATCAGCGCCTTCGTGTAGGGGTGTTGGGGGTTGTTCACGACCTGCCTCGTCGGCCCCTCCTCGACTATCCGCCCCAGGTACATGACGGCGATCCGGTCGGCGAAGTGCGCGGCCGTCGACAGGTCGTGCGTGATCATCAGGACGGCCAGCCCGCCTCGGCGCAACTGGTCCAGCAGCGAGAGCACGCCCGCGCGGACCGAGACGTCCAGCATCGAGACCGGCTCGTCGGCCACCAGGAGTTCCGGCTCCAACACGAGCCCGGCGGCGATCGCGACCCGCTGGCGCTGCCCGCCGGACAGCTCGTGTGGATACCGGTCCAGGAACAGCGAGGGCGGCTTCAACCCCACCCGTTCCAGGGCCGCCGCGACCCGGGTGGCCCGGTCCTGCTTCGACGATCCGATGCCGTGGATGGCCATTGGTTCCTCGACCGTGGTCCGGACCCGGAACCGGGGATCGAGCGACTCGTAGGGGTCCTGGTAGATGATCTGGATCCTCCGGCGGAGCGACCGGAGCTCGCCGGAGGGGATCGCGGTGATGTCCCGCCCGTCCAGGCGGATCGCTCCGGACTCCGCCTCGACCAGCCGCATCACCGCCTGCGCCGTGGTGGTCTTCCCGCATCCGGACTCGCCCACCAGGGCCAGCATCTCGCCCTTCTGCAACGAGAACGACACGCCCTCCACCGCGTGCACCTGTTCCCTGGGCTTGCGCGCGAGCGAGCCCACGATGCCTCGTGGCACGGGGTAGTGGACGATGAGGTCCTCGACGGCCAGGACGGGGGCGCCGTTCGTGTCGCTCACGACACCGCCCGGAACGCGGGATCGTTCAGATGGCAGGCGGCCTGGTGGTCGGCCCCCAGCGCGATCAGGCGAGGCTGCTCGGTGGGACAGGGCTCGAACGCCCGGTCGCACCGGGGCTGGAACGGGCAACCCACGATCGGTCGGTCCAGCCGGGGCGGCGCGCCGGGGATCGAGACCACCTCCTCCTCGCCGGTCGGGTCGGGCACCGCCGCGAATAGCAATCGCGTGTACGGGTGCCGGGAGTCGTGGTACAGGGTGTCGACGGGCCCGACCTCCGCGATCTCGCCCCCGTACATGACCGCGGCACGCCCGCAGACCTCCGCGACCACCGGGAGGTCGTGGGTCACGAGGATCACCGTCAAACCGAGCTCCTGCGAGAGCCGCTCCAGCAGCAGCAGGATCTGAGCCTGGACCATCACGTCCAGGGCCGTGGTCGGCTCGTCGGCCAGCAGCACCTTCGGCTCGCACGCCAGAGCCATGGCGATCGCCGCGCGCTGCCGCATGCCGCCGGAGAACTCGTGCGGGTACCGGTCGAGCCGATCCGGCGCGATGCCCACCATCTCGAGGAGCTGGCCGGCCTGGGACTTGGCGTCGGCGCCCTCGGCGATGCCGTGCAGCTCCATGGCCTCCACGATCTGCGCCCCCACGGTCTGAACCGGGTTCAGGGCGTTCATGGCTCCCTGGAAGATCATCGAGATGTCGGTCCACCGGTGCGGACGGACGCTGGTCTCGCCGTCCTCCAGGATGTCCTCGCCCTCCAACAGGACGCGGCCCGATACCGTCGCGGTCGGCGGCAGCAGCCCCATGAGGGCGAGGATCGTGGTCGTCTTGCCGCATCCCGACTCGCCCACCAGGCCGAACCGCTCCCCGCGTTCCACCGAGAAGCTCACCCTCCGGACCGCGTGAAGGGTGTCGCCGTGGGGCAGGTCGAACCAGACCTCCAGGTCCTGGACCGCCAGGAGCGGCGAGGTCATCCCTCCTCCCGGGCCACACGGCGGATCCGGAACCCCCGGGCGGCGAGGTAGGAGGCCCGCAGGCGCGGGTTCAGCGCGTCCTCGAGCACCTGCCCGATCAGCGTGCACGACAGGATCAGGACCGCCACGCACAACCCCGGCGGCACGATGGCCCACCAGGCCCCTGCGCTCACCGCGGCCGCGTCCGAGGCGTTCTTGATCAGCTTGCCCCACGAGATCACGCTGGGGTCGGAGAGGCCCAGGTATGCAAGGGCGGTCTCGTCGAAGATCGCGACGGCGATCGTAAGCACGATGCTCGCAACCAGGAGCGGCGCGATCTGGGGAAGGACATGCCGGAAGATCGTGCGCCCGTTCCCGGCGCCGAGGGCCCTGGCCCGCTTCACATACACGCGCTCACGGACGCTCTTGACCTGGGCTCGGATCACCCGGGCCGTCCACGTCCACAGGAGGAACCCGATGATCAGGATGATGTGCAACAGGCTCTGACCCCAGATCGCCGCGATCACGATCATCAGCGGCACGTCGGGGATCACCAGGAAGTAGTCGGTGATCCGCATCAGGATCCCCTCGGTGCGCCCGCCGTAGTAGCCGGCAAGGATCCCCACGGATCCCCCCACCAGGAGCGCGATGGCGGTGGCGCCGAAGCCGACGAGCAGCGAGGCCCTCGCTCCGTACATCAGCAGCGACAGCATGTCGATGCCGCCGTCGTCCAGGCCCAGCGGGTGCTTGGGGGAGGGCGGGGCGAACGGCGCACCGACCTGCGTGTGGGCGCCGTACGGCGCGATGTGCGGCGCCAGCCCGGCGACCAGGATGAAGAATCCCAGCACGCCTAGGCCGACGAGCGTGGAGGGCCGGTCCTTGAGGATCTGCCAGATCGTGCTGCGGCGGCGACCCTCCGTCGCGCCCTCCAGGACGCCCGGCTCCTCCTGGATGACCGCGCTCACTCCCGGATCCTCGGGTCGAGCTTGAAGTAGAGGAGGTCCGCCACGTAGTTGAAGAACACGACCGACAGGGTCAGCAGGAGGAAGGCGCCCTGGAGCATCGGGTAGTCGCGGTTCTGAACGGAGTAGTAGACGGCCTGCCCGATGCCGGGCCACGAGAACACCCGCTCGATCAAGATCGAGCCGGCCACGATGTACCCGAGCGACAGCGCGATCAGCGTGGTGATCGGCAGCATCGCGTTGCGGAACGCGTGGCGGGTCACGATCCGCCGGTCGGACAGGCCCTTGGCCCGCGCCGTCAGGATGTAGTCCTCGCCCAGGGTCTCCAGCATGGCCGAGCGGGTGATCAGCGTGTACTCGCCGTACAGCACCAGCCCCAGGGTGAGCGAGGGAAGAAGCATGTGCTTGAGCACGTCCAGGATGTGTTGCAGCGGTGTGGGGTTGAAGAGGAACGCGTCCACCCGGCCCCCGCTGGGTAACGTCCCGGCGAAGATCAGCAGCAGCATCAGCCCCAGCCACTGCGTTGGGAGGGAGTAGAAGAACAGCCCCGTCGACACGCTGGCCTTGTCGACCGCGGTCCCCCGGCGATAGGCGGCCAGGATCCCGGTGAACGTGCCGAACCCGATCGCGAACAGCGTGCCGAGGAGCACCATCGGGATCGTGTTGCCGAGGGCCTGGAGCAGCTCGTGGGACACCGGCTGCTGGGACGCGAACGAGACGCCCAGGTTCCCGTGGGCCAGCTGCCCGAGGTAGATGAAGTACTGCTGCAGCTTGGGCTTGTCCAGGCCGAACTCGTGCTCCAGCTCGGCCCGGAGCGCATGCGTCGCCCCCGGGACCCTGGCGAGGTTCGAGACGGCGCTCCCGGGTGCCGCCCGGAAGATGATGAAGTTGATCGTGAGGGCCACGAACACCGTGACCACGGCGAAGATCGTGCGCTTGATGACGTAGTCGGCGCCTCGCATCCCGCGACCGCCCGACCGCTAGCTCGACACCCGATGGACGCTGAGCATCGTGGCCTTGGACAGGTTGTTGAACACGCCCAGGGGCGAGTTCACGAACCCGTCCCACTGGGTCGTGTGCGCCGGCAACGCGTTGCGGTAGTCGAGCACGATGTAGGGCCTGTCCGTCGCGATCATCTCCTGCATCTGCCAGACGATCTGCTTGCGAGCCTGCTGGTCCACCGTGACGCCCTGTTGCTCGTAGAGCTTGTCGTACGTCGTGTTGCAGTACCCGCTGTCGTTCCAGAACCCCCACTGCTGGCAGGTCAGCACCGACAGGATGAAGTCCGGATCCATATACCCGGTCCATTGCCAGATGGCCAGGTCGTACTTGTCGTAGTCCTTCGGATAGACGTAGTCGGGGGCGGCCATCACGTCGAACACGGTGGTGGAGTCGAGGGACTTCTGGGTCAGCTTGACCCCGATCTGCTGCAGGCTGGCCTTGAGGATCTCGAACTCGCGGCCGATGCTCGTAACGTCGTCGGGCGTCAGGACTTGGTACGACATGGGGTGCCCGTTCGCCACTCGGATCCCGTCGGAGCCCCGCGTGTACCCGAGCTGATCGAGCAACTGGTTCGCCAGGTTCATGTCGTGCGTCGCGGGCTTGATGTTCGGGTCGTGCCACATGCCGGCGACCGGCGCCACGATGCTGGTGCCGACCTGTGCGTGGCCAAGCTGAACGACGTCGACGATCTGCTGCTGGTCGATCGCGTGGGCAAACGCCTCGCGGACCTGCGGGTTCAGCAGCTCGGGGTGGAGCGGCTTGTTCGAGTTGGTGATGAGTTCGTCGAAGGTCATGCCCTGGGTCTCCATCACCGCCATGTTCGGGTTGCCCTTGACCCGCGCTAGGGTGGACGGCGGCACGCCCTCCACCGCGTCGAGCTCACCGTTCAGGAACGCGGTCATCATGGCGTCCTCGGAGGTGTAGAACTTCATGCCGAATCCGTCGATGTGTGGCTTGGGCCCGTAGAAGCCCTTGTTCACCTGGAACTGGGCGATGTCCCGTTTCTGGTACTGCGTGAGGATGAATGGCCCGCCGCAGACGACCGGCGCGTCGTTCCTGAACGTCTGGAGGTCCTTGCCGCCGTTGCCCTCGTGCTGCGACCACACCTGTTGGGGCATGATCGGGATCAGCTCCAGCTGGGCCAGGGCCCAGGACTCGTTCACCGGCTCCTCGTAGCTGATCACGAGCGTGTTGGGGTCGGTCGCCTCGGCCGAGGCGATGTGCTTCGCGTAGCCGGCCTCCAGGCCCGTGGGACCGGGGTACTTCAGGATCAGGTTGATCGTGTAGGCGGCGTCGTTCGCGGTGAGCGGCTTGCCGTCGGACCAGGTCCCTCCGGAGACGGTGTGGAACGTCCCGCCCGTGTGGTCGGAGTTGAACTGCCAGTCCTTGGCGAAGTCCCCGACGATGTTGAGGTTCTGGTCGAACTGGACCAGGAACGGGTACATGTAGAAGAACGCGTTGTAGGCGTCCTGGTTGAACGCCTTGAACGGGTTCAGCGAGTCGATCGACGAGGCCGTACCCAGGCGCAGGATGCCGCCCTCGACCGTGCCGCCGCCGTTGTTCCCGCCTCCCCCGCCGCCCTTGCATGCCGCGGCGACGAGCGCGAGCGACAGAAGAACCCCTGCGATCCGGATCTTGCGCATGTCTCGACCCCCCTCGCTGCGCCGAAGCCGAGCACCCCGGCCGCGCCTAGGTTCCCGGAACTGCTCCCGTTCCGCAAGGGGGTTCGCCGAGCGGGAACCTCCTATGCGCCGATGTACGCGTTCGTGTAGTAGTCCGACGGCGGCAGCGCCTTGTCCAGCTGCTGCGCGGCCACCAGGGTCTGCGTGAAGGCCGTCCACTGCTGGTCGGTCTGGGTGAAGAACCCATTCTGACCCTGGAGGAGCGGGATGGTGGCCTCCCAGGCCGCCAGGTTGTACTGGTGGGACGACGCGGTGTCGGGGTACGCCTTCTCGAAGAACCCGACCGCCTCCTCGGGATGCGCGATGGCGTACTCGGTTCCCTTCTTCGTGGCCGCCAGCCACTTCTTCACCAGGTCGGGGTTCTGCTGGGCCCAGGTCTGGTTCGAGATGTAGACCCAGATCGGCGTGTCCGGGGCGCCCGCGTCCTTGGCCAGCAGGACCTCGGGCTTCCTCCCGGAGGAGGTCTCGTACTCCACGCCGCCCAGGTTGGTGACCTCGGTGGCCACGTCGATCTTGTTCTTCAGCAGCAGCACGATGGTGGTGCTGGTCGCCGCCACCTGCTTGACGTCGTCCATGGTCAGGCCGGCCGACTTGAGCATCACGGGGAGCATC
>JAHEXX010000140.1 GCA_023251895.1 bacterium
GGACACGAAGGCGAGCCCGCACGCGAGGAGGATCCCCACGCCGAACCCGATGGTGAGGTTCCGCCACGGGTGTGTCGCCGCGCTCTCCAGGGCGAGGTGATACTCGTCGATCTCGACGGCACCCTGGGGGCCGGCTCGGCCGGCGATCTCCAACGGAGCGAAGCTCCGGTACAGGCGGTCGGTCGAGCCCGCCAACCCCCCCTTCGGCGCCACCTCCTCCTGAGTCACCACGCCGACAGTGGTTCCCCTCGATGCCGGGCGGATGAAGTCGAGCTCACCGTTGAACCTCTTGCCCACCCGATCTCGCGCGTCGGTCGAGAACAGGAGCCTCCCGTCGGGCTGCCATAGGCGGACCCGGGCCACCCGATCGTTGGTCGCGATCCAGTCCTGCACGGCGGCGACGAGGTTCCGGTATCGGGCCCCGGCAGCCGGCTGCTCGACGTAGGCCGGCGTCAGCAACCGGCGCAGCTGGGCGCCCGCGAAGTGCTCGGCGCGAGCCCGCGCCTGCCGTTCCTGGCCATGGAGAGCGGAGCGGCCGAGGACCATGGACGAGGTCAGCCCGATCGCCATCATCGCGGCGAACCCACTCCACAGGAACTTGCCCCATCGGGCTCGGATCGATCTCACCGGTTGCTCCACGGACGCGCCCCCGCGCTCGGCTATGCCCACTTCGGGCCTATGCCGATACGTCGGTCGCCGGGGGGGCCACCTTGAACTTCGAACCGCCTAGGGAGAGGAGATGCTGGAGCTCGCGGTCGGGCTGGGTGTTGGCGAGGGGCTCGGGAGCGCCTGTTCGACCGCGCCGGCGTCGGGCACCATGTCGAAGCAGGTCCGGGGGCAGGTCGCGCTGGTGAACAGGGTCAGGACCGACCACCAGTAGGACGTTCGGGTCGACCCGAAGGTGAGTAGTCCCAGGGGGATGACCACACGAACGCTGCGCTGGTCAGGCCGCCACACCGACACCGGACCGATCGGGCGGTCGCGGGCCTCGGCGTAGTCGCGGTACATCGTCCCGACTATGTGGCGTCGGGTCGCCCGCACGATCACGTAGTAGTCCGAGGCGGACGACCCCCGGGTGTCCAGCCGAACCACCATGTACCCCCGGTCCCACAGCTGCCTCGGCCTCCACTCCCCGTAGGTGACGATGGTCCACTTCGGCGGATCGTCGCGGTGGGCCAATCGCACCTCGGCGACGTCCAGGACCCCGAGCGTGTCGTTGGGGTCCGTCTGGTCGGTGTGGGCTGCCATCGCGGGGAGCGCGGCCATCCCCGCAATCACGGTCGCCATCGCCACGCCGACCAGCCAGCGCCGGCTCACGGGGTACCCCGGAGCAGCCTGCGAACGGTCCACCCGGTGAAGGCCGCGGCGACGAGCCCGCCGACTGCCAGGAGGAGGGGCAGCGCGTCTCGGCCTCCCGGCACGGGCGGCAGGGCCAGGCCGGCCGACGAACCCCGCGCCATGGCGACGACGGCGACCGCGGCCAGCGCGGCGTTGCGGGCCACAGCGGCCCGGACGCTCACGGTCGGGCCACGGCCGAAGCAGCCGCACGGGACGCGGTCGCCGACGACGGATCGCGCCCGCAGCAGCGCGAGAGTGAAGAGGGCGAGCATTACCAGCGCACCGATGCCGCCGATCCTGTTGAACCCCATCAGCAGCGCCAGGGCGAGACAGGCCTCCGCTGCGGGCACCGTGGGAACCACCCACGAAGATAGCCGCGGTGGCAACCCGTACCTCTCGAGGTCCGCCCGCCACCTCCGAGGCCGGATCGTCTTGGCGAGGGCGGCCCACGTGAAGACCACAGCCAGAGCGGCCGGCGCCAGCCGGCCCCAGTCCTCCGGCCCACGGTGAGCCAGGCTCGCGCCGGCCGCCACCGCCAGAGCCGCCAGCACGGCGGCGTTCCCCAACCGCACGAGCGGCGATCGAGCCCAGGCGGCCAAGCGATCCAGGAGGATCGCGCCGTCGTCGGGCGTCCGAACCTTGCTGGCTACCACGACCGACAGCCCCCGGGCGAACCCGAACGGCGCCATCACGGCAGCGCCGAGCAGCGGGCTGGCTGTTGTCGCGGACACCGCCGCTACCGCCACGAGCGTGCCGTGCGTGAGGTACGTTAGGAAGCCCACCCCCAGCCCAGCGCCGTACAGGAAGGCGAACACCGGACGGGAGAAGAACGTCCGCCACCCCTCGGGGACCTGCCGCCTGGCCTGGGGAACCGGCACCGAGAGGTCGAACGCCTCCCGAGTGAGGTACAGCACGGCGAGGCCCGTCACCAGGATCAGCCCACCGCCCCCCCACTGTGCCCCCAGCAGTCGGCCGGCGCCCCCCAGGAGGGCCCCGAAGGCCGCGGCCGCGAGGGTCGCCCCGGACACGTGCAGCGCAACCTCTCCTGCCCACCTCCTTCGCCGTCCCCCGTGGACCACGGGGGTGATGGTCTCCGCCATCGACAAGCCTCAGGGCCCGAACAGCGCGGAGAACCCGGCCGCGGCCGCTGCCGCGGCCGCGGCCCAGACCACCGTTCCGGTCAACAACTCACATTCAGCTCCCGGTAGGTGATGCAGAAGACACGAAGCTTCGGCGGGCAGTAACCGCGCACGGACGCGTCCCCGTTGATCCGGATCCTCGAAGACGAGCAGCAGTCCTGGATGTGGCGCATCCGGCCGCCGCAGCACCGGGTCCACCCACCGCCGTACCTCGGGTGGTGCACGAACCGGTACTCGTCCGGTACCCGCTGCTGGCAGACCTTCCGGCGGGGCTGGTCGGGGGAGGCGTACAGGTTCCCGTCGTCGTCCACCGGGTAGCCGTACAGGGGGTGCACCGGGAACCCTTCCACATCGACCCGCGCCAGCTTGCCGTAGGGGTGCGGGCACGACTTCGTGGTGTACAGGTGTCCGCAGATGTGGTGAGCTTGCGCCCGGTCCGGCGCCAGCGCGACGGCCACGAAGGGGCCGCCGGCCAGCACCACCAACCCCCGCCCCAGCTTCCCCAGGAACGAGCGCCTGCTTGTGCGCTGGGCCAGGGAGACGCCGGCCCGCTCCACCAAGCTCATGCGATCGGCTCCAGCACGTGGACCTCACCCTCCTCGGAGGAGCGGCGCCGCGCCGTGTCGATCAGCCCCTCCAGCTGTTCCAGGTCGTTCACCGTTCCCTTGGCCCGTACCACGCCGGAGCCGTCCAGGATCACCACGTGCGGCGTTCCGGGGATGGACCAGGCCCGCTCCAGGTCCGGATCCGACACGACCTGAGCGGCGATCCGGGCCGCGTGGGCGGCCGCGGGCAACGAGCGCAGGACGTCCTCGCAGATCGGGCACGTGGGCGACACGAACAAGATCAGGCGGTCGCCCGTACCGGGACCGCCGATGCGGTTCCGTCTCCCGTCCAACCCGAGGCCCCACTCGGGCTTTAGGGCCTCACTGAGCGGTGGCCCCTCGTCGTCCAGCTCCAACGCTCCCCGAGGGCCCAGTCGGACGTGGAGGGTGCCCACCTGCCGGGCCAGCGCCACCACGACCAGGCAAAGAACGAGGAGGAGAACCCACTGGACGACGAATGCGGCGGTCCACCAGCCCGTCACGGGCGCGCGTTCCGGATCGGGGGCTCCATCGACCCGCTAGCATCGCCCGGGAGGTGGGCCGGCTCAAGGACCCCGGCCATCCGCATGTCACGAACGCGAGGCGAGCAGGCCGGCGGCGTCGCGGGCGTGATCCAGCGCTTGTCCCTGGACATCGACCGGGCCATGGACGAGGCGCTCTCGCCGTTCGGCGTGACCTACGTGCAGTACCTCGCCCTCGAGGAGACCGCCGCGGAACCGGGCATCCACACGTCCGAGGTCGCACGCCGGTGCCACGTCACGCCCCAGACCATGGGACGGATCGTGACCATCCTCGAACGCGGGAAGCTGGTGGACGTGCGGCCGGCAAGCGGGAGGCTCCTCGCACTTCGTCTGGGCGGGCGGGGCAAGGCCATCGTGGCCGAGTGCCGGCACGCTGTCACGGATGTAGAGGCTCGCCTTCTCGCCGGACTCCAGCGTGGGGAGCGAACCGAACTCCTGGGGTTGCTCCGGCGTAGTGGGGAAGCGCTGGGGACCTGATCGTGGAGACGAGCGGACTCGAACCGCCGACCCCCTGCTTGCAAAGCAGGTGCTCTACCGACTGAGCTACGTCCCCCGGGTCGTGGCCAACATGTGTTGTAAGGGCTCCGCCACGCCTCTCCTCGAAGTCTAGCCGGCCGACCGGCCACGGTGGCGCGCCTGCATTGCGACGGCCCGCCGGTGCACGATCGGGGGCTCTTGGCATGGCCGTGATTGCTTCGGCACGTCGGCACCGGTAGGGTGTTGGGTCGAGCCTCGCCAGGAGAGCACGCCTTGATCAGGCGGGAACGGCGCAGGGCGCCACCGCGGCCGACGGTGAGCGAGCTCGCCGCGGCCACACCTTCTACTCGCAACCGATACCTCGACCTGCTTCGGGTCCTATCGATCCTCGTCGTGGTCGTGGGGCACTGGCTGATGGCCGTGCTGGGATGGCACGACGGGCGCTTCACCGGGAAGAACCTGCTCGAGATCGATCCGGGGGTGCAGATCATCACCTGGATCTTCCAGGTCGTGCCCATCTTCTTCATCGTCGGCGGCTTCACGAACGTCGCCTCATGGACATCGGCCCGTGCGCGTGGCCAGAGCTACACGGACTGGCTCCGCTCACGCTCCTCGCGACTGCTGCGCCCGACGCTGGTGTTCGTCGCGTTCTGGACCGCCCTACCGGTCCTCGCCGTGCTGGCCGGGATCCTCCCCTCGGGGGTGGCCCGCACCGCCGGTGACGAGGTCGCGCTACCTCTGTGGTTCCTCGCGGCGTACCTGCTGACGGTGGCGGCGGCGCCGCCACTGTTTGCAGCGCATGCGCGCTTCGGGGTCCGGGTGCTTCCGCTGCTGATCGCTGCGACCGCCCTCGTGGACGCCGCGCGCTACGGGCTGGATCTCCGCTTCCTCGGCGTTGCGAACCACGTGTTCGTATGGCTCGCGGTGCTCGAAGTCGGATTCCTGTGGCGCGACGGTACGCTCACCAACCGCCGCTGGATCCCGTGGGGGATGCTGGCGAGCGGCCTCGTCGTGCTGATCGGGCTGGTGAGCCTGGTTGACTACCCGGTGTCGATGGTCGGGCTCACGCACGCCATCCGCTCGAACACCTTCCCTCCGTCGTTGGCTCTGGTCGCCTTGGCCGTGGTGCAGACGGGGGCCGTGCTCCTCGTCGAACCGGCTGCGAACCGTTGGCTCCAGCGGCCGCGCATGTGGTGGGGGGTGGCCTTCGCCAACACGATGGTGATGACCTTCTACCTCTGGAACATGACGGCGGTCGTCCTCGCGGCCGTCCTCGTGTTCCCCACGGGCCTCGCCCCCCAGCCCGAGCCCCTGTCCGTCGCGTGGTGGTGGCTCCGGCCCGCATGGATCGCCGTATGTGCGATCTGCCTGGTTCCGTTCCTCTTCGCGTTCCGGTGGGCAGAACGGCCCGGCCACCCGCCGACCCCCGCGGCCGGCGGGTGGCCAAGCTACGCCGCCGCGCTCGGGGGCGCCGTGACCGCCTCGGGAGGACTGGCGGTCCTCGCAGTGGTCGCGTTCCCGGTTCCCGGCGAGGACGTCATCCTGCCGGCGCTGGGCGTCGTCTCCGTCGCCATCGGGAGTTTCCTGCTCGCGGTCGACCCGGTGGGGCCGCTGCGCCCGGTTCCCGAAGAGGCCGGCTAGGAGCGGAGGGGATGCACCCGATGCCGGCGGGTCAGGAGGGCTTGCGAGCAGGAGCTTCCTTCGGATCTGGAGGCTTCTTCGGGGCGGTGACCTCGGGCCTTGCAGGCGTTTTGGGGGGCGGCGGTCCGGCGGACCATTGGATCTCCCCGTCCTTGCCGACGAACCGCAGGACCGGCGTTCCGTCGGTGGCCAGGCCCAGGATGGCCCGGAGCTCGCCCTCCTTGTCCAGCAGCCGCAGGATCGGCGAGCCCTCCGCGGCCAGGCCCAATCGGGCCCGGACCTTCCCGCTCTCGTCGTAGAGCCCTACGGTCGGGGAACCCTGCTGCGCAAGGCTCCACACGAACTTGAGCTCCCCGTCCTTGCTCTGGAGTCCGAGCGTGGGCGACCCTTCGGGGGCCAGGCCGAACTTGGCCCGGATCTTCCCGTTCCGGTCACCCAGGGCCAGGCTGGAGGAACCGTCGGTGGCCAGGCCCAGCGTCGCCCGGACCTTCCCGTCCTCGTCCCCGATGGCCAGCCCCGCGGAGCCGTCCGACGACAGACCGAACCTCGCCCGCACCCGGCCGTCGGCGTCG
>JAHEXX010000141.1 GCA_023251895.1 bacterium
ATGGAAGACGGCCTCGGCATGATCGTCGGGGAGCGTCGGCAACTCGGTACCGGAGAGCGGGACGGGAGCCGCAGTTCCGAGATCGCCGGTCGAGGCCTCGGGGTGCAGGACGTCGCCGACGCGCACCCAGACACGAGCGCCGCGCGCGCCGACGCCCGCCGCCGCCAAATGGGCGAGCCGCGGCAGGAGGTCGTCGTTCTCGTACGCCCCAGCGACGCGGCGCGAGAACTCCGTTAGCACCTCGTAAGGCGTGGCGCGACCACCGAACACCACTCGATCCGCGATCCGGGTCGCCAGCCGCCGGGCGGGTTCGAACAGGAGCCCCACCGCGAACGCGACCCCCACGCGCACCGTCGTGTCGTTCCCCGACACGAGCGCGCCGACCAGCACGGCACCGACGATGAAAACCCCGGTCAACATCACGACCACGATCGCGAACATGACGGTCTTGCGGATCACCACGTCGATCTCGTAGAGGCGGTACCTCAAGATTGCGAACGCCATGGCCACTGGAAGGGAGAGGAACGCGACGATGACGATCAACGCCACGATTTCGTTGACCTGCGCGCCTGGCTGCGGGTTGGTGATCACGCCCACAAGGCTGAACACGAGCGCCCCCGCGAGGAACGCCCCGGACGCGACGAGCCACTTCATCTGCTGGCGTTCCACACCGCGAGATCGCCGGAACCGCACCACCACCGAGACGGCGCTGAGGATGATCGCGAAGCCGTAGAGAGCCTGACCGGAGTCGGCAAGCGGGAGCATCGCTCCCGTCGCGCCGATCCCGAACGGGTTGTCGAGCACTCGGAAGTTCTCGAGCGGGCCGGCCACGAGCGCGAACCCCACCGCCCCGAGAGCCGCCCCGACAGCCCCGAGGACGATGACCCATCGCCAGCGAGGCGAGAGCGGGCGCCCGTCGGGGAACAGCAGCAGCATCAACGCCGCGCCGGAGGTCGCGGGGACCCAGATCCACGCGGGGACCCAGGCGGCGAACGCTCCGAGCGGCAGGCCAGGTTCATGGCCTAGGACGGCCCAGATCGCGTACTGGTTCGCGGCCTCCTGGAATCCCGCCGTGATCGCGACCGCGAGGGCGATCCACCCGATCGCGTTCCGTGGCTGCCGGGTCGCGATGAGCACGCCCACGGTCCCGAACACGACGGCGAAGATCATGCTGAACCCGCGGAATCCGAACGCGCCTGCTGGAGGGGGTGTCGACCACCCCAAGACGAGGAAGAGGGCGGCTGTGGCGGCGAGCGCCATCGCCAGAGTCCATAGCCCCCACGCGAGCCTCCGCGAGGTGCCCGCGTTCATGTCGTCCCTCCGAGCGGCAGGCGCCCGGCGACGGTCGTGCCGGTGCCTGGAGCCGATGTGACCTCCAGGTCACCCCCCAGGGCCGCCAGCCGATCCGCCATCCCCTGCAGGCCGGTGCCGTAACCCGTCCCCGATGGATCGAACCCAGCCCCATCGTCGGCGACCTCGAACCGAAGCTCGCCGGCGCCGTTCGAGAGCGTCACGACGGCCCCGGTGGCGTTGGCGTACTTCGCCACGTTCTGCAGGGCCTCCAGGCAGCAGAAGTAGACCGCGGCCTCGGCCTCCTGCGGGAACCGCCCGATCCCAGCAGCCCGGACCCTCACCGGCACGGGTGACTTCCGGGCCTGAGCCTCCAGCGCGGCGGGCAGACCCTGGTCGGCCAGCAGCGGCGGGTAGATCCCCCGGGCCAGGTCGCGCAGTTCCTCCAGAGCATCGGCCAGCTCGGCCTGGAGCTCGGCCAGCATCGCTTCGGTCCTGGCCGCGTCTTTCGCTGCCATTCCCTGCGCCAGCCGGGCCTTAACGGCGAGCGCGACCAGCTGCTGCTGCGCGCCGTCGTGGAGGTTCCGTTCGATCTTCCGCCTCTCCTCATCCTGTGCCGTCACGAGCCGTTGGCGGGACGCCTTCAGTTCGTCGAGCCGGGCCAGCAGCTGCTCAGTCAAGCCGACGTTGCGCAGAACCAACCCTGCTTGGGAGGCGAGATCGGCGACGAGCTTCTCCTCGGTGGGGGTCATTGCCTCCCCGGGCTTCTTGGTCACGCCGAGCGCGCCGAGCAGTTCGCCCTGGTGCCGAACCGGCACGAGCTCCACCGGCATCTCATCGACCGGCAACGCTTGCAGCCTGTCCACGTCGGTCGGCCAGGAAGCGTCGGCGCGTAGCTCGTCGCCGACGCGCAGCCACACGTCGGCGCGCGAGGCACCCGTGCCCTCGGCGAGGATCCGTGCCATCCGGGGCAGGAGTTCCTCGGCGGCGTACGTCCCGCCGAGGCGCTCGGAGAACTCGGAGAGCACCTCGTAGGGGGTCGCACGCGCACCGTACACGAGGCGGTCAGCAAGGTGTTGAGCGCGACGGCGCGCGGGCTGGAACGCCAGCGCCACCACGGCCGCGGCCGCGGCGGAGAGCGCCGGGCTCCCGACCGCGCCAACCAGCGACCCGACACCGACGACGACGACGACGTACACGACGGTGATGAACAGAGCGAGCGCGCCGTACACCACGGTCTTGTTGATGACGACGTCGACGTCGTACAGGCGGTACTTCAAGATCGCGACACCGATCGCGACCGGGACCAGCGGCACGAACAGGATGAACGCGATCACCGGTTCGTTCGTCGCGATCGCCATCAGGGCGAAGGCTGTGGCGAACAGTGCGGCCGCCCAGGCCACCCACTTGACCTGTTCGCGCTCGTCACCTGAGGCGCGCCGGTATCGGAAGAAGGGTGAGGCCGCAGCGAGGGCAAAGGCGAGAACGATCAGGAGGGCGCCGACGTTCGAGATGGTCTCGGCGGTCGATGCCGGCAGCAGTTGCAAAGGATGCGTGAGGCTCGGGAAGTTCGCCGTGAACTCCTGCGTTACGCCGAACGCGGTTCCCGCGCAGGCGATCAACGTCGCGATCAGTGCGAGCCAGATGACGAGGCGCCACCGTCGGGACGGCGGGTGACCGTCCGGGAACAGCACCAGCGTCAAGACGAACGGGACGACGGTGATCGAGATCGCTATCTGGAAGAGCCACGCAGCCCATGCGGCTCCCCCTGGAACCACCGGAAGCGTGGCCGCGTGGTCGGCATACGCGCCCTGGAGCAACCCGAACGGCATCAGGACGAACGCGAGCATCGACCAGCCGACCGGGTTCCGTGGCTGGCGCGAGACGATCACGGCACCCACACCGGCGAACGACACGAAGACCGGGAGGAACGCGCCGTCGGAGCTCACGCCGCGCCCGACGCCCTTGCCCGTCGTGGCCTCGAGGGCGAGCAGGGCGGCGAACGCGACGCACCCGAGAGCGAACAGGCCCCACGCCAGCCCCCTCGCGGTGCGCCACCTCATCGTTGAACCTCCAGGGGAACGCTCCCGGTTACCGAAGTGCCGGCTCCCGGCGCGCTTCGCACATCGACCCGGCCGCCGATCGCGGCCAGCCGATCGGCCATGCCCTGCAGGCCGGTGCCGTAGTCGGTCTCGGCCGGGTCGAAACCCTCGCCGTCGTCTTCCACCTGAAAGCGAAGTTCCCCACCGCCGTCGGAGAGTCGTGCCACCGCGCGCGAGGCCTTCGCGTACTTGGCCACGTTCTGCAATGCCTCCAGGCAGGAGAAGTACACGGCTGCCTCGATCTCCTGGGGATACCGGCCGACGCCGTCGCTCTCGATCGTCGTGGGTACCGTGGCGTTCCGGGCCTGGGCCTCGAGGGCCGCCGGAAGCCCCTGGTCTGCGAGGAGCGGCGGGTAGATCCCCCGGGCCAGGTCGCGGAGGTTCTCCAAGGCGTCGTTCGCCTGCGAGCCGAGCGTCGCCAGGAGCTCGCGCTCACGATCGGCATTGGTCCCCAGGCTCTGCTCGGCCAGCTTCAGCCGCACCGCGAGCGCCACCAGTTGCTGCTGCGCCCCGTCGTGCAGGTTCCGTTCGATCTTGCGCCGCTCCTCGTCCTGGGCGGCGACCAGACGCTGGCGGGACGCGCGCAGGTCCTCGATCAGGGCGACGTTCCGAAGCACGAGGCCCGCTTGCGAGGCGAGATCGGCGACGAGCTTCTGCTCGGTCGGCGTCAACACATCCCCCGGCTTCTTCTCCACGGAGAGCGCGCCGAGGAGCTCGCCCGTGTGGCGCACGGGCACGAGATCTTCGGGCAAGCGGTCGGCGCTCACCGGCGTTCGCCGCTCGGCCTCGGAGGGCCAGGTCGCCTCCGGCCGGAGCCGGCCCCCCACGAGGAGCCAGACGTCGGCTCGGAACGCCCCCGTCCCCTCGGCGAGGATCCTCGCCATCCTGGGCAGGAGATCGTCGGCGGCGTAGGCGCCGGCGAGGCGCTCGGAGAACTCCGACAGCACCTCATACGGCGTCGCACGCTTGCCGTAGACCAGGCGGTTGGCCAGCCTCCCGGCGCGCAGGCGCACCGGCTGGAAGGCCACCGCGACGATCGCCGTCGCCGCCACCGACAGGGCCGGGTTCACGCCGCTCGCGCCGACGATCCGGCCGATGCCCCAGACGATCACTACGTAGACCGTCGTGATGAACGCGGCCAGGGCCCCGTACACGACCGTCTTGCTGATGACGACGTCGATGTCGTACAGGCGGTACTTCAGGATCGCGATCCCCGCGGCCACCGGGATGAGTGCGATCAATACGCCGAACACGGCGTCGACCGCCCCGCCGCTCCCATGGTCGAGGGGCAGTGCGATGAAGATGGTGTTGATCGCGCCGGCGAAGATCGGCCACTTGAGCTGTTCGCGTTCGTCGCGGCTTCCACGTCGGAACCGGACGACGAGTGAGGCGACCGACACGCCGACGAGCAGGATGAAGACCAAGCCGAACACCTGCGTGGCCGTGTCGAAGAGGGGGGTCAAGGTCCGGGGCGAGAAGGGGTTCACCATCGCGGTGTTGTCGACGTGCGTGTAGTCCTTGCTCGCCAGTGCGCCCGTGACCGACCACAGCACGATGACGATGGCGCTCGCCCAGGCAACCGGTCGCCACCGCGGCGACGGCAGATGGCCGTCGGGGAACAGGAGGAACCCGAACGTGAAGAACAGCCCGAGCGGGGGGATCCACGCCCAGTTGCCGACCCACTCTGCGAACGCCCCGCCGAAGGTTCCCGGGTGCCCGATCGTGGCGTACCAGCCGTACTCGTTCAGCAGGAAGCCCACCAGGAGGACGAACAGGCCGAGGAAGAGATAGATCCAGCCGAGGGGGTTGTGCGGGCGGTTCGCGGCAACGATGGCGCCGACGGTGGTCACGGCGCCCATGGCCAGGAGCTGTGCGGTGTCGCCGGTGACGAGGGGCCGCGCGTTGATGGCACGCAGCGCGAGGCCGGCGGCCTCGAAGAGGAAGAACAGACCCCAGAGGGACCACGCGAGCCGCTTCGCGGCCCGAGTGTTCATACCCCCACCGCCGGCGCGGCGGCGGGGACGGGATGCAGCGCCACCCGGCTGCTCCAGCCGCTCTCCATGACCTCGGATGGTTGCACCGGGCCGGCTTCAGTGGAAGGGTGCCGGCCTCACATCCAGGCACGGGTTCCCCACCCCCGAGGGGGTGCAGGCACCACCGTATGTTGGGGTCCCCGGCCGCCTCGGTTGTGGTGTCCCCAGGGTTGGTCGCCCGGTGGCGGGCGCGTACCGTCGGCCTCGAGAAAGGAGATGAGGGAGATGTTCACCAAGATCCTGGTCGGAACCGACACGTCGGCCGCCGCCGATATCGCGGTCGAGACCGCCGCCGACCTGGCCCGGCGGAACGACGCCGAGCTGCTTGTCCTTCACGTTCGCTCCCTGGATGGGGCTCGGGACGTGGTCGACCCCTCGAAGCGACCGGACCCCGGAGCCTACCTGTCCGCAATGTCGGCGCGGTTCTCGCCGGTCCGGGTGGAGACCCGGTCCCAAGACGGCGATCCCGCCGCGGTCATCGTCGACGTGGCGGAAACCGAGGGCGCGGATGCCATCGTGCTCGGCAACCGGGGCACCCATGGGAACTGGTGGCGGGTCCGCGACAGCGTTCCGAACATCGTGCTCCGGCACTCGCCGTGCTCGGTGTTCATCGTGGACACGCGGAGGGCGCAGTAGTGCGGGGCTCAGGCCCCGGCGCCCTCGCGCAGGAACGTCAGCACCGCCATCACCCGGCGGTGCACCGAGGGCTCCTCCGAGAGCCCCAGCTTGTGGAACAGGGAGTTGATGTGCTTCTCCACGGCGCGCTCGGTGAGGAACAACGAGTGGGCGATG
>JAHEXX010000142.1 GCA_023251895.1 bacterium
AACCCATGGAGGTCATCCCGCTCGCGGGGTGACACGGAGCCTATGAGCCAGCCCGTCGTCGGGCGGAGGCTATCCCGAGGTCACCCTTGGGATCTCACTGCTCGCTCACCCTGACACTGACCGGGGAGCCTACAGCAGTTCGTTCGTCGGACGCTCAGCCCGGCGTAGGCTGCGCGAGTGGCGCTTCACTCGCGACACCACCATTATCGCCATCGCCTGCGGGGCTTCGGGTACTTCAAGCGGCTAGGCCCGGGCCTCGTGACCGGAGCTGCCGACGACGACCCCTCGGGCATCGGGACCTACTCGCAGGTCGGCGCGGCCTTCCGGTTCGGTCTGTTGTGGACCGCGCTGTTCACGTTCCCCCTGGCAGCCGCGGTCCAGGAGACCGCCGCTCGCCTGGGCTTGGCCACCGGCCGGGGCCTGGCCTCGCTCATCCGGGAACGGTTCCCCGGTTGGGTCCTGTACGCCGCGGTGGCGCTGGTCACGATGGCGAACGTGTTCAACATCGGTGCCGACCTGGGATCCATGGCGGCCGCCGTCCGACTGCTGGTTCCGCTGCCGTTCCTCGTGCTGATCTTGGCCCTGACCGCGACCATGGTGAGCCTGGAGGTGGCCGTCCCGTACCACAGGTATGCGAGGGTCCTGCGCTGGCTCACCGTGTCGCTCGTCGCGTACATCGCGGTGCTCTTCGTGGTGAAGACGGACTGGGCCTCGGTCGCCCGCCACACGTTCATCCCCACCTTCTCGTTCGACCGGATCGACATCGCCGCCCTGATCGCCATCTTCGGAACGACCATCTCGCCATACCTGTTCTTCTGGCAGGCCAGCGAGGAGGTCGAGGAGGAGTTGGAGCACAACGAGCTCCCGCCGGTCGACGCCGGCCACGTCTCGGTGATGCGAACCGACGTGATCGGCGGGATGGGTTCGGCCGTCATCGTGATGTTCGCCATCATGGTGGCGGCGGGCGCGACCCTCGGGAGGCAGGGGATCACCACGGTGCAGACCGCCGACCAGGCCGCCCTGGCGTTGAAGCCCATCGCCGGCAGCCTGGCCAGCCTCCTGTTCACCCTGGGGATCCTGGGGACGGGCGCGCTGGCGGTGCCGGTCCTGGCCGGATCCACAGCCTACGCGCTCTCGGAGGCGCTGGGTTGGCATGAGGGGCTGTCCCGCACGTTCCGGCAGGCCCGCGGGTTCTACGGCGTGTTGATCGCGGCCACCGTAGTCGGCGTGGCATTGAACTTCTCCGGCATCAACCCGGTCCGGGCCCTGTACTTCGCCGCCATCCTCAACGCACTCGCCGCGCCACCCCTCATCCTGCTGATGCTGATCCTGTCGAACTCCGAGCGAGTGATGGGGAGGTGGCGTGGCGGCCGGCTGTCGAACGTCCTGCTGGGCCTGTCCCTCGTGGCCATGGCCGGCCTCCCTCTCGCCTACCTCGTCGCCGGGTAGGCGAAGGGCGGGCCCGAAGGGCCCGCCCTTCCACCGCGGCCTCCGGCCTCAGGCCTTCAACGTGACCGGGATCGTGACCGTGAACATCGGCGAGCCATCCTTCGCGCTCGCCTCGAACACCTCGATCGTCCCGGGCTGCGCGTGGTCCACCGAGTACCCCACGGCCTTCTCGAAGGTGCCCCGACACCCGGTGCCGCACGTGGCGGTGGTGAAGGTGGCGGTGATGACCTTGCCGTTCTCGTCGAGGATCCGGATCGAGACGACGGCCTCGAACACGTCGGCGGTACCCGAGACCGTCACCGGGCTCGAGACCCGCTCACCGATCCCCGGTGTCTCGACAAGGATCGCAGAGAGCTGGTCCCGGTAGTCCTTCCGGGTCTGCGCGCCCTCCAGCACGATGCCCTCGCTGGAGAACGTCGTCACCGGCTTGCCGTCCAGCTCGAACAGCACTCCGTGTACGGTCGGGAACTGCGTCAGCGTGTACACGACCTGCGCGAGGCGCATGAACATCGTGGCCGATCCACCACCGGACGCGTACTCGCCGGACAGATCGACCGTGGCGGTGCCGTTGTCGATGGACAGGCCGAGCAGCTCGGTTCCGTTGGGGATCCCCGTAGAGATCCCTGCGATCCGCTCCTCGGCGGAGGGTCCGCGCAGGAGCTGGATGATCGCGGCTCGCCCGACCGAAAGCGTGTGCGGCACGGTGCGGTGGGTGGCGAACAGGGACGGCCCGACGGAGATCGGCTGGGACCCTCCCGGCATGAACGCGAACCACACCTCGAGCGTCACGCCCTGGCCGGTGGGCTCCGTTGGCTTGACGGTCGGCTCCGAGCTCGGCGACGTGGACGGGCTCTCCGAGGGGCTGCCGGTCGGGGGTGGGCCGACGGGCTGGGCGCCCCGCGCCCCACACGCCGCGGCCAGCAGGCCGAGTACCAGGATCGGTGCGATCAGGCGCTTCATCGTCGCTCCCCTCCTCATGGGCCGGCCTCTCCGGCTCCACCTCCATCGTCGGAGGGAGATGAAACACTCCCATCACGTCCGGGTAACGGTTCCGTCACGATCAGCCGGAGCGCGAACGTGGTCCCTGCACCGACCTCGCTCGACGCGTTGACGTCGCCGCCGAGCAGGCGCGCGTTCTCCCGCGCGATGGCCAGGCCGAGCCCGCTCCCGCGACCGGTCCGCGACGGATCGGCCTTGTAGAAGCGATCGAAGACGTGGGGCAGATGCTCCAGCGGGATCCCCGGTCCCCGGTCGGCCACCTCGACGAAGACCTCCGCCCCGTCCCTCCCCACGCGAACGATCACCTCTCGACCGCCGTGCTCCACCGCGTTCTCCACGAGGTTCGACACGATCCGCTCCAGCCGACGCCGATCGGACGCGATCGGCACCGGGTCCACCAGCAGCGTGACCCGTCCCTCCCAGCCCCGGTTCCGGATCACCGCGGAGACGAGGGCGGCGAGGTCAACGGGCTCCGCGAGGACCTCCTCCGACCGGGCGTCGAGCCGGGAGATCTCCATGAGGTCTTCGACCAGCCGGCGCAGCCGGGCGACGTCCGCGACCAGCAGCTCCGCGGGGCGGCGGGCTTCCGACGGCAGACGGTCCAGGTGATCCGCCAGCGCCGACGCCTCGGCTACCAATCCGGAGAGCGGTGTGCGGAGCTCGTGGGCCACGTCGGACGTGAACCGCCGCTCCCTCGCCTCGGCCGCGGAGAGCGCCGCGATCCGCAGCTCCGCCCCCCGGCCGAACACGAACGCCACCGCGACGACCGCGGCCCATCCCAGCAGCAGGACGTTCCGGAGCTGGGCCAGGTCGCGGGCGATCCCCGCCTCGGAGAAGAAGAAGTACAGCTGCTGGTCCGAGCCGGGGGCCGGCCCGCCCACGATCAGGTAGGCAACACCTCCGACACCAACCCGCTCGTAGCCCAGCCGGCCGCCGCTCACGAGGGTGCGCAGATCCCCGGGGATCTCGATGGAGGGCGAGCGGACCGAACCGAAGGTGCGACCTCCAGCCAGGAGCACCACACGAAGGCCGCGCTCCTCCTCGTACGTTCGGACGAACGCTCGCAACTCGGGCGGCTTCGTCGGCAGCTCGACGGCCTGCCGGAGGCCGAACCGGGCCTGGGCCTCGGCCCGGGCCAGCGAGTCACGGAGTCGCCCCTCCCAAACCAGGAAGTATGAGCCCGCGGCCAGCACGCCGGCCGCCAGACCGGCCACGAACGCGAACCTGAGGGCCAGCCGCCGCCGACGCCCTAGAGCCGGGGGGCGATGCACGGCCTCAGGTCCTCTCGAGCCTGTAGCCCACGCCGCGGACCGTCGTGATGAGTCGCGGATGCCCCGGGTCCTCCTCCACCTTGGCGCGCAACCGCTGGACGGCCACATCTACCAGCCGGGAGTCACCCAGGTAGTCGTAGTCCCAGACTGTCTGCAGGAGCAGTTCGCGGGTGAACACCTGCCCCGGCCTCCGGGCCATCTCGAGCAGCAGGCGGAACTCGGTAGCGGTCAGACCGAGCTCCCCGCCGCCCTTCCGCACGGTGAACGCCGCGGGGTCGATCTCGAGGTCGCCGGCCCGGATCGTTCGCTCCTCCGGCTCCGAGCCGGTCCGCCGGAGCACGGCCCGGGCCCGGGCCACCAGCACCGGCAGCTCGAAGGGCTTGGTGACGTAGTCGTCCGCCCCGAGCTCAAGCCCAGCCACCACGTCGGTTGGGTCGGTCCTGGCGGTGAGCATCACGATCGGGACGCGGCTCTCCCTCCGGATCTCCCGGCAGATCTCGAAGCCATCCAGAGACGGGAGCATCACGTCCAAGATCACCAGGTCGAACGGCTCCGCGCGGAACCGTTCCAGTCCCTCGAGCCCGTCCGAAGCCGAGGTCACCCGGAAGCCCGCGGTCGCAAGCCCGAGCGTCGCCATCTCCCGGATCGACGGATCGTCCTCGACGATCAGCACGTGTCCCTCCACGCCTCCAAGCGTAGTTCCCCGCAGGCCCGACTTGACGTTCCTGCCGCCCACCGGTAATCAATCCCAGCCCGTGCAGCGACGAGGAGGCGGCGTGACCGAGTCCAGGACCATCGTCTTCTTCCCCGAGGGGGCCTTCGGGCCCACGAACAACTGCGTGGGGATCGGCGACGTCCTGAAGCGGCGAGGGCACCGTGTCGTGTTCATCGTGGAGGAATCCTTCGGCGGCACGCTGGAGTCCAAGGGGTTCGAGGAGGCCCACATGCGGTTGGGACCGCCGCCCGAGGTCGAGGAGGCGCCCGGACAGTTCTGGAAGGACTTCATCCGGGACACCGCGCCGGAGTTCCGCAAGCCCACCGTCATCCAGCTCGAGACGTTCCTGAAGCCCACCTGGCAGGCCCTGATCGACGGCTCGATGTACGTGAACGACCGGCTGACCGAGATCTTCGATGAGCTCCGACCCGACGCGATCGTGGAGGACAACGTCGTGGCCTTCGCGGCGATCCCCCAGAGCGGCCGACCGTGGGCCCGGATCACGTCCTGCAACCCCCTGGAGTGGAAGGACCCCGATATCCCCCCTGTGTTCTCGGGCTACCCCGCCGAGGATCACTCGCGGTGGGGCGAGTTCTGGACCGAGTACGATCGCGTCTTGGGCCCGCAGGTGGGCGAGTTCGACGCGTGGCTGCGGGACCACGGTGCCCCGCTCCTGCCCGGTCCCCGCGACTACATCTGGGAGTCGCCGTTCCTGAACCTGTACGTCTATCCGGAAGAGGCGGACTACGTTCGCCGCGACCTCTCGGCGCCTACCGTCCACCGCCTGGAGGCGTCGGTCCGGGCCACCGACCAGACGTACACCGGCCACGAGAAGCTCGACGACGATGGCGCGTTGATCTATCTGTCGCTCGGGTCCCTCGGCTCGGCCGACGTCGAACTGATGCAGCGACTCGTCGACGTCCTAGCTGAGACCTCCCACCGCTTCATCGTGAGCAAGGGGCCACAACACGAACTGATCACCCTGGCCGCCAACATGGTGGGTGAGGAGTTCCTCCCGCAGCCGGCGATCCTTCCTCTGGTCGACCTGGTCATCACCCACGGCGGGAACAACACGGTCACCGAGAGCTGGTACTTCGGCAAGCCGATGATCGTGCTGCCGCTCTTCTGGGATCAGTACGACAATGCTCAGCGGGTGGACGAGCTCGGGCTCGGAAAGCGACTACCGACCTACTCGTTCGAGAACGCGCAGCTCAGCGGCGCGATCGACGACCTGCTGGCGAACGAGCCGCTGAACACCCACCTCTCGGCCATGTCGGCACGGTTGCAGGGCATCCCCGGCACGACCAAAGCAGCGGATCTGATCGAGCGCCTGTCCATCGAAAAGGGACCGATCACGTAAAGCCGCTGCGAATGGCGCGCCAGACGCGCTCCGACGAGAGCGGCATGTCGATGTGACGGATCCCCAGATGGGACAGGGCGTCCACCACCGCGTTAAGCACAGCCGGGGTCGAGCCGATCGTCGCCGATTCCCCGATCCCCTTTGCCCCCAGCGGGTTCAAAGGCGTTGGGGTCTCGGTGTGGGCCGTCTCGAACGAGGGAAGGTCCGCCGCGCTCGGGATCGGGTAGGTGGCCAGCGTCGAGGTCAGGGGGTTGCCGTCCGCATCGTAGAGCATCTCCTCGTACAACGCCTGGGCGATGCCCTGGGCCAAGCCGCCGTGTACCTGCCCGTCGACGATCATCGGGTTGATGATGTTGCCGCAGTCGTCGACGGCAACGTACCGGGACAGGCGCACGTCGCCGGTC
>JAHEXX010000040.1:0-3458 GCA_023251895.1 bacterium
AGACCTCGTTCGAGGCGTGGGCGGTCTCGAACAGACCCACGAAGAACTCCCCCGCCCCGATCGTCCGCGACCCGGAAGGCCCCTGGGCCACGATCTGCGCGTCGAGCGCCAGCAACACCGACGGGAGGTCGCTGGCCGGGTCGCCGTGCGCGACCGAGCCGCCGATCGTACCCATGTGGCGGACCTGCGGATCGCCGATCTGGCCGGCCGTATACGACACGATCGGACACAGGTCGTGGAGGGCGTCGCTCCCGGCAACGTCGTGATGTCGCGTGAGCGCTCCGATCGCAACAGAATCGCCCTCCTCCCTGACGTAGGACAGGTCGCGGATCCGTCCGATGTCGACCAGCTTGGAGGGCTGCGCGAAGCGGATCTTCATCGCGGGCAGCAGCGAGTGCCCCCCGGCCAGGATCTTCGCCTCCTCGTCGGCGGACAAGGCCGCGATGGCCGCCTCCACCGAGTCGACGCGCTCGTACTCGAACGGCGCCGGGATCATGCCGCACCTCCCTTCGCTCGCTGGATGGCTCTCCACACGCGTTCCGGCGTGGCCGGCTTGCCGACCTCGGTAACGCCGAGGTGCGACAGCGCGTCGATCACCGAGTTGATCACCGCCGGCGGGGCCGCGATCGTGCCGGCCTCCCCGATGCCCTTGACCCCGAGCGGGTTCGTGGTCGACGGCGTCTCGGTCCTGTCCAGGGTCATCGACGGGATCTCCATCGCCGAGGGCACCAGGTATTGCGTCATCGACGACGTGATCAGGTTCCCGCCCTCGTCGTACAGCGCCTCCTCGTACAGCGCCTCGGCGATGCCCTGGGCGACGCCGCCGTGGATCTGGCCCTCGACGATCTGCGGGTTGATCACGACGCCGCAGTCGTCGACGGCCACGTAGTTCAGGATCTCCACGGCGCCGGTCTCCGTGTCGACCTCCGACACGCAGATGTGCGTCCCGGCCGGCCACGTGAAGTTCGGCGGGTCGTACACGGCCGTGCCGTTGAGGTGCGGCTCGACGCCGCCCGGCAGGGCGTGGGCGTGCCACGCCGAGAACGCGATCTCCGGGATCGTCTTCGCCTTGTCCGGCGCCCCCTTCACCCGGAAGGCCCCGTCAGCCCATTCGACGTCGTCCTCGGACACCTCCAGCTCGTGGGCGGCGATCGTGCGAGCCTTGGCCTTGATCTTCTCCATGGCGAAGTGCAACGCCACGCCGCCGACGGCCACGGAACGCGACCCGTAAGTGTCCATGCCGAGCGGCGTGATGGCGGTGTCGCCGTGAAGGACCTCGATGTCGTCGACGGGCACGCCGAGGCCATCGGAGACGATCTGGGCCCAGCTGGTCACGTGGCCCTGGCCGTGTGGCGACGTGCCGGTCTTCACGATCACCTTGCCGGTCGGCAGGCATTCGATCGTGGCGCCGTCCCAACCGCCGGCCGCGTAGCGCAGCGCCCCCAGGATCTGCGATGGGGCAAGGCCGCACATCTCGATGTAGGTCGAGAGCCCGATCCCGATCTGCTTCACGTCGCCGGACTCCCGACGGGCCTGTTGTTCTTTACGGAACTGGTGGTAGTCCGCCAGCTCGAGGGCCCGGTCCAATGCAGGCTCATAGTTACCTGAATCAACGCTGAGGCCGCTCGAGAAGGCCGTCGCCTCGCTGAACGGCGCGTGGAGGTTCAGCCTGCGGAGCTCTGCAGGATCCTTCGCCAACCGCCGGGCCAGGGCGTCGACCGCGCGTTCGAGCACGTAGGTGGCCTCCGGACGGCCCGCCCCCCGGTACGCGTCCGTGGGTGTGGCATTGGTCACGATCCCTCGGAACTCGAACCAGTAGGACTGGGTGTCGTAGGGGCCCATGTACACCCACCCACCCAGCTCCGGGATCCCCGGCGTGAGCAACTGGAAGTAGGCACCCATGTCGGCAAGCTCCTCGACCTTGAAGCCGAGGATCTTCCCTTCCTCGGTTGCCGCGACCGTTACGTCGTGGGTGACCCCCCGGCCGTGGGTCGTGGCCACGTAGTTCTCCGTGCGTTCCTCGATCCACTTGATGGGGCGTCCCGTCCGCCGGGCCAGGACCAGTGACAAGGCCTCCTCCGCGTAGACGTTGAGCTTGGAGCCGAACCCCCCGCCCACGTCCGGCGCGATGATCCGCAGCTTGGACTCGGCGATGTTGCAGGTTCCCGACAGCGTGACCTTCACGACGTGCGGGATCTGGGTGGCGCTCCACAGCGTGAATTCGCCCTGGGCCGGGATCGACATCGCCAGGCACCCCCGAGGCTCGATCGCGTTGGGGATCAGGCGCGGCTGGTGGTACCGCTCCTTCACGATCACCGGGGCGGTGTCGAAGACGCCCTGGTCACCCGCCCCCCCGTGGCTCCAGTGGACGACCACGTTGGTCCCGAGGTCCTCGTGGATCACGACCTCGTCCTTCATCGCTTCTTCCATGTCGGTCACCGCCGGAAGCCTGGTGGCCTTCACGGTGACCGCCTCGGCGGCGTCCTTGGCCTGGGCCCGCGTCTCCGCCACGACGACGGCAACCGCATCCCCGTTGAACCGGATCTTGTCCTTCGTTAGCGGCCAGTGGACCGGGACCTTGATGTCCTCGGTGATGGGCCACACGAACGGCAGGGGCCCGCCCCACTCTCCCTCGAGATCGGCCGCCGTGTACACGCCGATCACCCCGGGCATCGACGCCGCATCCGACGTTTCGATCGAGTCGATCTTCGCGTGCACGAACGGCGGGCGCACCATCGCCATCCATGCCATACCGGGCAACGTCATGTTGTCGATGAACGTCGCCTGTCCGGTCAGGAGCTCCGGGTCCTCCTTGCGGAGGACCGGGCTGCCGATCGCGCGCTCTTGCGTCATCGCCATCCCTATCGCCCCCTAGGCCTTCACGCCGCTCATCTGGCCGGCGGCGTCGAGGATCGACTTCACGATGTTCTGGTAGCCGGTGCAGCGGCACAGGTTCCCCTCGAGGGCCTCGCGGACCTGCTCCTCCGTCGGCGTGGGGTTCTCGTGCAGGAAGCTCGCCGCCGCCATGATCATGCCGGGCGTGCAGTATCCGCACTGCAGGCCGTGGTTCCGGTGGAACGCCTCCTGCAGCGGGTGGAATTCCCCGTCGGACGCCATCCCCTCGATCGTCGTCACCTCGCGGCCGTCCGACTGGACGGCGAGGAGGGTGCACGACTTCACCGATTCCCCATCCAGCAGCACGGTGCACGCGCCGCACGACGACGTGTCGCATCCGACGTTGGTCCCGGTGAGGCCTACGGTCTCCCGGAGGAAGTACACGAGGAGTTGGCGGGGCTCCACCTCCGCGTCCCGCCGGACCCCGTTCACGGTGACCTCGATGCGCGTCAAAGCCCCCTCCTTTCGCGGAGATTGCCGGTACCGCCGGAGTGTAGTCAGGCTGTGGAAAACGCGCGAATCGGTGGACCGCCGTTTCAGACCCTCCCTAGGCCAACGACGAG
>JAHEXX010000040.1:3468-19468 GCA_023251895.1 bacterium
AGAACCACGGTCAGCACGCTCAGCAGGACGACCGTGGCCACCGTGAGCGCGTTGGCCAAGCGGCCGTTGCGAAGCTCCCCCATGAGCTCCCGGTCGTTGGCCAGCAGGTACAGGAACACCAGGATGGGCGCGAGCAGGAGCCCGTTCACGACGGCCGACAGGAACAGGATGGGAACCAGCGATACGCCCGGGATCAGGACGATCCCCGCCGCCATCACGATGGCGAAGGCGATGGTCCCGAAGAACACCGGCGCCTCCGCCACGTACCGATCCAGGCCCAGCTCGAAGCCGAACGCCTCACACAACGCGTACGCCGTCGACAGCGGGAGCACCCCGGCGGCAAGGAGCGATGCGTTCAACAGGCCCACCGCGAACAGAACCTCGGCGAACCGGCCGGCCAGGGGCTCGAGGGCCGCGGCGGCGTCGTTCGCGTCGACGATGGTGCCGCCGCGAGCGAACAGCGTGGCGGCGGTGGCCACGATAATGAAGAACATGACGACACAGGTGGCGGCCGCGCCAAGGAAGACATCGGCGCGCTCGTACCGCAGGTCGTCGGGGCCGAGGCTCTTGTCCACCACGTAGGCCTGGATGAAGAACTGGCCCCAGGGGGTCACGGTGGTTCCGACCATTCCCACCGCCGCCAGGATGAAGGTCGGATCGGCCGGGAGGGACGGGGTCACCGCCCCGTGGACCGCCCGGCCCCAGTCGGGATGAGCCAGGAAGCCGGAGATCACGTACGAGACGTAGACGGCGGAGAGCACGAGGAACACCCGTTCGATGCGCTTGTATCCGCCCTTGACCACCAGCACCAGCACCAGGGCCGCTCCGATGGGGACCGAGATGTACCGGCTGACCCCGAGGATCTCGAGGGCTGCCGCCATCCCGGCGAACTCGGCCGTGGTGGTTCCCAGGTTCGCGATCAGAAGGAGCAACATGGCCGCCGCGGCGGGCCGAACCCCGAACCGTTCTCGGATCAGCGCGCCCAGGCCCTTGCCGGTCACCATGCCGATCCGGGCCCCGATCTCCTGCGTCACGGCCAAGGACACGCCGACCGCGACCAACAGCCACAGCAGTCGGTACGCCGTCCTTGCCCCGACCAGCGAGTAGGTGGTGATGCCCTGGGCGTCGTTATCGGCGGAGGCGGTGATGAGGCCGGGCCCCACGACGGCGAGGAACGCAACGAGTCCGGCCCGCCGGCGGAGCAGGCCGCCCGCGCGCCCCCGTCGCCGCCGCCGGATGGCCACCGTCCTTCACCCCAGCATCCCCTTCGAGCCGGGCGACGCCGGCCCCACCAGATCGATCACGTCGTCGACCGTCACGATCCCCACGAGCCGCTGCTCCTCGTCCACCACCGGCACGGCAAGCAGGTTGTACTTCATGATCGCCTCGACGACGGCGTCCTTGCCCTCGTCGACTAGCACCGAGATGGGGTCGAGCCGCATCACGTCGCCGACGGCCGTCTCCCCCGGGGCGACCACCAGCTCGTACAGGGTGACCTCGCCTACCAACCGCCCGACCTCATCGGTCACGAATACGTGGTAGGCGTGCTCCTCGTCGGGAACCCGCCGGCGTAGCGCCTCGATCACCGCCTGGCACGTCTCCTCCTGCCCGACCGCGACGAACTCCGTGGTCATCAGACCCCCCGCGCTTTCCTCTTCGTACCGCAGCAGGTCGCGGACGTCCTTCGCTTCCTCGGGGCGCATCTGCGCGAGCAGAGCCTCCGCGTCCTCGCGCTCCAGGTCTTGGATCAGGTCGGCCGCGTCGTCCGGCGACATCCGCTCCAGCATGCGCGCGGCCCGTTCGGGGCCCAGGGCCTCCAGCATCCGGACCTGGTCCGCCGGGGTCATCTCCTCCATCGTGTCGGCGGCGACCTCCTCCTCCAGGGTCGCCAGGAGCTCGAGACCCTCGTCGGGCGGCAGCTCCGTGGCGATCTCGGCGAGATCGGCCGGATGGAGGCGGCGAAGGCCCGAGCGGGCCACCCGAAGCCGGACGTTGGGGTCCTTCCACGACCCCAGGTCCACGTCGGACCAGGCCACCGAGTCCGGCGGGTAGCGCCGGGCCACGCGATCGGCCACCGAGGACAAGCGAAGCCGTCGAAGGAGCGCGGAGGTCGAGACGTCCACGCCGAGGACGCGGAGCCGCGTGCCGGTGCGCGACAGCTGGATGTCCTGGACCCGGATCAGACGCCTGTCCTCGAGATCGACGATCTGCTTGTCGAGCACGTGGCGAGCGAGCAGGACGTCGCGGTCCTGCAACACGAGGGCTGGGAGGGCGCCGGCCTCGCGAGCCAGGATCACCTGCGAGATCTCGAACGCCCGGACGTCGGCCCAGTCCACGTCGCGGTGCGCCCTCGTCCCCGTCTTCACGCGCACGCCCACCACCAGCGGGTAGTCGCCGTCCAGACGGGCGATCAGGTCGAGGACCTTCCCGACCGGCCGGTTCGACGCGTCCAGCACCGGCCTCCCGAGGTACATCGACAGGTAGAGCATCCCGGTCGCCTCTGCCGCAGGAGCTTCCGAACCGAGCTTACTCGCGACCGACCGACATCAGGCCCCGGGAGAACGGCCCTGCATGAAGGGGCAAGTCGACCCGCGGCCTCGGTTTGACCTATCTCGCCTGACGGCGTGACAATGGCACGCTGCCGTCCAACCAGGGATGGGGCGTTTCACTACGGAAGGTCGCGTGAACGTAGCCGATCGGAGGCTCACCGCGCCCGCGGACGAGCGGCCGCTGCTCTTCGCGCCAATCCCCTCACATCGTCATCCGATGGAAGCGCCATCTGCTTCGGGAAGGGAGCGATAGCCATGCTGCCGGCGAGCTTCGAGTACCACCGCGCCTCCTCGCTGGAGGAGGCCCTCGACCTGCTCTCCACCTTCGGGGAGGGGGCGAAGGTCCTCGCGGGGGGACAGAGCCTGATCCCGCTCATGAAGCTGCGGTTCGCCTCGCCCGAGCATCTCGTTGACGTGAACCACATCGCCGGGCTGGACGGCATCGCCGAGGCCGACGGCGTGCTCCGGATCGGCTCCCTCGTGCGCCACAACGCGCTCGCGGCCTCCGATGTCATCGGTGCGCGCTACCCGACGATCGCCGCGGCGGCTCCGCAGGTCGCCGATCCGATCGTCCGCAACCTGGGGACGATCGGAGGGTCCCTGGCCCACGCCGATCCGGCAGGAGACCTGGGCTCGGTCATGCTGGCCCTCGGCGCGAGCGTCGTGCTCCGAAGCACCCGGGGCGAGCGGACGCTGCCGATGTCCGAGTTCCTCGTCGACACGTTCGAAACCGCGATTTCCGCCGACGAGATCCTGACGGAGATCCGGGTCCCCGCGCCATCCGCGAGAGCGGGCGGGACGTACCTCAAGTTGGAGCGGAAGGTCGGCGACTTCGCCACCGTCGGGGTGGCCGTCTACCTCGTCCTCTCGAACGGCACGATCGAGCGGGCCGGCATCGGTCTGACCGGCGTCGGGCTGAAGAACATCGAACCGGAACAGGCCGAGGCGGCCCTGGCCGGAGCGGAGCCCACGGAGGAGCGCTTCGCCGAGGCCGCACGACTGGCCGCCGAAGCCTCGCATCCGGCCTCGGACGTGCGCGGCTCGGCGGAGTACAAGCGGCACATGGTCGACATCTACGTGCGGCGCGGCCTGTCCACCGCGTTCGATTCGGCCCGAGCGGCATAAGGGGGGGAAGATGAAGGTCACGGTCAAGGTCAACGGGGTCGAGCGGACGGCCGACGTCGAGTCCCGTCTGCTCCTGGTTCATCTGATCCGCGAGGTGCTCGGCCTCACGGGCACCCACATCGGGTGCGACACCACCCACTGCGGCGCCTGCACGGTGCTGCTGGATGGAACGCCGGTCAAGTCGTGCACGATGTTCGGCGTCCAGGCAGACGGCCGGGAGATCACGACGGTCGAGGGTCTGGCCACGAACGGCCAGCTCGATGCGGTCCAGGAGGCATTCAAGGAGGAACACGGCCTGCAGTGCGGGTTCTGTACCCCCGCCATGATGCTCGTAGGGGCGTCCCTGCTGGAACGGAACCCCGACCCCACCGAGGACGATGTCCGGTGGGCCATCTCCGGGAACATCTGCCGATGCACCGGCTACATGAACATCGTGAAGGCGATCCAGACCGCGGCGCGGGCGAAGGCTGCGGCCTCCGAACCCGCCTCGGTCTAGGGAAGGAGACGACATGGCCGCCGAGCCAGAGGTGATCCGGGGGATCGGCCACAGCGTCAAACGCAAGGAGGACGATCGGTTCATCCGCGGCAAGGGCAACTACATCGACGACATCAAGCTCCCCGGGATGCTCCACATGGCGATCCTGCGGAGCCCCTTCGCGCACGCGAAGATCAACGGTGTCGACGTCTCTAAGGCCCAGGGAGTGCCCGGCGTGGTCGCGGTCGTGACCGGCGACCTGATGGCCCAGCACAACCTGGCCTGGATGCCGACGCTCTCCGGTGACACCCAGGCGGTGCTCGCCACGGACAAGGTTCGGTTCCAGGGGCAAGAGGTCGCCGCGGTGATCGCTGACGATCCCTACGTCGCGAAGGACGCCCTGGAGTTGATCGACGTCGACTACGAGCCGTTGGACGTGGTCGTGACGCCGCAGCGAGCCCTCGAGCCGGGCGCCCCGCTGATCCGCGACGAGAAGGAGGGCCAGAGCGACAACCACATCTACCACTGGGAGTCGGGCGACAAGGAAGCCACCGACAAGGCGTTCGCCGAGGCTGACACGGTCGTCGCCCTGGACACCCACTACCCGCGGTCCCACCCTTCGCCGGTGGAGACCTGCGGCTGCGTGGCCGACGTCGATGCCGCCACCGGTCAGACAACGATCTACATGACCTCGCAGGCCCCGCACGCCATCCGGACGGTGTTTGCCCTGGTGGCGGGATTGCCTGAAGAGAACATCCGGATCTTCTCGCCCGATATCGGCGGCGGCTTCGGGAACAAGGTCCCGGTCTACCCCGGATACGTCGTGGCCACGGCCGCCTCGCTCCTCCTGGGCCACCCGGTCAAGTGGATCGAGGAGCGCACCGAGAACCTGATCTCCACCGGGTTCGCACGGGACTTCCACATGCACGGCGAGATGGCCCTGAAGCGGGACGGGACGATGCTGGGCCTGCGGGTCTCGCTGCTCGCCGACGAGGGGGCGTTCCACGCCGACGCCCAGCCCTCGAAGTTCAAGGTCGGCCTGTTCCATATCGTGACGGGCTCCTACGACCTGCCCGCCGCTCACGTCGAAGCGGATGGCGCCTACACCAACAAGGCGCCCGGGGGCGTGGCCTACCGATGCTCGTTCCGGGTCACCGAAGCCTCTTATCTGATCGAGCGTCTGGTGCAGAACGCCGCATACGAGTTGGGCATGGACCCATCGGAGCTCCGTCTGAAGAACTTCATCAAGCCCGAGCAGTTCCCGTACATCTCGGCGACCGGCTTCGAGTACGACTCGGGCGACTACCACGGGGCCATGAACCTGGCCCTGGAGAAGGTGGGCTACCAGGACCTCCTGAAGGAGCAGGAGGCGGCCCGGGCCGAGGGCAAGCTGATCGGGATCGGACTTGCGAGCTTCACCGAGGTCGTGGGGGCCGGGCCTCACAAGGACTACGACATCCTCGGCCTGAAGATGAACGATGGGGCCGAGCTGCGGATCCACCCAACCGGCAAGGCGATCCTCAAGATCAGCTCACAGACGCAGGGGCAGGGCCACGAGACGACGTTCGCCCAGATCGTGGCCGAGGAGCTCGGGATCCAGCCCGAGGACATCAAGGTGCAGCACGGCGACACGGACAACACGCCCTACGGTCTGGGCACGTACGCCTCGCGGTCCACCCCCACGGTGGGGGCGGCCACGGCCATGGTCGCCCGCCGGGTGCGGGAGAAGGCCATTAAGCTCGCCGCGCACCTGCTGGAGGTGTCCGAGGACGACGTGGAGTACGACAAGGGCCGGTTCTTCGTGAAGGGCGCCCCGGACCAGGTGAAGACCATCCAGGACGTGGCGTTCGCCGCGTACACCAACTTCCCCGACGGCATGGAATCCGGCCTGGAGGGCGTCTACTACTACGATCCGCCCAACCTGACGTTCCCCTTCGGCACCTACGCCGTGGTCGTCGAGGTCGACGCCGAGACCGGCGAATGGAAGGTGCGTCGCGTGGTGGCCGTGGATGACTGCGGGGTCCGCATCAACCCCATGATCGTCGAAGGCCAGATCCACGGCGGCCTGGCCGAGGGCTTCGCGATCGCCGCCATGGAGCAGATCACGTTCGACGAGTCCGGGAATTGCATCGGCTCCACCTTCTTGGACTACCTGATCCCCACGGCCTGGGAGACGCCGCGGTTCGAGACGTTCGAGACCGTCACGCCCTCGCCGCACCATCCCATCGGGGCGAAGGGTGTCGGCGAGTCGGCCACGGTGGGATCGCCCGCCGCGTTCGTGAACGCGGTGATCGACGCGCTGCAGCCGCTCGGCGTGAAGAACATCGACATGCCGCTCACCTCGGCCAGGGTGTGGGAGGCCATCCAGGCCGCGCAGGGAGGCGCGTGAAGCCGGACGTCCTCGAGCTCGCCGCCGACCTCTCCCGGCGGGGGGAGCCGTTCGTCCTGGCGACCGTGGTCTGGCGACGGTCGCCTTCCTCGTGCAAGGAAGGCTCCGCCGCCCTGATCACGCCGGACCGCAAGGTCCGGGGTTGGATGGGCGGCGCGTGCGCCGAGCCGACGGTGGTCCGGGAGGCACTGCGGGCACTCGAGGAGGGTACGCCCCGGTTGCTGTTCCTGGGATCGCCGGAGGAGCTCGAGGCCCGTGGGCGCCAAGGGATCGTCGCGGTGCCCATCGCGTGCCAGAGCGAAGGAGCCCTGGAGGTCTACGTGGAACCCGTCCTGCCCCAGCCACACCTGGTCGTGATCGGCCGCTCCCCCGCCGTCTCCACACTCGCCACGATGGCCGGCGCGCTGGGATGGCGTACCGTCGTCGTCGACGACGGCGGCGTTCCCGAGGATCACCCGGGCGCCGGGCGAGTGGTCACCTCGCTGGACCTTGGCGAGGCCGGCGTGTCGGACCGCTCGTACGTCGTCGTGGCCACCCAGGGGCACTACGACGAGGACGCGCTGCAGCGTGCCCTGGCGACGCCGGCGGCGTACGTGGGGCTGGTGGCGTCGCGGAAGCGGGCCGAGGCCGTCCTCGGCTACCTGCGCGATCGGGGCGTATCGGAGGAGGCCCTGGCCCGGGTGCGAGCCCCGGCCGGCCTCGACCTCGGCCGGATCGCCCACGAGGAGATCGCGGTGGCCATCCTCGCCGAGCTCGTACGGGACGTAGCCGCAGGCGGGCTCCAGGTGGGCGCTGCAGTGTCCGAACCACCCCGTCACGAAGCGATCGATCCGGTGTGCCACATGACGGTTGACGTGGCCACGGCCAGGTATCGGACCACGCACGGCGGCGGCACGTACTATTTCTGTTCGGCCGGGTGCCGCGAGCGGTTCGAGGCCGACCCGGCACGCTTCGAGACGGTGGTGACTTGAGCGAGATCGAAGACGTCCTTTCGGCGATCGAATCCCTCTCCCAGCGGGGAGAGAGGATGGCCCTTGCAACGATCGTGGCGGTGCGGGGCTCGACCTACCGCCGGCCCGGCGCGCGTTTGCTGGTGCCCGAGGAGGGAGCCCCCATCGGGAACATCAGCGGCGGCTGCCTGGAGGGCGACGTCGCCGACGTGGCCCGCCTCGTGATGAAGGAGGGCGTCGCGCGGCTGGCATCCTGGGACCTCACCGCCGACGACGACGCGGTGTGGGGCCTCGGACTGGGGTGCAACGGCGCCATCGAGGTGTTCGTCGAACCGGCGGACAAGGCGGCCGAGGTGGCGGGCGCGCTCCGCATGGCCCTCGAGGAGGAACGACCCATCTCGGTGGTCACGGTGCTGGAGACGACCGTGCCGGGGGTCGAGTACGGAGCCCGGCTGGTGGTGCGGCCCGGCGGCGAGACCGAGGGAACCCTGGGCGACAGGCAGCTGGACCGAGCGGCCGCGGAGGCAGCCCTCCTGCTCCTCGCGAAGGAGCACTCCGAGGTGCGGCGGTTGGCGGGGACCGACGGGGAGGTCCGCGCCTTCGTCGAGGTCCTTGAGCCGCCGCTTCGCCTGCTGGTGTGCGGTGCCGGCCACGACGCCATCCCGCTCGTCCGGGCGGCAACGGTCCTGGGCTGGAAGGCCATCGTGGTCGACGACCGCCCGGGGTTCCTGAACGAGGAAAGGTTCCCGGGCGCCGCCGGCTTCGTGTCCGTCGAGCGGCCCGATATGGCGGCCAAGGTCGCACCCGTCGACGAGCGGACGCACGCCGTGGTGATGACCCACAACTTCCTGCGCGACAAGGACTACCTGCGTTCGCTGCTGTCGTCGCCCGCCCGGTACATCGCGATGCTCGGGCCGTCGGCCAGGACCGAGCGACTGATCGCTGAGCTCCGGGAGGAGGGGGTCGAGTTCGGCGAGGCCGAGCGGGCCCGGATCCACGGGCCGGCCGGGCTCGACCTAGGCTCGGAGGGTCCGGAGGAGATCGCCCAGGCCATCGTGGCCGAGATCATCGCCGCCCGACACGGCCGCAAGGGCGGATTCCTGCGCGAACGCAAGGGTCCCATCCACGACCGACCCCCGAAGGGAGCCCAGGCCCGGTGAGCGGCTAGGCTAGCGATCGATGCGGATCGAGAACCAGTTCGAAGTGCGGGCCAGGGTCGAGGAGCTCTGGATGTACCTGCTCGACGTCGAGCGCGTTGCCCCCTGCATGCCCGGCGCCGAGCTCACCGAGACCATCGACGATCACACGTGGAAGGGCCTGGTCAAGATGAAGTTCGGGCCGGTGGCGCTGGACTTCGCCGGCACCGTGACCATGGACGATCGCGACGATGCCACCCATCGCGTCGTCCTGAAGGCACAGGGGCAGGAACGCAGGGGCAAGGGCGCGGCCCACGCCGAGGTCATGTCATGGCTCGAGCCCGGCGACGGCGTCACCACGGTGAAGATGCAGGCCGATATCACGCTCACCGGCGCCGTGGCCCAGCTCTCGCGCGGCCTTCTCCCGGAGATCTCGGCCAAGCTCACGCAGCAGTTCGCCGACTGCTTGCACGCGAACATGGCCATGGCGGAGCGCGTCGAGGAAGCGGCTCCAACCGAGGCAGCCGCCCCCGCGCCAATCGTAGCCAAGCCGGTCGGGGGGATCCGGCTGGGACTGTCCGCGTTGTGGGCCATGATCCAGCGCTTCTTCTCACGGTTGTTCGGCGGGAAGTCCTCCTCGTAGGTCGTGATCTCCGGGATCGTCCTCGCCGCCGGGACCTCGTCGCGGTTCGGCCGGACCAAGCAGCTGCTCGAGTACCGGGGCAAGCCGCTCGTACAGCACGCGATCGACGCGCTCGGCGCCGTGGACGAGATCGTGGTCGTACTGGGCCACGACGCGGAGCGCGTCGGCGGTTCCCTGCAGTTGCCCCCCACCGGGCAGATCGTGTTGAACCCACGCTACGCGGAGGGGCAGTCGACCTCACTGGCCGCGGGCCTCGCCGCGTGCAGCCCGGACAGCGAGGCGACGGTGATCCTGATGGCCGACCAACCGGGGATCGAACCGGACCACATAGCGCGACTGGTGGGGGTGTTCCGCACGACCCGGGCGAAGATCGTGCGGCTTCGGTTCCGAGACGGCCCAGGGCCGGCACTGCTGTCGCGGGAGATCTGGGGAAGGGCCAAGCACCTGCGAGGCGACACCGGGGCCCGTGAGCTGATGGCCTCGCATCCCGACTGGGTCGAGGAAGTGGAGATCGATGCCGAAGGCCCTCCCGACATCGACACCCCCGACGATGCCGGGAACGTCGGGGGTCGCTTTGACTTCCCTCGGCCGGATGGTTAGATGAATCCTTGGGACGCAGCGGGTCCGTTGGGGAGGGCGGATGGCGCATCGACACGATCCCCGCGCGAGCATCGTTCGCCCCCTCCACCTCGACGACCTCCGGGAGTTCGAGAGGTTCTCGGAATCCCTGGCCGACGGCATCCTGGTCACGGACGCGACCGGCGTGGTCGTGGCCGCCAATGCTCGCATCGAGCAGATGACCGGCTACTCGAGGGACGAACTGGTGGGGAAGCCGGTCGAGGTGCTGGTGCCGGCCCACCTGCGCGAGCGGCACGTGTCGGCACGCGACGCCTACTCCGAATCGCCCCACGTTCGGCCGATCGACTCCTCACTCGACCTGTGGCTGCGCAGGAAGGACGGAACTGATGTGGCCGTGGACATCGGCCTATCCCCACTCGCACTAGAGGATCGCCGCTACGTCGTTGCCGCGGTGTGGGACGCGACCGAGCGCCGGCGCGAGGAGGAGGAGCGGCTTGGGTACCGTGAGGCTATCCTCGGGGCGGCGGCATTCGCCGCGAGCCGGTTCCTTCGCGGGGACCGATGGCAGACGCACATCGACGACGTGCTGGCCCGTCTCGGTGAGGCCGGCCGGCTCAGCCGGGTCAGTCTGCACCTCCACCACACGGACGCTGGAGGTGATCTCGTGACCAGCCACCGCCACGAGTGGTGCTCACCCGGCGTGGATCCTCAGATCGGGAACCCGGCCTTGCGGAACGTGCCCCTGCGGGACGCCGGTCGGGCCCGGTGGTCCGCGCTCATGGAGGCCGGCGAGCTGGTCCACGGGAAGGTGGATGATCTCCCCGACGACGAGCGGCCCATGCTTGAGATGCAGGGGATCCGATCCTTCCTGTCCGCACCGGTCGTCGTGGACGGGCAGTGGTGGGGAGACATCGTCTTCGTGGACTGCGAGCACGCGCGGGAGTGGACGGCCGGGGAACGAGACGCGCTGAGAACGGCGGCCGACACCCTCGGCGCCGGGGTGGAACGCCAGCAAACGCACGAGAGGCTGCAAGCGGGGGAGGAGCGATTCCGCCTGCTAGCCGAGAACGCTCAGGACATGATCTTCCGGTACCGGCTGTGGCCGGCCCTCGGATTCGAGTACGTGAGCCCCTCGGTCACGACCATCACCGGGTACACGCCGGAGGAGTTGTACTCGGATCCCGAGCTCGTGCTGAGGCTCGTGCATCCCGACGATCAGCACATCATCCAAGAGGGCTTCGCCGCCCTCGCGGAGGGCCGAGAATCCGCCGCCGTCCGCTCCAGCACGCTGCGGTGGGTGCGCAAGGGCGGCGAGGTTCGGTGGACCGAGCAGCGCACCACACCCATCTACGACGAGGCGAACCGGCTGGTGACGATCGAGGGCATCGCCCGAGACGTCACCGATCAGAAGCTGGCCGATCAGGAGCTTCGAGACACGGTGGAGCTGCTCCGAAGGACCGACCAGCAGCGCCGGGCGCTCCTCAGCCAACTCGTAGCAGCCCAGGAAGCCGAGCGGGAGCGGATCGCCGAGGACATCCACGACGACTCGATCCAGCAGATGACCGCGGCCTCCCTCCGCGCGCAGATCCTGCGAGGGAAGCTGCACGAACCCGAGCAGATGACCCTGCTCGACCAACTCGCGGGGCAGATCCAAAGCGCGATCGAACGCCTGCGTCGCATGCTGTTCGAGCTGCGTCCGCCCGAACTGGACACGGAGGGGATCGCCGGCGCGCTGCGCCACTACCTGACCGTGTGGAGCAGCGAATGGGAGGGCGACTCGCCGGTCGAGTACCAGGTGGAGGATCGTATGGACGATGAGCCTCCCAGCGAGACGCGGGCCGTCGCCTACCGCATCGCGCAGGAGGCGCTGGTCAATGTGGGCAAGCACGCGCGAGCTCGGCGCGTGGACGTGCTCCTGGAGACCCGCGATTCCGGCGTGGCCGTGACCGTCCGGGACGACGGGGTCGGGTTCGCCGCCGGCCCCGACCTGGAGTCCCGGCCCGGGCACATCGGCCTCTCTGCGCTGCGCGAGCGGGCCGAGATGGCGGGCGGCCGGCTCGCCGTGCGAAGCGCCACCGGCCAGGGCACGACCGTCGAGTTCTGGCTTCCGGTGGAGCCCACCGGAAGAAGCTGACGGCCGCCGATCAGCAGGACGGGTGGAGGCGGCGGTGCTGCAGCGCCGGCAGCTGTTCCCGAACCTTCCGAAGCTCGGTGAAGTCCAGGTCGGCGATGGTGACACCGGTGCCCTCCTCGGGAGCCTCCGCGATCACCCGGCCCCAAGGGTCGACGACGAGGCTGTGGCCGAAGTTGCGGCGGTTGTCCTCCGGCCGCCCGTACCGCCCCCACTGGGACGCCGCCACCACGAAGGCTAGGTTCTCCACGGCCCGGGCCCGAAGCAGCACGTGCCAGTGCTCCTTCCCGGTCTCGTAGGTGAAGTACGAGGGGACGAAGAAGACCGTGGCCCCAAGGGCCATCAGCCCCCGGTACAGCTCCGGGAACCGCAGGTCATAGCAGATCGAAAGGCCCACCCGGCAGAACTCCGTCTCCGCGGTCACGATCTCCGTGCCGGCGGTGAACGCCGCCGACTCCCTCGTCGCGGGCTGGCCGGGTAGTTCCACGTCGAACAGGTGGATCTTCCGGTACCGGGCCACCATCTCCCCGGTCCGGTCGAACAGGGTGCTCGTGTTGTATGTGTGGCCGTCGGCCGACTCGAGGAGGCTGCCGCCCAACACCCACATCGCGTGACGTTCAGCGCGCTCGGCCAACATCGCGCAGTTCGGGCCCTCGGGGACCACCTCCGCCACCTCCCGGTACCGGCTCCGAGCACCCAGGTACACGAACTGCTCGGGGAGCGCGGCGAGGTCGGCGCGGCCGGCGGCCGCCTGGTCGAGCAACTCGCCGGCCACGCGCAGGTTCTCGGCGACGTCGTCGCCGGCATTCATCTGGCAGAGCGCCACGCGCATGGCGCCGTCGATGCTAGCCCTTGTAGACCGCCTCCACCTCGAGCTCGAGGTCGACGGACTTTCCGACCAGGAAGCCGCCGGTCTCGATCGCGAGGTTCCAGGTGATACCCCAGTCCTCACGCTCGAGCGTGGTGCGAGCCGAGAAGCTCGCGAGGACCGTCCCCCACGGGCTGTCGTGCACGCCGACGTACTCGGTGTCCAGGATCACCTCGCGGGTTATGTTTCGGATGGTGAGGTCGCCGACCAGGTCGAACCTGTTCGTGCGCTTGGGGTGGAGCTCCTTGGACACGAAGGTGAGCTTGGGGAAATTCTCGACGTCCAGGAAATCTGGGCTCCGCAGATGCTTGTCGCGGTCGGGGGTGTCCGTGTCGATGCTTGCCGCCACGATCTCGACCTGCACGCGGGACTCCTCTGGCTTGTCCGCGACCTCGATGGTCCCGGAGAACTCCTTGAAACGGCCCCGGACCTTCGTGAGCACGTGGCGGGACACGAACTCCACGCTCGAGTGGTCCGGGTCGATCTCCCACTTCCCGGCGGCGGGAAGGGTGAGCCCATCCACGTCTCGAACGGCTTTTTCTTCGCTCAAGCGAGCCTCCCCTGTCGAAACCTACGAACCTTCGGTAGTAGACGACTATTCCGAACCGTCCGAGGAACGTGCGCCCCGACGAGGGGTCGGAGGGTTGGATCATTGAGGGGAAGTTGGGGGAAGTGGCCCCACCGTGGTGAGCTCCTTCCGCCCGGCCACCTGCAGCTTGCGGAAGATGTGCGCCAGGTGGCTCTCCACGGTGCGCTCGCTGACGTGCAGCCGTTCGGCGATGGCCCTGGAGGTGAGGCCCTGTTGGGCAAGGACCGCGACCTCCCGCTCGCGCTGCGTCAATGCGCCGACACCCTGGGCGGCTCGTCGTCCGGCGGTCCCGAGCGATCGGAGCGAGGCCACCGCCCGCTCCTCGTGCGCCGGCGCGGGCAGGGCCGCGTACAGGCGGGCGGCCTCCGACAAGGGATCGACCCGCTCCTGCCCCTTGAGTGTGCCGGACAGGTGCTCGAGCGAGCGCGCTCGGATGAACGGCATCCCCACCTCTGCCGCTCGGGCGGCGGCCTCTCGGAAGGAGTCGGTCACGGCGGTCGCGCGGCGACGCGCGACCGCCGCTAGGCCCGCCCCGTACGAGGCCTGCGTCGCCGTGACCGGGTCGCCCAGCACCTCGCGGATCGCCCCGAGTCGCTCCGCTCCCGCCACCGCCCCGTCGACGTCGCCCGCGAGCAGCGCAACCTCGATGAGGTCGGGAAGGATCTGCGCCAGGACCGGCAACGCCGCCAGCCGCTCCAGCTGCGCGACGGATCTGTTCAGTCGATCCCGAGCGGTCTCTGGTTCGCCCCCGAACCACCGGGCACACCCGAGCGCCCAGTCGTGGTACGCGGTGAACACGTAGAAGTCGCGGCCCGAGTACACGCGCTCCGCCTGCGCGAGGAAGGGCTCCGCCGAGGCGGCATCCCCCATCGCCGTCTGGAGCGATCCGGCGAGCGACAGGGTCCATGCGGAATGCACCGACGGCGTCGTCGGATGGAGCGCCTGGATGGCGAGGCAGTCCGACAGCGCCATCGTCCATCGACCGAGGTTCCAATTCAGCCGGGCCCGAGCGAAGTAGGCGACGTCGCTGACGCTCGGCCCCGCATCCAGCAGGCCATCCGCGAGGCGAGCCGCCTCCCGGAGTCTCCCGCCGTTCATCAGCGATTCGGTCAGGACGCCGGTGTGCCAACCGATCTGTGATCGGTCTTCGGCCGCCGTCGCCATCTCCAGGCCGCGCGCGCCGACCGCGACCGCCTCCTCGGTCCGCCCCAGCAAGCCGAGACCGTGGCCCAGGGGACCGAGCGCGTGCATGACGGCGACGGCGTTCCCATGCTTCTCGGCGAGCGCCAGCGCCTCCCGGCTTCCCTCGATCTGCGCCTCGAGGTCGCCGCCCTCGCCCCGGATCCAGGCCAGTTCGTTCAACGCCCCTGGGAGCCGATCCTCCGCCTCCGACTCCCGAAACAGCCGCACCGCCTCCGACGCTTCCCGTTCCGCCGCCTGGAGATCTCCCAGGCCAGTCGCCAGGAACGACGACAGCCGCATCTTCACGGTCCCCAGGGCCACCGGATCCCCCACGACCAACCCCTCGAGCGCCCGCAGGGCCGGGATGCCGGCCGTATGGTCCGAGGCCGAGGCCGCCTGCCACGCGATCTCGTCGAGCAACTCGGCACGTTCCTCCTCGAAACCCTCCGGTACCAGGTTCAACGCCGCCCGAAGATGCGTCAGCGCCTCACGATGGGACTGATTCACCTCCGCCTCTCGGGCGGCGTCGCGGATCAGCCGCACCGCCCAATCGTCCCCCGCAGGGCGCCGCGCGCAGCGTGATAGGCACGAACCGCCAGCTGCTCGCCCCCCGACCGGCGGGCGACGCCCAGGTGCAGTTCGCGGCGGCGCGCGGCGCCGATGTTCCCGTAGATCGCCTCCTGGACCAGGGGATGAACGAAGTCGAACGAAACCTCGCCACCCTCGGACCGCTCCACCAGGAACCGCTGGGCGACCAGCCCGTCTACCAGACTTCCACCCCCCTCCGGAAGGAGCCCCGCGATCGTCCGCAGCGAGAACGTGTGCCCCAGGACCGAGGCCAGCTCGAGCACCGTCCGGCCCTCCGGATCGAGCACGGTCACCGAGGCCCGCACCCGTTCCTTCACGCTGATCGGTACGACCCTTCGCGACGGATCGAGCGCGAGCTCCTCCAGCAGGTCCATCGCGAACAGCGCGTTCCCCCGCGTTCGGTCGTACAGCCACGATGCCAACTCGCCATCCGCCCGTTCGGAGCCGAGCGCACACCGCGCGAGCGCGGCCATCTCTTCGCGATCCAGCGGGGAGAGGCGGACCTCCGATGCGAGCCCATCTTTAAGCAGCCCCGCGATGGACGCACCGAATGGTTGGTCGGAGGTCACGGCCTCGGTCCGGCACGCAACGGCGATCATCAGCGGGGAGCGGATGGGGTTCCGTCCCAGGTAGCTCAGGAACTCCCAGGTGGACGGGTCGGCCTGGTGAACGTCGTCCAGGCAGACGACGAGCGGGCGTGCCCGCGCCATGTTCTTCAGGAGGCCGGCCAAGGCCTCCAGGGTTGCCAGCCGCGAGGGTGCGGGCCCGTCCGCGGCGGGCCCGATCGTCGCGGCGA
>JAHEXX010000041.1 GCA_023251895.1 bacterium
CCACGTCCGGAGGGCGGTGAGCAACGCGCTCGACAAGGTCGCCCTGCTGCGCGCCGTGAACAAGTACCGCCTGGATTCGCGGCTCGGCACCCACATCACCACGGACGGCCAGGAGGACGGCCTGCTCTCGGGGTGGGATCCGTTCCCCACGCCCGCCCACCGAGGGGACGACGCTCTGGCTCAGGCCGAGATGCGGAAGTCCGAATACTTCGGCGCGGGATCGTGCGACCGGGCGCCGTGCCGGGGCGTCCGCGTGCTCGTGAGGAAGGAGTACGCCGCGGCGGCCCCTGCCATGGCCGAGGCTCTGCGCTCCGTCGGGATCCACGCAGATGTGCAGATCGTCGGAGTCGATGAAATGTACGGGGGGCGACGCCCCGGGCGATGCCTCGACCCGACCGCGCACGTCGGCATCTGCCTGGGTCTCGGCTGGGTCGTGGACTACCCGAGCGCATCGAACGTGTTCGTCCTCCTCTCGAGTGACGCATTCGGTTCGTGTTGCAACACCTCCCTCGTGGGGGCGACGCCCGGGCAGCTGCGCGCGTGGGGGTACGGTGTGTCGCGCGTACCGAGCGTGGACAACCGGATCGATCGATGCCTGCCGCTCGTGGGCTTCGCTGGAGTCGAGTGCTGGGCCCAGCTCGACCGGTACGTCATGACGCAGATCGTTCCCTGGATCCCCATGACCGTCTCGGGGCGGACCGTGATCGTTTCCTCCCGCGTGCGGAACTTCAGCTTCGACCAATGGGCTGTGGAGCCGGCGCTGGACCAGATCGCGCTGGCGCCCGGATCGGCCTAGCGGGCTCCCGGGAGCGCGACCGGGCGCTGCTACGATGCGCCCGTGAGCGAACAGACCGAGCGCATCGACAAGCTCTCCGAGCGCCTGGCGGCGGCGAAGGAGTTCCTTTGACGTCGACGCCAAGCGCTCGCAGGCGGCCGAGCTGGAACGCCAGGCGGCCGACCCCTCGCTCTGGGACGACCCGGCCCGCGGCCAGGAGCTGACCACCCGCCTGTCCCGCCTGCGGGCCGAGATCGAACGCTACGAGTCCCTGGAACGACGTCTGGGCGACGCCCGGGCCATGGACGAGCTCGTGGAGGAGGAGCCCGATGCCGAGATGGCCCGGGAGTTGGGCGGAGCCCTGCGCTCCCTGGAGGCCGACATGGAGCGGGTGGAGCTCGCGGCGCTCCTGGGCGGCGAGTACGACCACCATGACGCAGTCGCCACCCTCCATGCCGGGGCCGGCGGAACCGAGTCGAACGACTGGGCCGAGATGCTCCTGCGGATGTACCTGCGGTGGGCCGAGCGGGAGGAGCTCGACGTGGAGCTCGACGAGCTGCTCCCCGGCGAGGAGGCTGGCATCAAGTCGGCGACGTTCATCGTCCACGGCACGAACGCCTACGGGCGGCTGTCGACGGAACGCGGCGTCCATCGACTGGTCCGGATCTCGCCGTTCGACGCCGCCAAGCGCCGGCACACCTCGTTCGCCAGCCTCGACGTGATCCCCCTCGTCGAGGACGGCGACGTCGAGGACATCGAGATCGATCCCAAGGACCTCCGGATCGACACGTACCGCTCCCAGGGGGCGGGGGGCCAGCACGTCAACGTGACCGACTCGGCCGTGCGGATTACCCACCTGCCGACCGGCATCTCCGCTGCATGCCAGAACGAGCGGTCCCAGATGCAGAACAAGGCCGTGGCCATGCGGATCCTCAAGGCCCGTCTGGCCGAGCGGGCCCGCCGCGAACAGCACGAGAAGCTGGAAAGCATCCGCGGCGAACGGCGGGACATCGACTTCGGATCGCAGATCCGTTCGTACGTGCTGGCTCCCTACCGCTTGGTGAAGGATCACCGCACGAACGTGGAGATCGGGGACGTGGACCGGGTGCTGGACGGTGACCTGGATCGGCTCATCGAGGCGGAGCTGCGGCGCCGGGCCGAGGCCGGGCCCGGCCGCTAGTCTCAGCCGGACTAGGTTCGGGACGGCGGCGTTCGCGGAGCAGCGCGACGACGAACGCACCAGCTAGTACGGTCCAGACTAGCGCCGAGGCCAGGATGCCGCGGCCGATCGACGGGTCGCGGTAGGTCATCCGGACCTCGTGGCGGCCGGCCGGCACCGGGACCGCCTGCAGCAGATAGTCGGCGTGCATCACCGGCGCCGGCCGGCCGTCCACCGTGGCCGCCCAACCCTCGTCCCACGCGTTCCGCACCACCACGAGCGACGGAACGTCGGCGTCGGCGGCGACGACGGCGTCCTCGGGGTTCGATTCCGCGTAGTCGGCCGTCCCCGCTTTCGCCAGGGAGGCCACGGGCTGGGCGGCGTTCAGGTCCACGAGGTCGTAGCCGGGCTCGTGCGCGACCACCGTTCCGGGGAGCGGCGACGGCACTCCCTGCGGCACGATCAGGTACCGGGCTCCCAGCACCCGCACGTTCGAGTCCGTGGGCAGCTGGATCACGGAGGCGTTGTAGAAGATGGGCAGGTCGTTCGCGGCGCGGATGTACCTCCAATACCGGGGCAGCTGGACGGGGTTGTACCCCAGCACCGATCGGATCCCGAACAGCATGCCGCGGTTGTTGGTCAGCGCCGGCCAGTCCAGGGGCTGTTGGTCGAACAGGTATCCCTTGGCGATGTAGGCGTCGGGCGGGATCCACGGGAGGATGCGCCCGGGGTGGGCCCGGATGTACCGGACGATGGGCCCAGGCCGCAGGTAGTCGTCCACCGCCACGTCCGGCCATCGGAGCGGCTGTGGGTTGAGGTTCCCCTCCTGCTGGTACCAGGGCACGTGGTCCTCGAGTCCCAGATATACGGTGCCGCCGTTGTAGGCCGAGGCGACGAGCGCGTTCGCCACGAGCTCCACGGCCAGCACCGCCGGCATCGCGACCGCGGCCCACCGCCGCCCCCGCGCCGCCTTCACCAGCACGAACGCGGTGGCGACGATGCCGGCCGCGGGCAACGCGTACCGGGCCACGTGTGCTCCCATCGCGAGAGGGAACAGCACCCAGAACGCGGCCGCGGCGCCGATCCACCGGAGGGGCCGCCCCGGCGGGGTCTCCAGCCACGCCTGGACGCCGAGCGCGCCGAGCACCGGCAGGGTCATCACCACGAGGATCCGCAACCGCCCCGGGTTGTGGAGGTACGCGTCGCCGAACGGCAGGCGCAGCACAAGGTCGCGGAACCACCCGGCGCCGATCAGCAGGTCCAGGGTCAGCATCCAGGCGACGAGGGCCGCGATCCCGAACGCTGCCGCCAGGTGCTGCCGCGATCTCGACAGGAACGCGAGCGGCACGGAAAGGAGCACGGCCGCGCCGGCGTACGCGCCCGGCGCGGCAGCGAACGCCACCGGCCAAGCCGCGTACACGCCTCGGTCGGAGAGGGTCTCGGCCGCCAACCCCCCCCCGGCGCTGGCGAGCGCCGCGTAGCCGTCGTTCAGCGTCGACCGGGACAGCAGCGACAGCCGAGGGACGAGGATGGCCAGGTTGGCCAGCGGCAGGAACAGCAGGAACCCGGCGACCAGCAGGGCCGCGTGCGCCGCACGCAGCTCGCCGTCCCTTGCCATCCGCCACGACCGGGCCACGAGGTACAGGCCGACCAGCAACGTGGACATCCCCAGCCCGTGGCTCATGTGGGCGTTCGCGACCTGCCCCCAGGCCAGGGCGGACATCGCGAGCCACAGGAGGCGGCGGGACGTGCGACGGGCGGACAGGAACCCCGACGCACCCACCAGCACGAAGGGCGTCCAGGCCATGGTCCCGGCGAAGGGGAGCGAGATCCCGAGCGACGAGCCGGCGATCATCATCGCCAGCGACAGTCCGCCCACCGTGGCCGCCGCCCGGTGGAGCCGTTCCATGCGAAGGAACCAGTACAGGCCAAGCCCGGCCATGAGCGGCTGCAGCACGATGAACAGTCGCATCGCCGTGGCGCACCCGAACGCCGAGAACAGCCCCATGGCCGGCAGGTACAGCCATCCGGACTGCGGGTCCGCCGCGAAGGGCGCGCCGATAGTCTCGTACGGCGACCACAGCGGGACGTGACCGGCTGCGAGCGACCGTCCCAGGAAGCAGTACCGGGGCAGCCAGAACGCCAGGATGTCCGGGTGCCGGTTCGTGAGGTGGTTCCAGAAGACGAAACCGCGCATCGCGGCAAGGACCGATACCGCGATCAGGGCGGGCCCCGCGGCGGCCACGGCGAACCGTCGGAGGCGGATCGAGGTTCCGGAGGCCGCCGCGGGTCCGGCCGGAGCCTCGTCCCGCGCGATCGAGACGGTCATGGCGACTAAGCGTACGGGAGGTCCAACCTTCCCGCGGGGCGGCTGCTAGACTTCGGCGGTCAGCCTCCCCCTCAATCCTTCCATGATCACCCTTCAACACGTCACCAAGATCTACAAGAACACGGTCACTGCCCTGGAGGACGTCAGCGTCGAGATCCAGAAGGGCGAGTTCGTGTTCATCGTCGGGCCGTCCGGCTCCGGCAAGTCCACGGCCATCCGTCTCCTGCTGAAGGAGGAGGAGCCGACCGCCGGAGAGATCTTCGTGGCCGGCAAGGACCTGTCCAAGATCTCGTCCTGGAAGACCCCGCTCCTGCGCCGGAACATCGGGACGGTGTTCCAGGACTTCAAGCTGCTGACCGACAAGACGGTGTTCGAGAACATCGCGTTCGCGCTGGAGGTCATCGGTAAGCCCAAGCACGTGATCGACCAGCGGGTCCCCGAGATCGTGGAGCTGGTGGGCCTGTCGGACAAGCTCAACAACTACCCCAACGAGCTTTCCGGCGGCGAGCAGCAGCGGATCTCCCTGGCCCGGGCCGTCGTGAACCGGCCGCTGATCCTGCTGGCGGACGAGCCCACCGGGAACCTGGACCCCGCCACCTCCGTGGACATCATGCGACTCCTGGACAAGGTCAACCGCATCGGCACGACCATCGTGATGGCCACCCACGACCACGCCATCGTCGACGCGATGCGCCGTCGGGTCATCGAGCTGGAGGCCGGGAAGGTCGTCCGGGACCAGGAGCGGGGGGTGTACGGCGTTGCCCCCTAGGCTCGAGCCGCTCTTCCGGGAGACCGTCGTCGGGCTCAAGCGGAACGGCTCGATCGCCGTCGCTGCCATCTCGACGGCGTTCATCTCGGTGTTCCTGGTGGGCGGGGCCCTGCTGATCAACCGCCAGGCCAACCTGCTGATCGACGCCCTCACCGGCAACGTCGAGGTCAGCGTGTTCCTGAGCGATCCGGTGAACACCGACAACGTGACCCACCTCACGAGCCTGCTCACGACGCTTCCATCGGTGGCCGACGTCCACTACGAGGACAAGGCGGAGGCCTGCGCCCGGTTCCAGAAGCAGTTCGCGCAGGAGCCGGCTCTGGTCGAGAACACGCCGTGCAGCGCCCTCCCCGCGTCGCTGCGGGTGAAGATGCGGGACCCCAATCAGTTCCGACAGGTGGCGGCCGCCCTGGGGTGCACGCAGGACGCCAGCGGGAACTTATCGTGCGGCCAGCCCGGCGTGGAACGGGTCCGGGACAACCGGACCACGCTGAACGCCATGTTCTCGGTCATCCGATTCTTCCGCATCGTGGTGGGGGTCCTGGCGGTGATCGCGCTGATCGCGTCGGCCTTGCTCATCGCCAACACGATCCGGGTCGGCCTGTTCGCCCGGCGCCGGGAGATCGGCATCATGCGGCTCGTGGGGGCAACCAACTGGCGGATCCGGGTTCCGTTCCTGGCGGAGGGGGTCATCCAGGGGTTGCTGGGGGCGGGCATCGCCATCCTGTTCCTGTTCATCGTGAAGGTCACCCTGGTCGACCCGGAGCGAACCATCGTCAAGTTCGTCCCGTTCATCAGGAACGGCGACATCGTGGCGATCGTCCCGTGGCTGATCGTGCTGAGCGTCCTGGTGTCTCTCGGCGCGAGCCTGTTCGCGATGCGCCGGTTCCTCGAGGTCTAGGGCGTGAGCCCCCGTCCCGAGGGCGAGCGGACGGCGGCCACCAACCGTCGGGCCCACCACGACTACCAGATCCTCGACAAGTTCGAGTGCGGCGTCGTGCTGACCGGCTCGGAGGTGAAGTCGCTCCGCGGCGGCCGGGCGTCGCTGTCGGAGTCCTACGCCCGGATCCGCGGGGGCGAGGTGTGGCTGGAGAACATGCACATCCCGCCGTACGAGCAGGGCGAGAAGCGCGGGTACGACCCCAGGCGGGATCGCAAGCTGTTGCTCCACCGCAGGGAGATCGACCGCCTGATCGGGCAGACCGCCGAGAAGGGGCTCGCACTCGTACCGCTCCGGGTGTACTTCTCCCACGGACTGGCCAAGGTCGAGCTGGGCGTGGCCCGAGGCAAGCGGCAGTTCGAGAAGCGCCAGGCCATCGCGGAGCGTGAGCACAAGCGCGAGATGGAACGCGCGGCCGGCCGCCGTCGCTGACGTCCCACAGGTGGCGGGCTGGGCCCGTATCCTGGCCCAGCGCCGGTTCCGAGGGGGCTCCGATGTCGAAGCACGCGAAGACGCTTGTCTGCCTGGTCGCGGCGACGTTGGTGCTGGCGGGATGCGGCAGCAAGAAAACGGTGAGCGCCGAGACGTACATGACCGGCTTGTGCACGGAGATCGGCGACTGGCTGCACGCCGTCCAGGCCCGCTCGGGCGAGATCGGGAACGAGCTGACGCCCGGCATGGGCCCCGCCGACGGCAAGAAGGTCCTCGCGGGGTTCCTGGACGACGTGATCGCCCTCTCGCAGAAGGCGGTGGACGGCATCGAGGCGAAGGGGGTCCCCGACGTCGAGAACGGTGACCAGATCGCCGCCGCACTCAAGGGCGCGTTCGAGCAGGCCAAGGGGATCTTCCAGGACGCCCGGGCCAAGGTCGACGATCTGCCGACCGACGACCCGGCGGCGTTCCAGCGGGCGGCGACGGACCTCGGAAGCTCGATCCAGAAAGCCTCGAACCGGATCGGCAGCTCGCTCGGCACCGTGAAGAGCCCGGAGCTCGTCCAGGCCGCCAAGACCAAGGCCTGCGCCGAGCGGGGGTTCTAGCCGGGCAGGGTCGCGCGTATACTCGGAGGGACAACTGAATAGGGGGTGCACTGGCTTCGACCTGGGCGGGTATCGTCCGGGGGAAGCGGGCCGAGGTCCCCGGATGCCTCGATAAAAGCCGGGAACAACACAAGCGCCGACTCTTACGCGCTCGCTGCCTAGTTAGCTAGGTAGCCGTCCGCCCGGATCCGCCTGCGGTCCGGGGCCGGGCGTCGTTGGCAGGCTCACGGAGGCGGCTCCGCCTGGGGGCCGCCACCGGACACCTCACCCGGGCTGGCCGAGAGGAACCTCCGCCTGTGGGAGCCTCGAGGCAAGACCTGACCGCAGGCTGCGCCCGGAGAAGCCCCGAACGGTCGCCTAGGCACGGGGGTTCGAATCCCCCCACCTCCACCATCGAGCCCTTGTGTGAACCAAGGAGGGACGCGAAGGGTTCCTCGTACGTGAAGCCCGCGATCTTGCCGTCCCGGACTAGGATCGTTCGGAAGAAGGCCCGGTTCCACATCTTGCTCACTTCGGGCTTCGCCTTCCGGTAGCTCGCCGCGCAGTCCTTCGCGAGGCCGAGGGCGAGGTCGATGATCTTCGTGGCCCGCCGGAGCTTCTCCCCGTCGGTCGCGAGCTGTGACTCGGCCTCCGCCACCTCGGCGTTGATCCGGGCCTGCTCGCGTTTGAGCGTCGCCACGTCGATGGCATCGCCGTAGTACGCCGGCAGCAACTTCTCCCGCTCGTTGGCGAGCTGGCGGAGGCGCCGGCCTAAGAACTCCGTCGCTTCCGCCCTGTGCCGCTCCCGCTCGGCGACCTCGGCCCGGAGAACGCGCTCCAGCCTCCGCCTGAGCGCCGCTGGAATCCGGACGCCCTCGTAGACCGCCTCGACTTCGCGTTCGAGCTCGGCGGCCGGGACGTAGCGGGCCTGCGAGCACCGCGAGCGGCCTGTGTTCCGCCCGATGCAGCGGAAGTAGCCGAAGCGTCCCTTGGCGAGCGCGAAGTACATCTTCGAGCCGCACTCGGCGCAGAGGAGCGTGCCCTTCAGGTAGTGGTCGTGCTTCCAGCTCCGCTCCCCGCCCGAGGAGTGCGCATCCAGGACAGTCCGGACCTGGTCGAACAGCTCGCGGGAGACGAGCGGCGGGTGCGTCCCGGCGCGCTCGGCCCCCTTCCAGCGGACGACGCCCGCTTAGATTGGGTTGCGGAGCATCCGGTGGATGGCGCTCACGCCCGGCGGGTTCCCCAAACGGTTCCTCAGGCCCTTCTCGGCGAGCGCCTCGGTAAGTGAGGCCAGCGAAAGCTCCCCGGTTGCGTACCGCTCGAAGGCCCACACGGCGAGCGGTGCCTGTGGATCGGGCTCCAGTACGGACTCACCGCGGCGCCCCGTGCCGTCGCGACGGACGTTGCGGTAGCCGAACGGAGCCCGTCCTGGCCAGCCACCCTCGGCCGCCTTCTGATCGAGGCCCTTGCGGATCTCTTGTGAAAGGTTCGCCGAGTAGAACTCGGCGATGGAAGCGAGGATGCCCTCGACGAGCTTGCCGGAGGCCGAGTCCTCAAGGCTCTCGGTCACCGAGTGAAGCTGCACTCCCGCCTTCCGGAGCGCGGCCCGGACCGCGGCGTGGTCCTCGAGGTTCCGCGCCAGCCGGTCGAGCTTGTGGACCACGAGGCAGTCGATGCTCGGGTCCTCAGTGAGGCGGGCGAGCATCGCCTGGAGCTGCAGACGAAGATGCTTTCGTCTCTTCGAACGCGGGGCCCTTGAGGTTGATGCGATCATCGAGCTCTATCCGAGGCTGACGCCCCAGAACGTAGACGAGGCTATCGCCCTGGAGGCGCAGCTCGAACGCAACCTCCGAGTCGCCGCCTAAGCGCCCGGCCTTCGCGCTGGATGAGAACTTCCCCCAGCCGATTCTGCGCGAGGCCATCGACAAGTTCATCCTCGACATCGACGTCGTCCTGCTCGTCGACGTCGACCCGAGCCTCCTCGGCACGTATCAGGATCACGAGCTCATTCTCGACCTCGCTCGGAGGGGAATCGAAGGGCTCATTACGTGCGACCACAACATGGTCTTCCGTCTCGAGGTGCTGGAGGCCATCGAGCAGACCGGCTTCTCAGTTGTGACCTGCCGGCGTGTCGGCGACGACCCAGTCCGAGCATCCGGTCTGCTACTGGTTCACCTCCCAGATGTTGCTAGAAGGCATCAGGCGGGGAGGTCTCAGATTTGGCGCCTCGGCACGGTCGAGTCCCGGCCGCTCCAGTTCTCCGAACACAAGAAGGAGGTGGAGTCCCGGGCCCGTCGCCGCCACTAGAGGTCAGCCCAGCGCCTTCCCACGCCGCGCTCCGGGCTTTCCAGGCTCTCGCCGCCCGGATGCCTAGGTGCATCGATGGCTAGCTCTCCTTACTGCTACCTACCGCAGTGCCGAAGTGCTTAACTGGCGATCAGCTCGTTTCGGGGGGTGAGACTTGAGCGAGACCGAACCAGTGGCCCAAGGGGGAGCCACCAGCATCCCCTCCGATATGGGCCGCGGTCTCTTCAAAGCGTACGCTGAGCTCCTCCGCCGACAGCGGACGGCTTCGAGCGCACTCGTCAGGTGGTCGAAGATCACCCACCGTTCTCACGAGTTCGTCTGGCTTGAAGGCGGAACGGAAGAACAGCTCCTTCGTACCTCTCGACCGCTTGTGGTGGGCCGCACCGCTCGGCAACCAGAGCCAGGCCATCATTGAAATGGACCGGGCGGGCCTCGGAGCGGGCCGTATCGCGGAACTGCTTGGCACTACTCCCAACACGGTGAACGTTGCATTGAACCGGGCCAAGCGAGGCGCTCGCAGCGGCGGCCGTTAGATGCCGACACTGGTTACCGACCCCCGATCCAACGCGAACGAGCAGATCGTTCATGCAGCCGAGGTTATCGGTCGGGGAACGCAGAAGGGAGCAATCTTCGACGCTGTATGCAGCGGGAGAGCTCGGGCCAAGACGATTTCCACCATCGTCGCCACAACGCGCATCCCGAGGCAGCAAGTTCTGAACGCTGCGAAGCAACTCGTTGACAATCAGATCATCCACCAAACGAAGAAGGACGGTGAACTTGCGTGTCGCGGCTGATCCAGACGGGTCCGAGTCCACGTTCAGTCCCCCTTGGCTCCACGCCCGTGCCTGGAAAGTAGGGAGGCCCCTTCCGTCGAGGGGAGAGAAAACGTGGAGTCCCAGCAAACGGAGGGGGACCGAGTGTGGACAGGGCTCCCCAGGCCGGATCATTCGAACCGCTTGGGCGTGGAGCCAACGTGGAGGCGCCTGGCCGCGGGCGGGAATCGGGGGGATTCCGTGGAGACAGGCGACGACGCCCGGCGCTGCGCCAGATCGTATTGAGCCGCTTACTGAGCCCGAGCAACGTCGCCGGGTGTGGCAGAATCCAGGGGAGTGGGCCGGCGACCGCCGCCGCAGAGTGAAACGTGTCTCTTGAGGTGAACACAGCGCGTACGGGTGGCGGGTCGCCGGAGGCCCGCGCCCGGGGCCGAGGCACGACCCGACCACGTCCACGTCGGTCGATCGGGTGGCGCGCCGACCGGGCGCGTCGCTAGGATTCCCCATGGCGTGTGCGCGGTGCGGATCGGACGTGTCCCCCAGCGCGAAGTTCTGTCCTGAGTGCGGGGCCCCGCTTCAGGGAACGGCCGCCGAAGAGCGCAAGCTGGTCTCCGTCCTCTTCGTCGACGTGGTCGGGTCGACCGCCCGAGCCGATGGAGCCGACCCCGAGGACGTTCGGGACCTGAACCGCCTCTTCTTCGACGCGGCGCGATCGACGATCGAACGTCACGGCGGCGTGGTCGAGAAGTACGTCGGCGACGCGGTCATGGCGGTGTTCGGGGCTCCGCTCGCGCGGAGCGACGATGCCGAGCGGGCCGTCCGTGCCGCGCGCGGCGTCCTCGGCGCCGTCGAGGAGCTCAACGTGAGGCGGCCCGGGCTGGACCTGCACGTGCGCGCGGCCGTGACCACCGGCGAGGCGATCGTCGCGCTCGATCCATCGCCCGGCGAGGCGCTCGCGAGCGGCGACGTGGTGACCACCGCCGCGCGTCTACAGGGCGCCGCGGCGCCCGATCAGGTGGTTGTCGATACCGAAACGCAGGGTCTGATCCGGCACCTGTTCCATCTGGACGAGTCGCCTGCGATCCAGGCGAAGGGGAAGCAGGAGCCGGTCCGCGCGTGGATTGTCGGCGAGCACGTCGCCGGCGTGGAAACGCGCCCGACGTCGCGGACTCCGCTGATCGGCCGGGAACGCGAGCTCCTGTTGATCCGCACGGTCTGGGAGCGGGCCGTGAGCGCCGAGCGCCCCCACCTCGTCTCGATCCTAGGTCCGGCCGGGATCGGGAAGTCGCGTCTGGCCAAGGAGGTGGCCGCCGAGGTCGAACGCGACGGTCTCGCGCTGTGGGGTCGGAGCCTTCCGTACGAGGAGCAGACGCCGTACCACGCGATCGGCCAGATCGTCGGGCGCGTGGCGAGCATATTCGAGAACGATTCCGCGGAAGCGGCGCGCGCGAAGCTGGCGCGATCGGTCTCGTCGCTTTTCCCCGAAGCCGACGCGCCCGAGGCGACGCGGTACCTCTCGCTCCTGCTCGGCCTCGGCCTCGACGAGCCCGCGTCCGAGGCCATTCATCTCCTCTACGCGACGCGCCGCTGGGTGGAGCACCTCGCCGCCCGGCAGCAGGTCCTGCTGGTGTTCGAGGACCTGCACTGGGCCGACGACGCACTGCTCGACCTGGTGGACTACCTCGCCACCCACGTGACCGACCAGCCCGTCGTCTTCCTCGCGCTCGCTCGCCCCGAGTTCCTCGAGTCCCGGCCGACCTGGGGAGCGGGCCTGATGGGGCAGACGACGATCCCGATAGAGGCCCTCTCGCCGCGCGAGTCGACCGAGGTCGTGGCGTCGCTGCTCCCGCACGCCATCTCCGAGACCGTCGAGCGCATCGTCGAGACGGCGGGCGGCAACCCGTTGTTCCTCGAGGAGCTGGTGGCGTCGCTGCGCGACGTGGCCGTTCCGGGAGAACTGCCCACGACTGTGCGGGCCGCGATCTCGGCCCGGATCGACGCGCTTCCCCCGCTGATGCGCGCCGTGGTGCTGCACGCCTCGGTGATCGGACGCGCGTTCTGGCAGGGCGTGCTGACGCGGATCGGGGACCTCGGCGACGTCCCCGCCGCCCTCGAGGCCCTGGAAGCGCGCGGGCTGGTGCTCCGAAGGCCCGAGAGCCAGGTCGAGGGCGACGTCGAGTTCGCGTTCAAGCACCAGCTCGTCCGCGAGGTGGCGTACGAGACGGTCCCGCGCGCGACGCGTCGCGAGCTGCATGCCGCCATCGCCGGCGTGATCGAGGCGTCGGCGACCGAGGGCGGCACGCTCGCGTGGATCCTCGCGCACCACTGGCGCGAGGCCGGCGAGGCGGAACGCGCGATCGCGTACTTCCTCGAGGCCGCCGGCCGCGCTCGCGACACGCTGCTCGTCGACGAGACCTACGACTACTACACGAGGGCGCTCGAGCTCGCCGAGACGGAGGACGAGCGACGGCGCATCCGCCTGCTCCGAGGCCTCGCGCTCGCCGAGCTCGAGGACTTCGAGCGGGCCTATCGCGAGCTCGCGGTGCTGCTGCCCGATCTCGACGGGGACCAGGAGATCGAGGCGCTCATCGCGCGAGGCCGGTCGACGTTCTGGACGGAGCAGATGGCGGAGACGATGGCGCTGGCTGAGCGCGCCGTCGCGCTCGCCGAGGAACGAGGCGGGAGCGAGCTGCGCGGTCCGGCGCTCGCCCTGCTCGCGGCGGTGGTGGCCATGCGCGGCGAGGAGGGGGATCTCGACAAGGCGATCGAGGTGGGGGAACGCGCCTTCGAGGTCTGGGTTCCGGGAACGCGGTCGCTCGAGCTCGGCGAGCACTATCACATGCACGCCGACACGGCGTACTGGACGGGTGACTACGCACGGACGCTCGAGCTCTCGACGCTGGCGGCGGAGATCGGCGCCGTCGACCCGCACGGCGGCGAGGCACTCCTTCGCGGGGCGGGGCTGAACGGTCTCGCGCTGTCGGGCATGGGCCGGTACGAGGAGGCGCTGGAGGCCACGGACCGGGCGATCGCCCTCGCCCGGGAGATGGGCCGCGGGAAGAATGTCGTCACGAACTACTCGACTACGCCGCTCCGCGAGGTGTTCGCGGTCGAGGAGGCGCGCCGGCGCAGCGACGAGGTGAACGACGCGACCGGCCCGTCGAGCTTCAACATGCCGTGGATGAACGCGCGGGTCGATCTGATCACCGCGAACATCCTCCTCGGCGACCTCGGCGCGGCGGAGCGGATGTGGCCGAGCGCCTATGACGATTCGCTCGCCAGCCAGGCATGGGAGCGGTGGCTACTCAGCTGCCGGCTCGCCGCGCTGCGCGCGCAGCTCGAGCTCGACGCCGGCCGCTCCGAGGAGGCGGTGACGTGGGCGAGGCGAGCGATCGACGCCGCCGTTTCGTCGCGGCGGCGCAAGTACGAGGTCGTGTCCCGCATCACGCTCGGTCGCGCGCTCGTCGCCCAGGGACAGAACGACGCGTCGTTGGTGGAGCTGCGCTCGGCCGTCGAGGGGTCCGACGCGCTCGGGTCGCCGCTGCTGCGCTGGCAGAGCCGCGGCGCGCTCGGCGAGGCGCAAATGGGCTCCAGCGACGAACGGGCAGAGGCGGAAGCGACGTTGAAGGAGGCGGTCGCGATCGTCCACGACGTCGCCGATTCACTGTCGCCTGCCCGGGCGTCGGCCTATCTCGACGCTCCACAGGTGGTCGCCCTGTTGGCCGTCGCTCGCTGAAAACCGCGTCGTGTCGAATCCTGACGTGGTCGTCCTGGGTGACGCGAATCCGGATCTGGTCCTTCGGGCGCGGACGTCGGACGCGCGACCGGACAGCGCGAGGTCCTGTCGCAGCGCGACACACTCGTCCGCGAACGGCCACTCCTGGAGGGACGACCAGAGCCGCTTACAGCTTTCAGTCCGACCTGCATCGTGCTGACGGGGTGCGATGACGAACTCGACACGCAAGAGAAACGTCGCTCATTCGAGCTCTACCGGGCGGGGTTGTCGGGCGTTACGGTCCTCACCTACGACGAGCTCTTCCGGAACGTGCGCGGTGTGCTCGATGCTGTGCGGGGCGACTGACCCAGGAATGAGTTCCACCGATTGAGCCAGCGATTGACGACGGATTGGGCTCCTGGTTGGGCTGCGGACCGATCGGGGAACGGCCGTCGTTTCCGCGAGGGCGGTGACGTCAAGCGGCTGCCTGCGCGCGGAGTGTCTGGAGGAGCGGAAGGCGGTTCACACATCGTCCAGCCAGGTCCAAGAGCGCTCAGTGCCTTGTTCTGAGCGTTGTTGGAGGTGACTCCAGGTCTCCGTACCGACTGAGGATGAGACGCGCCCAGGGAGACGCTCGAGACCGCGTTCCTGCGGTGTGGGATCGAAGCCGACGCCGCGCGCTACGCCGACGTCGTAGAGGTCCAGGCGCAGTACCTGGAGGCCGACGTCCCCACCTACCGGCACCTTGTGACCGAGGCCGCCGCCCAGGCCCGCGAGGCGAACCCCGGCGTGCTGGTGATTTCGGGACTCTCCACGAACTTCGCGCAGGAACCGTCCGTCCTATTCAACGCGGGGCGATCAGTGATCGGCGTGGTCGACGGGCATTACCTAAGACTCCCCCACGGCCGTCGACCCGACGTTGCGCTCGCGTTCCTCCGGATGGCGGCCGCGGCAGCGTGACTCTGGCCGCACCTGTCGCCCGCTCCCCTGAGGCTATGCGGCCTCGTAGCTGGTCAGCACCGCGCGCTCGACAGGTCCCTTGACGGTCAGCTCGGCGACCTCGCCGACGCCCTGCACGTAGTACTTGTGATCGAGCACACCCGGCTCCAGGGGGGTCCACTCTCTGGTGAGGAGCGCCTCCGAGAAGGAGCCATACGGCACCGTGACGGACGAGGCCAGGCTCACGACCTGAAAATGATCCTCGGCGTGCCCGGGGAAGTGCTCCTGGCGGAACGCCTGCCCGACCGTCGGGCTGGCCTCCATGAAGATCCCCGGCTGCGCACCGTCCTGCCCGGCGAGCCAGCTGCCCTCCGTACTGATGACCTTGCCGTTCCCGTCGAGCTCCTCCGTGGCCTCGCCGAAGTACCAGACGTTGCCCTGCCGGTCCTGGGTGTAATAGTCCGTCGTCTTCTCGTGCAGCTTGCCGGATAGGAAGAGGCGGTCCTGAACAACGATGCACGGGACCCCGTCGATCAGCTTCGTTTCACCCGTCACCACGAAGACGTCTCGGGCGGGCTCGCCGTCCTTCGAGCCGGTGTAGATGCGGGTGGACCCCGGCTCCAGCGGGAACCATGGGTTGTCCACCACGGCCTGGAAGTCGGCTGGATCGATCACCGGGTGGTACCCGGAAGCCTGCGGATCGGCGCCGCCGCGCGAACTCGCTTCACTGGAGGCCGGATCGACGGGTCCTCCGCGCGAACCGCACGCTGCCGACAGGAGCGTGAGCGCTCCCACGATCACCACCACGCGTCGCAACATCATGGCCACCCCCTCCGCCGCCTTCACCTCCCAGCGTGGTGGCCACTGGGACGATGAGGCCTTGCGTTCTATTCCTTCCATACTTTTCGGCAGGAGTGGGGGAACTTCGTGAGTCCCAGCCTGAAGATTGCGTCGGGGCTACCAGGTGATCGGGGGGATCCCGCTCGGGTCCGCGTCGCGCTCGTAGACTCCCCGGCCGTAACCCGACAGATCGGCGTCAGCCAGTGCCTGGATGAACGTCGACGGCAGCACGGCCGCGAAGATCCGCTGGTCTAGCCGGTCGTGCTCGATCACGTCGTCGGGGACGTACGGCCCGATGTTGTCGCGGTACCGGTAGTCGCGCAGGTACGCGGCGATGTCCTCGCGGGAGACGCCGGCGTCGTGCATGGCCTTGTCCGACAGGTAGACCTCGGAGGGCACGACGCTCTCGACGATCTTGAACACGGACCGGCCGAACTCGCGGTCGATGTCCTCCTCGAGCTGGATGGGGTCCAAGCGCACGCCCCCGTAGTCGTCGATCAGGGGGCACTGGCCGTGGTCGGCCGTGACGATCAGGCAGAATTCGCCCGGCGCGAACCGCTCCTCCAGGATCCGCCGGACCCGCACGATCTCCTCATCCACGGCTCGCAGAGCGAACCTCTGGCGCATCGACAGGAAGTTGTAGACGTGCCCGTTGTAGTCGGGAGACTTGAAGTTGATGTACAGGAGGCTGGTGGCCCCCTGGCCGATCGGCTCCGAGTCGAAGGTGGCCTCGATCAGGTCTCCCTGGTACCGGATCATCGGCGGGTCGCAGCACGGCGCCCTCCCCGGGCCCTTCAGGTTGAACCGGCCGTCGACCAGGTAGTCGGGCGTGCCCTTGTACGCGTCGAAGCTCGCGTGCAAGACGTCGACCGGCGGGACCTTCCGGGGCATCCGGTACAGGTCGGGGTTCTGGACCCGCCACTGGTACGTCTCGCGCTCGTCCCAGTACACGGCCACCGGCTTGTCGCCAAGGGGCCGGGCGCCCCCGCGTCCGATCATCCCCAGGTGCCAGATCTGGTATCCGAGCTCGCCGACCCAGGCGCCGTCGTTCGTGTGTTCGTTCCACCTCTCGGCCAGCGTGGGGGAGCTCAGGAACGAGGGGTCGGCCCTGCCCGCCGTGCCGTAGGCCTTGACCGGCCGCCCCTGGTACCGGACGTTGTGCCCGGAGATGCCGTGGGTCCTGGGGAACGCGCCGGTCCCGATCGTCGCGTGCGCCGCGGCGGTGACCGCGGGGAACGAGCCCATGATGGCGTTCCGGTAGGTCGTGCCGGCGGCCATCAGCTCCTTCAGGTTGGGCCATGCGCTCCTGGCCGAGTCCTCGTGATCCCAGTGCTGGAGGACGTTCCATCCGCCCCCGTCGATCACGAACGTGACGATGACCTTGGGGGGCTCGGACGGCCGCCGGATGCCGGGAAGCGGCTTCCCGTCGGGCGCCGGGAAGTCGAACCCCATGAGGTGTGCCGCGGTCGGCGCGAGGTCGGCCAGGGTCACCCGGTCCACGTTGTCCCCCGGTTCCACGACGCCCGGCGCGTAGACGGTGATCGGCACGCGCTCCAGGTACATCCACACCGAGGCGTGGCTGGACCTGGGATCCTTCGGCGCCAGCTTGCGCGACTCGTTCGCGTAGTTGGAGCTTGAGAACGGCCCGAGAAGGAGTTGGAGGTCGCCGGAGCGATCGGGTACGAAGTCCCGGCGCACCAGATCCAGGTTGTCGGCGCCCAGAGCCCGGGCCATGGCCTCGATGGCCGGGCGGGGGTCGGGCCGGGTCAGCTTCTGAACGGCGCGCCCCACGGCCGTCCCCCCCGCCACCAGGAACAGCCCGGCCCCGGCCAGCAGGCCCAGTACCCTCCGGCGCTCCGGGTCGGGCGCTCCGCCCTCCCTGATCGAGGCGCGGGCCGCCAGCAGCGCGGCCACCAGCACGAGCACGCCGACGACCGCGGCCGCGATGAGGCTTCCGCGGAACGCGATGATGAGGGCAACCGCGCCCCCGGCGGCCCCGAGGATCGCGAGGGCGCGCGTGGAAAGACCTGCGTGCACGTCCCCACGATTCTCCCAGAGCCCGACTCCGGAGGGCCCGGTCCGGTGTGGCGAAACGCCGGAGCTAGGCCCGCTTGCGGGGCGGGTCGAAGAAGGGGAGCGGCACCACCGTCGCGCCCACGGTTCCCCGGCGGCCCTCCACCCACCACTCCATCCGGAGCTTCGTGCCGAGGTCGGTGTGCGCTTTCCCCGCCGAGGCCAGGCCGATCATCTTCTTGAGGTTGGGCGCCCACGTGTGGCTGGTCACCTTCCCGATCTGACGGTCGTCGCGGAACAGCGGGGTGGACTCGCGGGAGACGACCGGCGAGACCAACGGCGGAAGGTCCGCCTTTGCGAACAGCCGCTCGATGCTGTTCCAATCGATCTCGATGCCGATCAGGCGGCGGGACGGGCCCCCGGCTTTGTGCTCTGCCTCAAGCGCCCGCTTGCCGACGAAGTCGGGCTTGTCGAAGTCGACCATCCGGCCCAGGCCGATCTCGAAGGGCGAATAGTTCTGCTCTGGGGTCATCGCGTGGCGGGCGCTCGTGTACTCCACCTCGATCAGGATGAGGCCGGCTTCGACCCGGCAGACGTCGAGGGCCTGGATGCCCACCGGGCGCAGCCCGAAGTCCTCGCCTAACTCGAACAGCCTGTCCCACATGTCCACGGCCCGATCGGCCCCGACCCACAGCTCGTAGCCAAGGTCGCCGGTGTACCCGGTCCGGGTCACGTCCACGTCGATATCGCCGATCGACGACGGCCGCCGGCGGAAGTACTTCACGTCGGACCAATCCCGGCCCGTCGCGGCCTGCAGGATGTTCCGCGACATCGGCCCTTGCAGGGCCAGGGCCGCCAGGCGCTCGCTGACGTCGACGATCTCGACTTCCAGCCAGGCCGCGTTCATGCGGAACCACCGGTAGGAGGGGTCGGCCGAGGTGACGCGGTAGGCGGTCTCGTCCAGGCGGGTCACGGTGCCGTCGTCGACGACCTTCCCGTGCTCGTCGCACCAGGGCGTGTAGTGGACCTGGTTGACGGCCATCTTCGAGATGTTCCGGGTCATGACCCGGTCGAGGAGGCGCGTGGCATCGGGGCCCGATACGAGGTACTTGTACAGGGGGGTCGCGTCGATCGCGCCGGCGGCCTCGCGGATCGCGTTGTACTCGATGTCGTGGAAGTCGGCGTAACGAGCGGCGGAGTGGTAGCCCGCCCACTCGCCCCAGGCCAACTTCTTGTTCAGCTGCGACGTGCGGGGGTAGAACGCGGTTCCGATGCTCATCTCGCTGCGCTCCTTCGAGACCTGCCGGGTAGAGTATGCGCGCTCCGCGACGCGCCCAACCTTCCCCCGCGGCCCGGCCGTTGACTACAGGTCAAGGGGCCGTTGGTCGGCGCATGGGGCCACGATTACGATGCGCTCGTCGGCCGGCGGGGCGACCGGATCGGGGCCGGACCGGTCCGAAGTCGAGGGAGGAACCGTGGCGCAACGATACGACGCGGTGGTGATCGGCGGCGGCCACAACGGCCTCATCGCCGCGGCGTACCTGGCACGGGCAGGCCAGAAGGTGGCGGTGC
>JAHEXX010000143.1 GCA_023251895.1 bacterium
TGCTCCTGTCCTTCGCCCTGCTGATCGCGTTCGCACTGGCGAACGCGCGGTTCCCGGGTTTCGCGCTGATCCTGGTCGGGCTGGCGCTCAACGCGATGGTGATCGCGGCCAATCAGGGCATGCCGGTGACCAGGTACGCCCTGGTGGCCTCCGGGCAACAGGCGACCCTCGACGATCTCGTGCGACGTGGGGGGTCCAAGCACCACCTGGCCCATGACGACCATCTGTTGTTCCTGGGAGACGTGATCCCGCTCGGCCGGCCCCTCAGCCAGGCGGTAAGCGTCGGGGACCTGCTGGTCCACGCGGGCGTCTTCCTGTTCGTGGCCAGCGGGATGCGGCGCCGACCCACGGTGGGGTCGCGAGGCCCCCCCGTCGCGGAGGCTCCTCCATGAGCGCGGGCGAGACCCGGACCGGGAACGGTTCCCGCCGATCAGGCCTCTTCCGCTTCCGAGCGGGCACGGTCCCGGTAGCGCGGCTGGCTCTCCAGCCACTTGCGCAGGTTCTCGATGTGCGACAGAGGCTCCGCGGCGTGATCGCACTTCAGGGGATCCTCGCAGGGCGGGTTCCCCTCCATCGTGAGGAAGTTGAACGTGCAGTAGGGGCAGATCACGTTCATCTCCTCGGGGAGGTAGGGGCAATCACCCCAGGAACACGCGCGCCGCCCCTCGCCCGTCAGCAGATCCAGTCCGCACCCGGGGCACTGCTGGAATCCTTCCCACCTGGCCATGGCATCGCCTCCGGGACCAGTCGTACCTCCGGCCTCGGGGAGCAATCAGGGCCGATGGTCCCATCGGGGGGACCCCCTTTGGCCCGAGTTTCGATCCCTACGGGGTGGTGGCCGCCGCCTTCCGGGAGCCCCGGGGACGGCCCGGGACCCGATGGCCCCGGGGGCCGGCAGTGATGTTCTTCCCGCCGGCGAGGGCTCGGTCGGTCTCCGCGACCTGCCCCAGCGTCGTGTCGGCCAACGTCGACCGGACGGCCTCGGAGGCACGTATCCAGGTCGGATGCACCGCGCACACGTTGTCCCAGTGGCATGGGCCGCCCCTGATCGGGCAGCGCTCGGACGACAGGTGGCCCTCGGCGGCCTCCACCACCTCGAGCAAGGAGATCTCCTCGGGCGGGCGGGTCAGGCGATACCCACCCTCCCGGCCGGCCCTGGCCTCGGCCAGCCCGGCCCTGGCCAGGAACCCCAGGACCTGAGGCGTGTAGCTCGCTGGAAGCTCCATGGCCTCGGCGATCTGGCGGATCTTCCGGTACGAGCCGCGGCCGTCCCAAGCCGACGCCAGACACAGCGCCGCCCGGATGACGTAGTCTCCCCGGCGGCTCAAGGTGAGGTTCACACGCCGATTCTAGCTCAACGTATAGTGTATGGCTAAACGTGTAGGGGAAGGAGCCGTAGGCATGCGACGGTTCGTACTGGCGGGGGTGTTCATCGAACTGGCCCTACTGATCATTGGGATCACTTGGGTGCATCCGGTGTTCGGCAGCAACGAGACCGCAGGGGCCACTTCGGCCTCACAGGACTACCGAGTCTTCGGCAAGGGCTCCGGCAACGTGGTCAACGTCAACCTGGAGCCAACGGAGACGGAGCAGGAGATCGCCCAGGGGGTCATGTACCACGTGTGGACGTTCAACGGCACGTCCCCCGGTCCCGTGATCCGCGTGCACCTTGGCGACACGATCCACTTCACGCTCACCAACAAGAGCACGATCGGGATGCAGCACTCGATCGACTTCCACGCCGCAGACACCCCGTGGGACAAGAACTACCAGCCCGTGAACCCTGGAGAGACGAAGACGTTCGACTGGGTGGCGCACTTCCCCGGCGTGTTCATGTACCACTGCGGCGTTCCCCCCGTGCTCCAGCACATCTCGAACGGGATGTACGGGGCCATCATCGTCGAGCCGCATCAGAAACTGGCCCCCGCCCGCGAGTACGTGCTGGTCGCGAGCGAGTTCTACCCTGGGAAGCAGCCGATCAACGGCGTGTTCGAGGGCGACTTCAACAAGATGCTGGCGGCCGAGCCCAAGTACGTCGTCTTCAACGGGAAGGCCGACCAGTACAAGGACAACCCGCTCGTCGCGAAGCCCGGGGAGCTGATCCGACTGTGGGTGGTCGATGCGGGACCGACGTTCACCACCGCCTTCCACGTGATCGGGGCCATGTTCGACCACGTGTATCCGGATGGGAACCCCACGAACGTGCTGAACGGCGTTCAGACCTACAGCGTCCCGCCCGGCGGAGGCGCGATGTTCGAGCTCACGATCGAGGAGGCCGGGCTCTACCCGTTCGTGACGCACGCGTTCGCGTACACGGGCCTCGGGTCCGTGGGCCTGCTGAAGGTGGACCCCAACGCCCCTGCCGCGCCGGCCTCCTACCCGATGATGGCCGACCCGTTCTCAGCGGGAGTGACCGCGGCCGGCGGTGGCGGCGGCACGCCCGCGAGCCCGAGCGCGAGCCCGACGGGGGCCAGCCCGTCGCCCTCGGCCAGTCCCACCGGCGGCGGTGCCGCGTGCAAGCCGAGCGGCACGGAGCTCCACGTCACCGCCTCCAACCTGCTGTTCGACACTAACTGCCTGGCGGCGCCGGCCGGCCAGCCGTTCACGATCGTTTTCGAGAACAAGGACGGCGGCATCCCGCACAACGTGTCGATCTACACGGACTCGTCCGTGTCGACGCCGCTGTTCAAGGGGAAGCTCATCACCGGCCCCGACACGGTCACTTACAAGGTCCCGGCCCTGGACGCAGGCACCTACTACTTCCAGTGCGACGTCCACCCGGCGACGATGAACGGGACCTTCGTGGTCGCGTAGCATCTGGGATGACGGGAAGGGCGGGCCGCGCTTCGCGCGGCCCGCCCTTCCATCCTCAGGTCACGTCGCGTGCCCGGAACGACAACGCCGCGAGGACTAGAAGCACCGCCGCATACACCACCACGATGGCTACTGCCTCCGCGACGGTCCGCACGAATACGGTCGGCCTCCCCCCATAGACCAGCCCGCCTGGGCCGCTCGCAACCGTGTGGAACGGCCCGTAGAACGAGTGCGCCCTGCCATCGATGAACGTCGCGGCGTTGTCGCCCAGCAACCACCGTCCCCATGCGGGCCGGATCCCCCGCAGGAGCCCCTCCCCGATGGCCAGGTAGGCGAACCCGATCCCGAGAGCCGCCGCAGTGTTCCGCCCGATGCCGGCGATGGCCAGCCCCATCACGGCAGCCAGGGAGGCGACCACCCCCGAGCGGAGGCCGACGCCGACGAGCTCGCGGAGCCATGCGCCACCGGTGCCGGCCGTGCTCCCGCGCAGCCCCGCCGCCGCGGCAAGCACCATGGAGAGGAGCACCTGAAGCACAATGGCCAGCGCGAACACCACCACCACGGCCGCGAGCGTCTTCGTGGCGAGCACCCTCAGGCGGCGCGGTTCCCACGTCAGCAGCGTGGTCATCGTCCCGGCGTGCCACTCCGCACCCACGAACGAAGCACCGAGCAGCCAGCCCCCCACGATCAGGATGAATGACGTGCCCCGCAGGATGTCCGGCAGGCCCCGCAGCCGGAACTCCCGTGACGCATCGTAGAAGTACTCCGGCCGGATGCTTTCCAGGCAGAACTCCTCGAGCGTCTGCCCGGGCGGCAGATCGCCCGGCTGGATGCCCTTCCCGGCCCGGCAGTCGGTTCGAGCCCGTTCAGCGCGCCGCTCTGCTTGCGCAACGACCTCGGGGGCAACGGGGCGGGAGTGCACCGCAGTGATGATCCCGGCAGCCGCGATGCCCAGCAGAGCGGCGATGATCGAAAGCCGCACCAGACGCCGCGCCGTGATACGCCGAAGCTCGGTACCGAGGAGGGCCGTCACCGAGCGGGCTCCTCCCTCGTCAGCTCGAGGAACACCGTTTCCAGGTCGACCTCGTCGGGCCGCAGCTCGGTCAGGTACAGCCCGCGGTCGGCGAGCGCCCGGGTGACCGTGGCGGCTGCCAAGGCCGGGAGATCCACCCGGATCACATCGCCGTCGAGCCTGGCGGCAACACCTGCCGCCGAGAGCGCCTGCATCCCGGCGCCGAGGTCGTCGAGGCGGACGATCAGCCCCTGAGCGCGGCCGGCGGCAAGCACCTCGTCGACCGGGCCCGCCGCGACCAACCGCCCCCGCGACAGGATGGCGACCCGATCGGCCATCTGTTGCACCTCGGACAGGATGTGGCTGGAGACGAACACCGTCCGCCCCTCGGCGCCGAGCCGCCGGAGCAGCTCCCGGACCTCCACGATCCCCGCCGGGTCCAGACCGTTCGCCGGTTCATCGAGGATCAGCACCTCCGGATCCTTCAGCAGCGCCGCCGCGATCCCCAGGCGCTGCTTCATACCGAAGGAGTAGTTCTTCACCCGGTCGTCCGCGCGGTCGGCCAGCCCGACCCGCTCAAGGACGTCGTCGACCGCGGCGCGGCCGATCCCGTGCAGCCGCCCGAGCAGTTGGAGGTTCCGCCGCCCGGAGAACCGCGGGAACTGGGCAGGCGACTCGACGATCGAGCCGACCTTGGGGATGACCTTGGGGAGCTCGTGTGCGGTGTCGGCGCCCAGCAGCCGACACCGCCCCCCGCTCGGCCGCACCAGCCCCAGCAAGCACCGGATCGTGGTCGTCTTCCCGGCGCCGTTCGGCCCCAGGAACCCGAACACGCCGCCCTCCGGGACCGACAGGTCGAGCCCGTTCACGGCCAGCGTCGATGGGCGGCGGAACCGACGGTACTCCTTGCGCAGACCTTCGATCTCGATGACGGCCAGGGGTTCCCTCCTCAGCGGCCAAACCCTACAGGCTCACTGGCCGGGCAGGACCCCCAGCGTGTTGTTGCAGTTTCGGCAGAAGACGAAGACGACCTCCTGCGTGATGGTCTCGTCCTCGTTGGGAACAGTGATCGTGCGGTGGGTGGCGAAGGTGGCGAGCTCGGCGCCGCATCGAGGGCAGGCCGGGCCCGTCGGGGTCTCTGCCTCGGCCACATCGTCCACGGAGATATCCAGCCCCTGCAGGACCCGCCGGCGCACGGTCTCGAGGTCGGCGCCGGACTTCTGCAGCACTTGGGCAGCTACGCCCTTCTCCTCGCGGATCATCCCCAGCAGGATGTGCTCGGTGCCGATGTACTTGTGGCCGAGCTGCAGCGCCTCGCTGAGCGAGAACTCCAAGACCTTCTTGGCGCGGGGGGTGAACGGGATGTGGCCGCCAACGGCGGCCTTGCCCTGCCCAACGACATCCTCAACCTGTTGGCGGACTTCCTCCAGCGGGATGTTCAGGGACTGGAGGACCTTCGCCGCCACCCCCTCGCCCTCGCGAATCAGGCCCAAGAGCAGGTGCTCCGTGCCTATGTAGTTGTGGTTGAGCATCCTCGCCTCTTCCTGCGCGAGGACGACGACCTTTCTCGCTCGGTCGGTGAACCGCTCGAACACGACCGGGCCAGCTTAGGCTGGCCCGGTCGTGGCGTACAGAGCCGGCTACCCGGCCGGCGTTCCCACGTACCCGATGGCCTCCGCCCCCAACACGGGATCGTCCGGAGCTCCGCGCCGGTCGACGGGTCCAGCACCAACAGGTGGTCACCCATCGCCGCATACAGCCACGTCCCATCGGAGGACCGTCCCAGGTCCGACAGTCCGGCGGCCAAGGGCCATCGGTTCGTGACCTCAAACGTCTGCGTGTCCACGGCGACCAGGCCGAACCCGTCACCGACGAACAGCGTTCCGCCGTCGGCGCTCACCACCGCTCGGGCCTGGCCGTCCCCCACCGGCCCGAACCGGATCCGGTGAACGCGCTTCGTCCTGAGCTTCTGAGTGTCCACCACGGCGATCCGGCCGCGGGCGGTGTCTGCCACGTACAGGCGGCTACCGTCGGGGGAGACGGACAGCGCCTGCGCGTTCGACGGCGAGTCGCCGAACGCGCGAGGCAGGTTGACGCAGTAGGCCCACCCGTTCTCCAGGCTGAGCGTATGGACGAACGCCTTCGACCATCCGGAGCCGTCGACGGCCCGGTATCCGTGCGCGTA
>JAHEXX010000042.1 GCA_023251895.1 bacterium
CCCCGACCGCCTGTCCGGAGGCCAGCAGCAGAGGGCTGCCATCGTCCGGGCCCTGGCCATGAAGCCCGACATCATGCTGCTGGACGAGGTCACCAGCGCACTCGACCCGGAGCTCGTGGCCGAGGTCCTGAACGTGATCCGGGAGCTCGCCGCGGGGGGGATGACCATGCTGATCGCCACCCACGAGATGGGGTTCGCCCGCGACATCGCGAACCGGATCTGCTTCCTGGACGCCGGCGTGATCCTCGAGCAGGGTCCGCCCGCGCAGATGTTCACGGCACCTCAGCACGCGCGCACGCGCGAGTTCCTTCAAAGCATCATCGAGGCGGGCCGCATGTGAGGTTGGCCCCCTACGCGGCGCGGATCGAAAGGCCGGGAAGTCCTTCGAAGCCCACGCGATCGGCGGTGACCAGGATCCTGCCTCGGGCGATCGCCGTGGCCGCGATCAACAGATCGTGAGCACCTCGGGGACACCCCGCGCGCCGCACGCTCGCGAGCAGCGCGGCGTGGACCCGAGCGACAGGGAGATCGTAATCCTCCACCGGCAGCGTGATGAGGGCCAGCTCCACGAAGGTCGCGCGCTTCGGTCGACGACGCCGGTGGGCCAACTCGACACCGACGAGGAGCTCCGCCACCGTTACAACGGAGATCGTGACGTCGTCGTCGTCCGAGATGAGCTCATCCAGCGAAGCGGCACCGCGCTCCGCGGCCACCAGGACCGAGGTGTCGAGAATCAGTCGTTCCAGCGCCGCTCCTCGATCACGAGCCCCCGGCGGAGCTCCGCGAGTTCCTCTGCCCACCGGGGGTCGGCCGGGACCGAACGCAGCAGCGCCTTCGTCGCGGCACCCGATGCCCCGGCGGCGGGGGAGATCCTGGCAACGGGCCTGCCGTTCCTGCGCACGATGAAGGATTCGCCTCTGTGCTCCACGGAGTCGAGCACGTCCGATAGATGCCGGGCGACTTCGGTAGCGGTCAGGTCCTTCATGGAATCAGATTATCTGATTCCGGCCATCGAGTCCACCCCCCTGCCCAGCGGGGGTCCTTTCGCGAGGGGCGCGTGTCAGACGACAAGTGCCGTGGGGATGTCGGCTGCCGGCCCTAGAATCGGGGCGTGCCGCCGTTCCGCATCGCCGCCGAGTTCAAGCCGTCGGGGGACCAACCGCAGGCCATCGAGGGCCTAGCCGAGGGGGTCGCGGTCGGCGAGGACTATCTGACCCTGCTGGGGGCGACGGGCACCGGGAAGACCTTCACGATCGCCAACGTCATCGAGCGGGTTCAGAAGCCCACGCTCGTGATCGCCCCGAACAAGTCACTGGGCGCGCAGCTGGCCAACGAGTTCCGGGAGTTCTTCCCCGAGAACGCGGTCGAGTACTTCGTCAGCTACTACGACTACTACCAGCCCGAGGCGTACCTCCCGCAGACCGACACCTACATCGAGAAGGACTCGTCGATCAACGACGAGATCGACCGGCTGCGCCACTCGGCCACCAGCGCCCTGCTAACGCGGGAGGACGTCTTGATCGTGGCCAGCGTGTCGTGCATCTACGGCCTGGGCTCGCCCGAGGAGTACATGGGCCAGATCCTCCGGGTCCACCGAGGAGTGCCCATCGACCGGGACTTCGCGATCCAGCGCCTGGTCGACATCCAGTACCAGCGGAACCAAGCCAACCTGGTCCGGGGGAAGTTCCGGGTGCAGGGCGACGTGCTGGAGGTGTTCCCGGCGTACGAGGAGACCGCGGTCAGGATCGAGTTCTGGGGCGAGGACATCGAGCGCATCGCGCAGTTCGATCCCCTGACCGGCGAACTCCTGGCCGAGCTTCCCGAGATCACCATCTACCCGGCCACACACTACGTCGCGTCCGAGGAACGGATGAAGCGGGCCGTCGTCGGCATCGAGGAGGAGCTGGCCGGACGGCTGGCCTGGCTGGATGCCCACGGGAAGCTGCTGGAGGCCGAGCGGATGCGGACCAGCTACGACCTCGAGATGCTGCGCGAGATGGGGTTCTGTTCCGGCATCGAGAACTACTCGCGCCACATCGACGGCCGGGCACCCGGCACGGCTCCGTACACGTTGCTGGACTACTTCCCCGACGATTGGCTCTGCGTGATCGACGAGTCGCACGTCACGGTGCCGCAGATCCACGGGATGTTCGAGGGCGACAAGACCCGCAAGGAGACGCTCGTCGAATACGGGTTCCGGCTGCCGTCGGCGCTGGACAACCGGCCGCTGACGTTCGACGAGTTCTCCGGGCGGGTCCGGCAGGTCGTGTTCATGTCGGCCACGCCGGCGGCGTACGAGCTGCAGATATCGAAGCGGGTGGTCGAGCAGATCGTCCGGCCCACCGGGCTGATCGATCCCGAGGTGGAGATCCGGCCCACCCGGGGTCAGGTGGACGACCTCATCGACGAGATCCGGAGGCGGGCCGAGGCCGGCCAGCGCGTCCTGGTCACCACGCTCACGAAGAAGATGGCCGAGGACCTCACGGACTACCTGATCGAGATGGGGGTCCGGGTCCGGTACCTGCACTCGGAGATCGACACGCTGCATCGGATCGAGATCATCCGGGACCTGCGCCTGGGCGAGTTCGACGTGCTGGTAGGCATCAACCTGCTCCGGGAGGGCCTGGATCTGCCGGAGGTCTCGCTGGTGGCGATCCTGGACGCGGACAAGGAGGGGTTCCTGCGGTCGGAGACCTCCTTGATCCAGACGATCGGCCGGGCGGCCCGGAACGTCGATGGAACCGTCCGGATGTACGCCGACCAAGTCACCGACTCGATGAAGGCCGCGATCTCCGAAACACAGCGCAGGCGGAAGATCCAGATGGAGTACAACCGGGAGCGCGGCATCGACCCACAGACCATCCGCAAGAAGGTCTCGGACATCCTGCTCTCGTTGGACGAGGACATCGCCTCGGGGAGACGGGCCCCTCGCCCCGCGGAGAAGCGCCGTCGGCGGCGGGCCGAGCCGGAGCTTCCAGCCGAGGAGCTGGAACGCCTGATCCTGAGCCTGGAGGAGGAGATGCACCAGGCCGCCAAGGATCTCCGGTTCGAGTATGCGGCCCGGCTGCGCGACGAGGTCCAGGACCTCCGCAAGGAGCTGAAGGCGCTCCACCAGGCCGGCGTCGCGGGGAACTGAAAGCGGCCGTGGCGGGGAGCCTCGCGATCACGGCCCCGGCGGTGTGGGGCGGCCCGGGGCAGATCCTGCGCAACGCCACGGTCGTGGCCGAGGGCGGCGAGATCACCTACGTGGGGCCCGCGGCCGGCGCGCCGGAGGCCGAGGAGGACGTGTTCGTGGACGGGTTCCTGATGCCCGCCGCGGCCGACCGGCACGTCCACATCGAGCTCTCCGATCCGGCGGCCGTGCTGCTCGGCGGGGTGACGGCGGTTCGGGACCTGGCTTGGCCGCCCGACGTGGTCTTCCCGCTTGCCGACGCGTCTGAGCTGCCCACCTTCAACGGGCCGCTGATCCGGGCGGTCGGGCCGATGCTGACGGCGCCCGGCGGGTATCCGACGGCCGACCGGTGGGCTCCGCCGGGGACCGGCCGAGTGGTGCGGGGGCCCGACGACGCGGCGATCGTCGTGGGGGAGCTGGCGGACCGGGGCGCCACGGCGATCAAGGTGTCGCTGAACGCCGAGGCCGGTCCCACGCCCTCCGACGGGGAACTGGCCGCGATCTGCGGGGCCGCCGCCGACGTCGGCATCCCGGTAACCGCCCACGCGCAGGGGAAAGGGCAAGCGGAGCGGGCCCTGGGGGCCGGCGTCGACGAGCTCGCTCACACGCCATGGAGCGAGCGGCTCTCGCCCCAGGTGATCGAGGCCATGGCCCGGTCGATGCGGATCGTTTCGACGCTGGACATCCTGTCCCGCGGCCGCGACACGCCCGAGGTCCGAACGGCCCTGGACAACCTGCGGCGATTCCACGAGGCCGGCGGCACGGTGATCTACGGGACCGACCTGGGGAACGGCCCCATCCCGCCGGGGATCCACGTGCGCGAGGCGCTCCTGATGCGCGAGGCCGGGATGACGAACGAAGGCGTCCTGGAGGCCATGGTCCGCGGGCCCCTCCAGCCCGGTGCGCCGGCCGATCTCATCGCTCTGGCCCAGGACCCGCTGGAGGAACTCGGCGCGCTGGAGGATCTGCGGCTCGTCGTCCGGGCCGGGCGGGTCGTGCTGGCTCGCTGAGGGTCAGCGCTCGATCGCGTACACGAGGTGTGGCCACGCCACCGAGCCGTACAAGACCTCCTTCTCCACGGTCATGCCGATCTTCTCCGCGACGCGTCGCGAGGGAACGTTCACGGGGCGGATCAGCGAGATCAGCCGGTCCAGGCCGAGCGGGCCGAAGGCGTGGTAGCGGCACGCGGCTGCTGCCTCCGGGGCAATGCCCCGTCCCCAGCGGCTCCGCTTGATGTGCCAGCCGAGCTCGACCTCCTCGACCCCGTCGACGACGCGGGCCGCCGGACCGCAGCTGCCGAGGTACTCGCCGGTCTCGCGATCCTCGATCGCCCACAGGCCGAAGCCGTCGCGCCGGTATCGCTCGAGGTTATCGGTGATCCACTCGAGCGTGCGTTCCCTCGGATAGGGCGCGGGATAGTAACGCATCGTTTCGGCATCGCCGAGGATCGCGAACAGATCGTCCACGTCCTCCACACGGTACTCGCGCAGGCGGAGACGTCGCGGTCTCCAAGAGGAACTCGCCGTCCACCCGGTCAGGCTAGCGCGGGGTATACAGTGGGGGAGCGACCAGCCGAGCGGAGGGAGGTCCGGCGAGCACGACGGATGTGCCCGAGGGCATCGCGACCAGCGATGAGATCACCGTCGAGGAACTGCAGCTCGCGGCCCGCAACCACGGCATGCCGCTGGAGGGGCTCCGGTACGACGTCACACCGATCGGGATGCACTACCTGCTGACGCACTTCGACATCCCGGAGGCGGACGCGGCCACCTGGACGCTCTCGATCGGCGGGCGGGTCCGCAGCCCGCTCAGGGTCTCGATGGCCGAGATCGCGGCGCGCCCGGCCGTGACCATGGCCGTCACGATGGAGTGCGCGGGGAACGGCCGGGCGCGCCTGCACCCGCGACCCCTCAGTCAGCCCTGGCTGAACGAGGCGGTGGGAACCGCCGAGTGGACCGGCACTCCCCTCCGCCCGTTGCTAGACGAGGCCGGCCTGGAGGACGACGCCATCGAGGTGGTCTTCGCCGGTGCGGACCACGGTACGCAGGGCGGCGTGGAGCAGGACTACGAGCGGAGCCTCCCAGTAGCTGAGGCCATGCGGGATGAGGTGTTGCTGGCCTACGGCATCAACGGCCAGCCCCTGCCGCCACAGCACGGGTACCCCCTGCGCCTGATCGTCCCCGGCTGGTACGGCATGACCAGCGTGAAGTGGCTGACCACGATCACGCCCGTGGCCGAGCCCTTCGAGGGGTTCCAGATGGATGCATACCGGGTCCGGCAGGCGCTCGAGGACCCCGGCACCCCGGTCACGCGGATGCAGCCGCGCTCGCTGATGGTCCCTCCGGGCTTCCCGGACTTCTTCACCCGCATCCGGCACGTCGAACCCGGGCGTCACACCCTGACCGGGCGGGCCTGGTCGGGGTGGGGACCCATCGCCCGCGTGGAGGTCAGCATCGACGGCGGTTCCACGTGGAAGGACGCGACCCTCGGGCAGCAGTCGTCGCACGCGTGGGTGCCCTGGACGCTCACCTGGGATGCCGCGCCGGGCGAGCGCGAACTGATGACTCGCGCCACCGACGTCGCCGGCAACGTCCAACCCGTCGATCAGCCCTGGAACCACCACGGGGTGTCGAACAACATGACCCAGCGGGTCACCGTCCTCGTGCGGGGCTAGTCTGGCTCAGACTAGCTAAGCGGTTACAGCAGCGCGCGCAGTTCGTGGAAGCAGCGGTCGATGTCGGCCTCCGTATTGAAGAAGTGTGGCGAGATCCGCAGGCCGTCACCTCGGAAGTCCGTGCACACGTCCCGCTCCAGCAGCGCGTGGCAGATCCTCTCGGCCCCCGGCCCGACGCCGACGTTGGCCACGCCGCCGCGCGCGCTCCGCGCGCGCGGCGTCCGAACCGGGAACCCCGCCTCGTCGGCCAGGGCGATGACGTGGTCGGTCAGCTCCCCCTGCCGTTCCCGGATCCGCTCCGGCGTGACCTCGCGGATGATCTCCAGTCCGCCCTGCGCGATGAAGAAGACCGGCGCCGGAGGGGTCCCGTGCTCCAGCCGTCGCGCGGTCGGGTGGTAGTCGAGATGTTGGTTGTCGAATGAGAACGGCTCCTGCGTCGCGAACCACCCGGTCACCGTCGGCTCGAGCGACGGGAGCAGTTCGCGGCGCGCGTAGAGGAGGGCCATACCCGGCCCGCCGCACAGCCATTTCAGCGTTCCCGCCGTGTAGAGGTCGCACCCCAGGTCGCGGAGGTCGAGCGGCACGATCCCGATGCCGTGGTAGTCGTCGACGAAGGACAGGGCGCCGCGTTCCCGAGCGATCCCGCAGACCTGCTTGGCGTCGACCAATGCACTGGATCGGTAGAGAACTCGATTCACCATGACCAGCGCCGTGTCCTCGTCGATGGCCTGGTCGTACGCCTCGATCGGGATCGTGAGCCCGTCCTCCGAGCGGAGCCACACGACCTCGGCGCCACGCCGTTCTTGCGCCAGCCACACGTGACCGTCGGTTGGGAAGTCCAGCTCCGACAGGATGATCTTCCGGCGGGGGCCGGAGAAGTCCAGGCAGGAGGCGACGGACGATAGGGCGATCGAGATGTTGGTCGTGATGGCGAGCTCGTCGGGATCGCACCCTGCAAGCGCCGCGAAGGTCGTCTTCAGCCTGCCCATCGCGGGGAAGATGTCCTCCAGCCAGACGTGGTCCGGCGCACCCTTGGTGGCCCACGCATCGATGTATCCGGTCAGGTACCGCCGTGAACGTTCCGAAACCGGACCGAGCGACGCGCTGATCAGGTAGGCCTTGCGTTCCAGGACGGGGAACTCGTCCCGGTACGACTCCAGCGCGCGCTCAGGCGTGCTCGTGTTCCTCGAGGTAGTCGAGGTACAGGGGCCTGAGGGCCTCGGCAAGGTCCCCTTCGTCGGCGTCGAACAGGTCGTTCAACAGCGCGACGGGCCGGACCACGTCGATGTCGGCCCGATCCAGGTGGCCGGCAGCGGCGTCTGCGGCCGGGATCGCCTTCAGGACTTCCCACAGGAACCCGACGTCCAGGCGGCGCTTGGCCAGGGCCATGGCCCGGTCGTGCAACTCCTTGGAGGACAGCTTCTCGAGCTCTTCGCGTGCGGTCATGCGCGAAAGCCTACCCGAGGACCGAGCGGACCAACCCAGCGACCGCTGCGGCCAACACCACCGGAACGACGTTCCACCGGAAGCGCCATATGCCCACGAAGGCGATCCCCGCCACGACGAGCGCGAAGGGGTCGACGCTGGCGAGACGTGGCACCGGGATCCGGGTATCCAGGAACGCCGTCGTCCGCACGTCGTCGAAGAGGGTGTGGATCGCGAAGGTCGCAGCCAGGCTGGCGATGACGCCGACCACCGCCGCCGTGATCGTCGAGAGCGCGGCGGACAGGCGCACGTTGCCCCGCAGCCGCTCGATGTACGGCGCGCCGAGGAAGATCCAAAGGAAGCACGGAGCGAACGTCGCCCACACCGCCACGGCAGACCCGAGGATGCCGGCGGCCAGGGGGTCCAGGTCTCCGTGGAACCGGTACGCACCGAGGAACGCCGCGAACTGTGTGACCATGATCAATGGACCCGGTGTGGTCTCGGCGAGCCCCAAACCGGTCGCCATCTGCGCCGCCGTGAGCCATCCGAACTGTCCCACAGCGGCCTGGTTGAGGTAGGCGAGCACGGCGTAGGCCCCGCCGAAGGTCACCAACGCCGCCTTGCTGAAGAAGAGCGCCTGGTCCCGAAACACGCTGGTCCCGAGGTCGAGCGCCGAGACCGCGATGAGCGGCAGCCACCACGCGGCAAGACCCAGGGCCAGCACCCGGGCCGCCCGACCCCGGCTCGCCAGGGCGTGGTCGGGGGTCTCGGCTCGGTCGTGGAGCACTGCCTCCTCGTCCGCGGCGGCGTCTTGCCGGATCGTCGCGAACGTCGCTGGCCACCGGTGGCCGGCGACCAGCCCGAGCAAGCCCGCGCCGACGACCACGAAGGGGAACGGCACCCCCACGAAGAAGATCGCCACGAACGCGGCGGCGGCCACGGCGACCAGGATCGGGTTCTTCAGGGCCCGGTTCCCGACGCGGATCACGGCGGCCGCCACGATGCCGACCACGCCCGTGGCCAGGCCGGCGAAGATCCCGGCGACCCACCCCACGTCGCCGTGGGTCGCCGCCACCCACGAGAAGACCAGCATCAGGAAGAAACTGGGAGCGATGAAGAAGATCCCGGCCACCAGGCCGCCCGGCGTGCCGTTCAGCAGCCACCCGACGTAGATCGCGAGCTGTTGGGCCTCGGGGCCGGGCAGCAGCATGCAGTAGTTCAGGGCATGCAGGAATCGGCCGTCGCTGATCCAGCGGCGCCGTTCCACCAGCTCCTGGTGCATGATCGCGATCTGGCCGGTGGGTCCGCCGAAGTTGATGAATCCCAGCCGGACCCAGAACCGCAGCGCCTCACCGAACGACACCCCGTGACCGGCCGCAGGGCTCCGCTCCCCGTCAGACACGGTTCGAGGATATCGGCCTCCGTGGGGCCGATGTCGGAGCCGTCACTACAATGCTTCCGTGGGCACCGATCGACTCGTCATCCACGGCGCCCGTGAGCACAACCTCAGGAACATCACGCTGGACCTCCCCAGGGACCGGCTCATCGTGTTCACTGGCATCTCCGGCTCCGGGAAATCCTCGCTGGCCTTCGACACGATCTACGCGGAGGGGCAGCGGCGGTACGTGGAGTCGCTGTCCGCGTACGCCCGGCAGTTCCTGGGGCAGATGGAGAAGCCCGATGTGGACTTCATCGAGGGGCTGTCACCGGCCATCTCGATCGACCAGAAGTCGGCCTCCAGGAACCCCCGGTCCACGGTCGGCACCATCACTGAGGTCTACGACTACCTCCGCGTGCTGTTCGCCCGGGTCGGCCATCCGCACTGCACGAACTGCGGGCGGCCCATCGGGCGGCAGACCCCTGACCAGATCGTGGATCAGGTCATGGAGCTGCCCGAGGGCACGAAGTTCCAGGTGCTCGCCCCCGTCGTGCGGGGCCGCAAGGGCGAGTACGAGAAGCTCCTGGGAGACCTGGGGCGCAAGGGATTCGTGCGGGCCCGTGTGGATGGGGAGGTCCGCGACCTCTCCGAGCCGATCCGGCTCGAGCGACACTACAAGCACTCGATCGATGTGGTCGTCGACCGGCTGGTCGCGAAGCCGGATATCCGCCGGCGGGTCGCCGATTCGATCGAGACGGCCCTGCAACTGGCCGAAGGCATCGCCGCCATCGCCGTCCAGACCCCCGACGGCGAGGAGATCCAGAATTTCTCGCAGGCGCTGGCGTGTACCCACTGCGGACTGTCGTTCGACGAGCTCCAGCCTCGGAACTTCTCGTTCAACTCGCCGTACGGCGCGTGCCAGACCTGCGACGGCCTGGGGACCCGCTTGGAGGTCGACGCCGAGCTGGTGATCCCCGATCCCGATCTGTCGATCGACGAAGGAGCCATCGCCCCGTGGGCGGGGTCCCGCCTCGAGTATTGGTACCGGGTCCTGGGGTCGGTGGCCGAGGCCCACGGGTTCTCCGCCACGACGCCCTGGAAGAAGCTTCCGAAGAAGGCCCGGGACGTGGTCCTTTACGGCTCCGACCAGGAGATCTTCGTCCGATACAAGAACCGCTACGGCCGCACCCGTTCTTACTACACGACCTACGAGGGGGTCCTGCCGACGGTGGAGCGGCGGCACTCCGAGACCGACTCCGAGAGCCAGCGCGAGAAGCTCGAGCAATTCATGCGCGAGGTCCCCTGCCGCGTCTGCAAGGGCGCGCGTCTGCGGCCCGAGAGCCTTGCCGTCAAGGTCGGCGGTATCAACATCGCCGAGCTCACGGACCGGTCGATCCGGGACACCCTCGGGTTCATCGAAGCGGTGGACCTGTCCGACCGTGAACGGATGATCGCCGAGCGCCTGCTGAAGGAGATCCGCTCGCGGCTGACGTTCCTGGTGGACGTGGGGCTGGATTACCTGACCCTGGACCGGGCATCGGCAACCCTGGCCGGGGGTGAAGCCCAGCGGATCCGGCTGGCCACGCAGATCGGCAGCGGCCTCGTGGGCGTTCTCTACATCCTGGACGAGCCCTCGATCGGGCTCCACCAGCGGGACAACCGGCGGCTCATCGACACGCTGATGCGGCTGCGGGATCTGGGGAACACGCTCATCGTTGTGGAGCACGACGAGGCCACGATCCTGGCGGCCGACCACATCGTCGACATCGGACCCGGCGCGGGGGCGCACGGCGGGGAGATCGTCTACTCGGGAGACCTGAAGGGGTTGCTGGAGGATGAGGGGTCGCTGACGGGCGCGTTCCTCTCGCGCCGCCGCTCGATCCCGACGCCGAAGGTTCGGCGGAACCCGGGCGACCGATGGCTCAAGGTGCACGGCGCCCGCCAACACAACCTCAAGGGCATCGACGTCGGGCTGCCACTCGGCTGTTTCATCTGCGTGACGGGAGTCAGCGGGTCCGGCAAGTCCACGCTGGTTCAAGAGGTGTTGCTCCGCGCCCTGATGCAGAAGATCTACCGGTCGCGCCTGCTGCCCGGGAAGCACAAGAAGCTCACCGGGTGGGAGCATATCGACAAGGTCATCGACATCGACCAGTCGCCGATCGGCCGGACCCCCCGGTCCAACCCGGCCACCTACACCGGCATGTTCGATCACATCCGCAAGCTCTTCGCCCAGGTCCCCGAGGCCCGCGTCCGGGGCTATCAGCCAGGGCGGTTCTCGTTCAACGTCCGGGGGGGGCGGTGCGAGAACTGCGCCGGCGACGGCCAGATCAAGATCGAGATGCACTTCCTGCCCGACGTCTACGTGACCTGTGAGGTGTGCAAGGGCCGTCGCTACAACCGGGAGACCCTCGAGGTGCGCTACAAGAACCGCTCGATCGCCGACGTGCTGGAGATGAGCGTCGACGAGGCCCTGGAGTTCTTCCGGAACATCCCCGTCATCGCCCGGCACCTCCAGACCCTCTCCGACGTGGGGCTCGGCTACATCAAGCTCGGACAGCCGGCGCCCACGCTCTCCGGCGGCGAGGCCCAGCGGATCAAGCTGTCGTCGGAGCTGCACAAGCGGGCGACCGGGAACACGCTGTACGTGCTGGACGAACCGACCACCGGCCTGCATTTCGAGGACATCCGCAAGCTCCTCGGGGTGCTCCAACGCCTGGTGGCCGCGGGGAACACGGTCCTGGTGATCGAGCACAACTTGGACGTCGTCAAGACGGCCGACTGGATCGTGGACCTGGGCCCCGAGGGGGGCGACGCGGGCGGCGAGGTGGTCGCCGCTGGGCCGCCGGAGGAGGTCGCGCAGGACCCCGGGTCGTACACCGGGCAGTTCCTGGCCGAGGTCCTGGGGACGCTCCCGCTGGTCCGCGAGAAGGTCCCCCAGGACGCCTAGGCCGGGTGCCAACGGGCGGGCCGGTCCTTGCTAGGATTGCGCGCTGTGTCCAAGGCCGCGAAGGAACTCCTGATCTCCGCCGCCGCCCTCGGGCTGCTCGCCGTAGCCTGTGGCGCGCCGCCGCAGGCTGTCGTCGACTTCGGTGCCGGCAAGGAGTTCGTGCCCCAGGTAGCCGATTTCCAGGACAACGTGGGGGTCGACCCCACCGTGGCCATCGGGTCCGACGGTTCCCCGTACGTCGCGTACTTCGGGTTCCCGTCGGGGGTCCGACCGAACAAGGTGGCCCCGCCGCGCCCGGTCCTGGCTCCGTTCGTCCCCAGCGTGCTCCTGACCTCGCTGCAGAAGGGCGTCTACGTCCGCGGCGCGGTGGCCATGGCGAAGCCGGCGCCCACGGGGGTCGTCATCCCGTTCGGCCCCGCAGAGGTCCCCGGGCTGCAGAACATCACTCCCCAGAGCGTGAACGGCACCGACATCGCCATCTCCTCGACCGGCGCCATGCACGTCGTGTGGGCCGGGGCCGATGGTTACTGGTACGGGAGCAGCCCGGACGGGAAGAGCTTCTCGGCGCAGAGGATCTTCTCCACGACCACGCCGCTCTCCACGGCCGGCCCGCTCGGCATGCCCTCGATCGCGCTTGACACCAGCGGCACGCCGTGGGTGGCGTTCACTCAGAACGTCGAGGGCGGGGAGTCGGTCAGGGTGGGTCGCCCGGTGGGCGCAACGTGGACCTTTGAGGACGCGGCCGCCATCCGGCAGTGCCCGGGCTGCCCCCAGCCCGAGCCGACCGGGATCGCCTTCGACGCCGGCGGCGCCCCGGTGGTGGCCTACGCGGACACCGGTGCCGGGGCCGTGATGGCGGCGACGTTCGACGGGACCGCTTGGACGACCCGGGAGATCGAGAGGGCCGACGCAACCGGGCTGTCGGCCACGTCCGGCAAGGGCGGGGTGGTGCACGTCACCTACTACACGAAGGACGAGGTCCACGAGGCCTCCCTGTCGAACGGAGCGTGGACCGTGAGCTCGGTGGCGAAGTACCGGCCCAAGGAGAGGGAAACCGGCCTCGGCACCGACCTGGCGGTCGACGACCAGGGCACCGTGTACGTGACCTGGAAGGATCCCAGCGCGAACCGGGTGATGCTGGTGTCGGGCTCGGGCGGCACGTTCACGACGATCGAGACCTCCAACACGGCCGGTGGCCAGAACCCGTCCGTGGGGGTGACCCCGGACGGGAGCTTCGCGTACCTGGCCTGGTACGACCGATGGAACCAGAACCTCCAGCTCGCGACGTACGGCGACGTCTCGGGCCTTGGCCTGCTCCTGGCCAACCCCAGCCCCACCCCCAACGGGATCCCCTCCGTGGCCCCGACGGCGCAGTGTGCCCCGTCCGGTACCAGGCTGCAGCTCACCGCACCGGCGGGGGCGGCGACCAACGGATTCGCCGAGAAGTGCCTGGCCGTGGACGCCGGCAAGGCGTTCACGGTCGATTTCAACAACCAGGACTCGATCGCGCACAACATGTCGATCTACACCGACTCCAGCGGCACGACCTCGATCCAGACCCAGGCCCTCGACCTGACATTGGTCAGCAAGACGGTCACGTACAACTTCGACGCGATCGCCAAGCCCGGGACCTACTTCTTCCGGTGCGACTTCCACCCCACCGCGATGACGGGGGCGTTCATCGTCAAGTAACGGGAGGGTTCCCCGGTTCCGCGCGCGTGGTTCCTAGAATGACCGGGTGAGCATCGCTCGGCCCCAGACCTCCGGCATCCCGGACTCACCGGGGGCCTACCTGTTCCGCGACGGCGACGGGAGGGTCGTGTACGCGGGGAAGGCCCGGTCCCTCCGCAAGCGGCTGGCCACGTACTGGGGCAGGGAACAACACCCCCGGACCGAAGCCATGCTGGCCGCCGCCGAGACCGTCGAGTGGATCGTCGCTTCGACGGAGGTCGACGCCCTGATGCTGGAGTACAACCTGATCAAGGAGCACCTGCCCCGGTTCAACATCCGGTACCGCGACGACAAGTCCTACCCGTACCTGGCCCTGACCGTGGGGGAGCGGTGGCCACGGGCCCAGGTCCTGCGGGGCACGAAGCGGAAGAACGTCCGGTACTTCGGGCCGTTCGGGCACGCCTACGCCATCCGGGAGACGCTGGACGCGCTGACCCGCGTGTTCCCCGTGCGGACGTGCTCCAACGCCTTCTTCGACCAGCGGGCCCGGGCCCGCCGCCCCTGCCTGTACTTCGACATCGGGCGGTGCGCCGGGCCCTGCGTCCCGGACGCCACCGGCGTGACCGAGGAGTCCTACCGGGTCCAGGTGGAGGCCCTGTCGGACTTCCTGGCCGGCAAGGAGCGGCCCGTCGTGGCCCGCCTGGAGCGCGAGATGCGCGGAGCCTCGGAGCGGCAGGAGTACGAGCAGGCCGCCAAGCTCCGCGACCAGCTCGCCGCGGCCCGGCGTGCGATGGAGAGCCAGGAGATGGTGCTGACCCAGCCGCAGGACCTCGACGTGATCGGCCTGGTCGACGACGATCTGGAGGCGGCGTTCCAGGCGTTCTTCGTGCGCCGGGGCCGGGTCATGGGGCGCAAGGGCTGGGTGGTGGACAAGGTGGAGGAGCTGGACCGCCCCCACCTGCTCGCGTCGTTCGTCCGGGAGCTGTACATGGAACGCCAGGAGATCCCGGCCCGGATCCTCCTTCCGGCACTCCCCGCGGACCGGGAGCTGCTTGAGCGGTGGCTGGCGGCCAGGCGGAGCGGGCGGGTGGCTTTCGCGGTGCCGGAGCGGGGGGCCAAGCGGCGGCTCCTGGAGACGGTCGCGCAGAACGCGAAGGAGGCCTTCGCTCGGCACAAGCTGCGGCGGGCCTCGGACTTCGGGGCCCGGTCCCGGGCTCTGACCCGACTGGCCGACGAGCTTGGGCTGCCTCAGGCGCCGCTTCGGATCGAGTGCTACGACGTCTCGAACCTGGGGCCTACGGACACGGTGGGGTCGATGGTGGTCTTCGAGGACGGCCTGCCCAAACGGTCGGATTATAGTCGGTTCGACATCAAGGGAGTCCCCGGACAGGACGATTTCGCAAGTATGGAGGAGATGCTCCGGCGGCGATTCTCGCGGATGCGCGAGGAACAGGAGGAAGATGGGGCGGGGAGGCGCCGGCGGTTCGCGTACCCACCGGCGCTCTTGGTCGTGGACGGAGGCCGGGGCCAGCTCTCGGTGGCCACCCGGGTGCTGGCCGATGCCGGCCTGTCGATCCCAGCCGTCGGCCTGGCCAAGCGTCTGGAGGAGGTGTACTTCCCGGACCGCGCGGACCCGCTCCTGATCCCAAGGGGATCGGAGGCCCTGTTCGTCCTTCAGCACCTCCGGGATGAGGCCCACCGGTTCGCCGTGACGTATCACCGGAAGAAGCGGGCCAAGCGGGCACTGGCCTCGCCCCTGGACGACGTTGCCGGGGTCGGGCCGGCCCGCAAGAAGGCATTGTTGAAACGGTTCGGTTCGCTCGCCAAACTCCAACGTGCGGAGGTGGACGAGATCGAAGCGACGCCCGGGATCGGTCCCGAGCTTGCGCGCGCCATCCACGACCGGCTCCACGGGGAGCCCGATCGGCGGGTGAGCGCCTGATGTCGCAACCGGCCAGGAGCGAGCCCAAGCCGAAGAAGGTCACGCCGATGAAGGCCCGCCAGAAGGGCCCGGGCTTCACGATCATCACGGGCCTGTCCGGCGCCGGCCGGTCCGAGGCGGCGCGATGCCTGGAGGACCTGGGCTACTTCGTGGTGGACAACCTCCCGCCGACCCTGCTGCCGAAGATGGCGGAGCTGGCCGATCGCCCCGGTGGCCCAAACCGGCTGGCCATCGTGGTCGACGCGCGCGGCGGGGTGTTCTTCGGCGAGCTGTCCAAGGCACTCGACGAGCTGCAGGCCCTGCACATCCCGTACAAGATCCTGTACCTGGAGGCTTCCGACCAGGACCTGGTGAACCGGTACGAGGCCACCAGCCACCGTCACCCCCTGGCCCCGGCGGACCGCGTGGTGGAGGGGATCCGGAAGGAGCGGCTGATGATGGAGAGCCTCCGGGGGGAGGCCGACCTCATCGTCGACACCTCGGGCCTGACCCCCCACGAGCTGCGTGACCGCATCCGCGACGCGTTCTCCGAGGTTCCGCCCGAGGAGAGCCTGCAGGTCTCGCTGATCTCGTTCGGCTACAAGTACGGGTCCCCCCGCGACGCGGACCTGGTCCTGGACGTCCGGTTCCTGCCGAACCCGCACTGGATCGAGGAGCTCCGGCCGCTGCCGGGGAACCATCCCAAGGTCAAGACGTATGTCACCGAGCAGAAGATGTACCGTGAGTTCATGCGCAGACTTCGCTCGCTGCTTGGTTACATGGTTCCGGGCTATCTGGCGGAGGGGAAGTCGTACCTTACGGTGGCGGTGGGCTGCACCGGGGGGCGACACCGCTCGGTGATCGTGGCCGACGAGCTGGCGGATTTCTTCCGAGGTCATGGGCTGCCGGTCGCGGTGGACCACCGCGACCTGGACAGGCAGTAGGCTGGGGGGCGATGGCTGGGTCGGGTCCAGATCGCCCGTCGCGGAGCTACCGACGGGAGCTGAAGAAGGAGATGCGCGCGGCCGCCCGGGCCGCGCGCAGTGCGCGGCGCGGGCGGCCGCCCCGGGCGGCTCGGCGCGGCCACGTGGAACGGTGGAGGTACAACCGTCAGCTCCGGAAGGTGACGCGCGCCCGGCGGCGCGAGCTCCGAGGCGCGTCGCACATGGAGCGCCGCCGGGCGCCGTTGTTCTCCGGCACCCGTGACAGGTGGCTGGGGATCGCAGCCGTGGCGGCCCTCGTCGGGGGGGCCGGCGCGGTGATCTGGTTCGGCCGGGGGGGCCCATCGATCCTCGAGACGTATTCCCCTCCGCCCCCGTCCACCTCGGCCCCGACGTCCCCGGTGGTGACGGCGAGCCCGACCCAGCCGACGCGCACGCCGCCGCCGAAGCATCACAAGAAGTGGCACCCGGCGTGGTCGCCCAAGCCGCAACCGAGGCCTCCGTCGGGCGGCGGCACCCAGCCTCCGCCACCGCCGCCGCCTCCACCGCCAACCTCACCCCCGACCCGGCCCGGCGGCAAGTAGCCCTCCCGCCCCCCCTTCGTTCGGCCGAGGACGGTCCTCGCTCCGGATGGCTAGGATGGGGAAACCCGCTTCCGCAGGAGGATCTGCATGACGCTCAAGATCGGGATAAACGGGTTCGGCCGCATCGGCCGCAACTTCTTCCGGGCCGCGAAACAGCAACGCAAGGAATGGGACTTCGTGGCCGTCAACGACATCACCGACGCAAAGACCCTCGCCCACCTGCTGAAGTACGACTCGGTGCTGGGCCGGTTCGCCGGTGAGGTCCGGGCTTCGGACGACGGCATCACGGTGGACGGTGACGAGCTGCGGGTGTTGGCCGAACGTAACCCGGCGGATCTGCCCTGGAAGGAACTCGGCGCACAGATCGTGATCGAGTCCACCGGCCTGTTCACCGACCGGGAGAAGGCCCAGGCGCACATCGAGGCCGGCTCCCAGAAGGTCGTTATCAGCGCCCCGGCAAAGGGCGAGGACATCACGATCGTGCTGGGCGTGAACGACCACCGGTACGACCCCGCCACCCACAACGTCATCTCGAACGCGTCGTGCACCACGAACTGCGTGGCCCCCATGGCCAAGGTCCTCGACGACGCATTCGGCATCGAGCAGGGGTTCATGACGACCGTGCACGCCTACACGAACGACCAGCAGATCCTGGACCTGCCCCACAAGGACCTCCGCCGCGCCCGCGCGGCCGCCTTGAACATCATCCCCACCACGACCGGGGCGGCGAAGGCCACCGGCCTCGTGCTGCCGCACCTGAACGGCAAGATGGACGGGATATCCCTAAGGGTGCCGGTGCCCGATGGCTCGGTCACCGACCTCGTCGCCACCCTGAAGCTGGAGGTGTCCATCGACGACGTGAACGCGGCGTTCCGGGCCGCCTCGGAGAGCGGGCCCCTGTCCGGCGGGCGGCTCGTCTATACCGAGGACCCCATCGTGTCGAGCGATATCGTGGGGTCCCCGGCCTCGTGCACGTTCGACGCGCTGTCGACGATGGCGATGGGCCGGGTGGCGAAGATCATGGGCTGGTACGACAACGAGTGGGGGTACTCGAACCGCCTTGTGGACCTGGTCGAGCTCATCGCCGGCCGACTGTGAAGCTACGCACCCTCGAAGACGCCGGCGACCTCGCCGGAAGGCGCATCTTCGTGCGGGCCGACTTCAACGTTCCCCTGGAAGACGGCCGGGTGGCCGACGACCTGCGCATCCGGGCCACGGTCCCGACGTTGAACGAGCTGCTCGGCCGGGGCGCGTCGCTCGTGCTGGCCTCGCACCTCGGCCGGCCCAGGGGGGCGGTCAAGCAGGAGCTCCGGCTGGCCCCCGTGGGCGACCGGCTGTCGGACCTGTTGGATCGAGACGTGATGGCTCTGGACGTCGTGGCCGGTGAGGAGGCAGAGGCGGTCTGCGGTCACGTCGAGGCGGGCGAGGTCGTACTGCTGGAGAACCTCCGGTTCGACCCCGGCGAGGAGGCCAACGATCCGGCGTTCGCGGCGCGGCTGGCCGTCCTCGGTGAGGTGTACGTCGGTGACGCGTTCGGGGCGGCCCACCGGGCCCACGCGTCGGTGGCGGCGCTTCCGGACCTGTTCACCGAGCACGGGCGCCCGGCAGTCGCGGGCCGCCTCTTGCAACGCGAGGTGGAGGCCCTCTCCCACCTGCTGGATGCCCCCGACGAGCCGTACGTGGCGATCCTGGGCGGCGCCAAGGTCTCCGACAAGCTCGAGACCATCTCCGCGCTGATCCCGCGGGTCGCCGCCTTGTTGATCGGCGGGGCCATGGCCTTCACCTTCATCGCCGCCGACGGGGGAGAGGTCGGGAACAGCCTGGTGGAGCGGGACCGTCTCGACGAGGTCCGGGCGGCGCGCAGGCTCGCGGACGAGCGGGGCGTCCTGATCCAGCTCCCGGAGGACGTCGTCGCAGCCCCCGAGATGACCCTCGATGCCAAGTGGACGACGGTCCCGGCGGCCCAGATCCCCCGCGGCCTGATCGGGCTCGACATCGGTCCGCGCACCGTGGAGGAGTTCGCGCGGACGCTCGCGGACGCAAGGACGATCCTGTGGAACGGGCCGATGGGGGTCTTCGAGCTGGAGCCCTTCTCGGCCGGCACGCGCGGCGTGGCCCAAGCCGTGGCGGGGTCCAAGGCCTATTCGGTGGTCGGCGGAGGCGACAGCCTGCTCGCGATCAAGCGTCTCGGGCTGGAG
>JAHEXX010000043.1 GCA_023251895.1 bacterium
ACGAGGCCAAGCTGACCGAGGAGATCGGCCTCAAGCAGGGAGTGACCTATACCGACGCCGACCGGCGGGCCGTGGCCACCCACGAGGCCGGACACGCTGCGGTGGCCTATTTCCTGGGGCACGACCGGCGGCTCGAGGTCCTCTCCATCATCAAGCGCCGCCAGTCCCTCGGCCTGCTGGCCCACGGCGACATGGAGGAGCGATTCACTCGGTCGCGTTCGGAGATCGAGTCCCACGTCGCGATCGCGCTGGGCGGTCTGGTGTCCGAGGAGCAGTTCCTCGGGGAGTCGGGCACCGGGCCGGCCAGCGACCTCGCCCAGGCGACCGCCTTGGCGGCGCAGATGGTCGGCTCGTTCGGCATGGCGGGCTCGCTGATCTCTTACGACGCGGTCGCCGAGGGCCCTATCAGCCGGACCAACCTGGTGGCGAAGCTCCTGGCCGACAAGGACGGGAAACGCCGGGTGGAGGACATCCTGGACACGCAGAAGCAGCGCGTCGAGGCGCTCCTCGTGGAGAACCGTGACGTCGTGATGGCCCTCCGTGACGCGCTGGAGGAGCGCGACGAGCTGGTCGGCGACGAGATCCTCGAGGTTATCGAGAAGGCCGTCGCCAACCAGACCTGACCGGTACGCTCCCGGGTTCGAACGTCGCGCCGCCGATAGACTGGGCGGGTGACGTCATCGGTCATCGTCGCAGGGGCCCGGACCCCGATCGGCAAGTTCCAGGGCGCGCTCGGGGGAGTCGCCGCGGTCGACCTGGGCGCCGTCGCGATCCGAGAGGCCCTCGTGCGGTCGGGCGTCGCTCCCGAGCAGGTCGATTACGTGGTCATGGGCCACGTGATCCAGGCCGGGACCGGCCAGATCACGGCCCGGCAGGCCGCCGTCGCCGCCGGGATCCCCAAAGAAGTACCGGCCATCACGATCAACAAGGTGTGCCTGTCGGGGATGTCGGCCATCGCCATGGCCGATCAGATGATCCGGGCCGGCGAGATCGAGATCGCGGTGGCCGGGGGGATGGAGTCGATGACCCAGGCGCCCTACCTGCTCCCCAAGGGCCGGGAGGGCTTGCGCCTGGGCCACGCGGAACTCGTCGATTCCATGGTCCGCGACGGCCTGTGGTCCTCCTTCACGAAGCAGGTGATGGGGGAGTCCTCCGACCAGGTGAACAGGGAAGTGGGGGTCTCTCGGGAGGAACAGGACGCCTGGGCGGCCCGGAGCCACCAGCGGGCTCTCGCCGGCTGGGAGTCGGGGGCCCTGGCCGGGGAGGTCGTGGCCGTCGAGGTCCCGCAACGAAGGCCCATCCTGGTGGACCGCGACGAAGGCATCCGGCCGGACTCCACCGCGGACGCGCTCGCCGCGTTGAAGCCAGCCTTCGCCGAGAACGGCACGATCACGGCCGGGAACGCGTCGCAGATCTCCGACGGCGCCGCGGCCGTGGTCGTCGCGAGCGAGGAGCGGGCCCGCGAGCTGCACCTCACCCCCCTCGCCGAGATCGTCTCCTACGGGATGTCGGCCGAGCGGTTCGCCTACCTCCACACCGTGCCGGCCATCGCCATGCAGAACGCGCTGAAGAAGGCCGGGCTCGACGTCCACGATCTCGCGCTGGTCGAGGTGAACGAGGCATTCGCCGCCGTGGCGGTCAACGTGACGAAGCTGCTCGGTGTGTCGGAAGACATCGTGAACGTAAACGGCGGCGCGGTGGCGATGGGCCACCCCATCGGCGCGAGCGGCGCGCGCATCGTGCTGACCCTGGCCCACGAGATCCGGCGGCGCGGCGTCCTCCTGGGCGGGGCCTGCATCTGTGGAGGCGGCGGCCAGGGCGACGCCCTCGTGCTTCGACGCCGCGCCGCCGACTAGTCTGGGCCGGACTAGATGGACGACGAGCGCCGGTTCGAGCTCCCCGAGGAGCTGGAGGAGTTCCGTTCGATCGTCCGACAGATCGCCGAGGAGAAGATCGCCCCCCGGGCCGCCGAGATCGACGAGACCGACGAGTGGCCGGAGGACCTGTACCAGGTGCTCGCCGACAACGAGCTCACGGGCGTGGGATACCCCGAGGAGTACGGGGGCTCCGGCGGGGGTCACCTCGCGTTCGGCGTGCTGATGGAGGAGTTGTCCCGCGTCTCCGCCGGGTTCGCCCTGGCCCCCGGCGTGGCCAAGCTCGGGTCCACGCCGCTGATGCTGGCCGGGACCGAGGGACAGCGGCGCGAGCTGATCGGCGGCATCGTCCGGGGTGAGGTCCTCATGTCCTATGCCCTGACCGAGCCCGGCGCCGGCTCCGATGCGGCGTCGCTCACGACGCGGTATGCGCGAGACGGCGACGCATTCGTCCTCACCGGAACCAAGCGGTTCATCACCGGGGCAGGCGTGTCCCAGGCGTACATCGTCTTCGCCACGAAGGATCCGTCGCTTCGGGCCAAGGGCATCTCGGCGTTCCTGGTGATGAAGGACGACCCCGGCGTCTCCTTCGGGCGGAAGGAAGAGAAGATGGGCATCCGGGGCTCGCCCACCCGCGAGGTCATCCTGGAGGACGCCCGGATCCCGGTCGACCGGATCATCGGCGAGGAGGAAGAGGGGTTCGGGATCGCCATGCGGACCCTCGACTACTCGCGGCCGCTGATCGGGTGTCAGGCCTTGGGCATCGCCCAGGGGGCCCACGATGCCTCGGCGCGATACGCGGTCGAGCGGCAGCAGTTCGGCCAACGGATCGCCGACTTCGAGGCCATCCAGTTCATGCTGGCCGACATGGCCATGAAGATCGAGGCCTCCCGGATGCTCGTGTATCGGGCACTGGCCGCGTGCGACGCCGACGATCCCCGCATGACCTATCACTCGGCCGTCGCGAAGTGTTTCGCTTCGGACGCCGCGATGGAGATCACCATCGACGCGGTGCAGATCCTCGGCGGCTACGGTTACGTCCGGGAGTACCCGGTGGAGCGCATGATGCGCGACGCGAAGATCACGCAGATCTACGAGGGCACGAACCAGATCCAGCGGGTCGTGATCGCCCGGCAGATCCTCCGGGCCCTCGACGCCTAGTCCTCGAAGACCATCCCCAGCTCTCGAAGGAGCACCTTGGGATCGTCCTCGTCGGTCGCCACGATGGTGGGCGCGGCCGAGGCTTCCATCCCTTCGACCGTGACCACGCGGGGTGCCTCGATCTCGACGCCGTCATCCGACGTCTGGATCTCGGCCCCGGCCTCGCCCTGGATGTCGGTCGTCTGCGACTCCGTCGTCGCGGGCGGGGCCTCCGGCAGGAACACTCTGAACGAGGAACCGCCTTCGGGCCGACCTTCCACCCGTGCCCATCCACCGTGTATCACCGCGAACCGGGCGACCACCGGACTCATCGCCGCATCGGAGGCGGGCTCGTCGTCCTCCACCGCCACGATCGCGCCTCCGTCCGTCGGCTCGATCCTGACCACGATGGCTTCGCCGGGACCCGTCCGGCTGACAGAACCGGAGAGCAGCGCGGACACGATCTGCTCCACGCGGACGGGGTCCACGGAGGCGATCACTCGCTCGCTCCGCACCTGGATCTGGCGCTCGCCCTTGACCCCGGACTCCTCGATGACCCGGCGCACCAGGGCCTCGACGTCGGTCCGGCGCAGGTTCAGCGTCACGTTCCCGCGGGCCAGGCGGTCCGCGTCCAGGAGGTCCGACACGAGGTGATCGAGCTTGCGCGTGTGGGATGCGAGCTGCTTGAGGAGCGGTGCTTGCTCGGACGGGGACGTCTGGTGTTTGAGCGTCAGGACCAGACCGAGGATCCGGGTCAGCGACGTCCTGGCGTCCTGGGACAGCGCCGACAGGAACGGCCCTGCGGCCCGGCGGTCCTCGAGGGCGACGGCCGAGGCCTCCACGGTTTGATGTCCGTCGGCGTTCGCCACCTCGGCGGCCAGCTCGAGCCTGGCGCCCTCGACGGCCAACTCGACCTCCTGGTCGATCCGGTTCTTCAGTTCGTGCAGCTGGCGCTCGGCCGCGTGGCCCCGCTCTTCCGCCTGCTGCAGGCGAGTGGAGGCGCCGGTCAGACGCTCCTGGGTGAGCCGCAAGACCTCCTCCAGGTCGGGCCGTTCCTCGTCGGCGGTCCGGGCCTCCATCCGCGCTATCTGCTCCTGGAGTGTCCTCGCGTCGACCTGGGCCTTGGCCAGCTTCTCCTGTGTGGCGTGGAGTTCCTCCGCGGCGCGGCGTTCCTGGGCCCTGGCAAGACGGAGCTCCTCGGAGACGTCATCCCGCTGCAGCACTTCCATCTGGGTCTGCAGCTCGGTGATGCGAGCCTCCGCGTGCTTCGCCCGCTCCTCCTGGAGGGCGGCCGTCTCTTCGGCCTTGGCCCGCCGGGCCTCGGCCTGACTGAGCTGCTCGGCGGCCGTCTCCTCGGCCCTCGTCAGACGGGCCTCGGCCTGGGTGAGCTGCTCCGTGGCGGCCCGCAGGTCGGCGTCGAGGGTCCCGCGCTGCTGCTCTGTTTCGGCGATGAGGGTCTCGAGCTCGGCGCGGGTCTGCTCGACCTGACCCCCGAGCTCGGTCCGGACCTGCGTCAACTCCGAGTCGTGCTGGGAAACCAGCTCTCGCAGCGCCACTTCGTGCGCCGCCCGGGTCTCCGACAGGGTCGCCTCCTGTTGCGATCGGGTCTCGATCAGGATGCGTTCCTGCGCCGCCCTGGTCTCCGCCAGGGTCGCCTCGAGCTCCTGGCGGGTTCGACCGAGCTCTACCTCCATGGAAGCGCGAACCTCGTCGAGCTGCTGGCCATGCTGTTCCTCGAGGCTTCGGATCTGCCCCTGGTACTGGCCCTCCAGGGCTTCGAGCTCCACGACGCGGTTGGCCACCTGCTCGGCCCGAGCCTCCGCGTTCTGGAGGTCCTGCTCCATCTGCGTGAGCCGCCCCTCCGCGCCCTGGGCGCGAACGATCGCCTCGGCCGCTCGGGCCTCGGACTCGTGCATCTTCTCGGCCGCCTCGCGGGCCTCGGCCTCGGTCGCCTCCGTCCTGCCGGCGGCCTGGTCTGCCTTGGCCTCGGCCTGGCCCAAGAGGACGGCGGCGTCGGCCGCCTTCGCTTCCGCGATGCGCGCCTTCTCCTCCGCCTGCCGCATCTTCTCCTGCGCCTCGGCAGCCTCGGCCTCGGCGATGCTCACCCGAGCCTCGACGTCGGCGCTGATCCTGGCCTCCGCAGCCGCCGTCCTCCGCTCGGCGTCGGCCACCCGGGCCTCCGCCGCGGCGGCTCGCTGCTCGGTCACGACGACCTCGGCCCGGGCGGCGCGCATCTGCTCCTCGATCTGGATGACGCTCGAACCCAAGGTAGAGGCCTTCCCTTCGGCCTCGGCGATCTTGGCCTCGGCCTGGGCCGCGCGAGCCTCGGCAGCGGCGGCCTTCCCCTCGGTCTGCCTGAGGCGAGCATCCGCCGCGGTGGCCTTGCCCTCCGCCTGGGCCAGCCGGCCCTGCAGCTCCACCACACGCGCCTGAGCGGCGCGCGCCTGCTCCTCGACCTGGGTTGCGCTCGATCCCGACGCCGTGGCCCTCTTCTGGGTCTCGGCCACCATCTCCTCGGCCTGGGCCACGCGAGCCTCCGCGGCGGCGGCCCTGCCCTCCGCCTCGGAGGCGCGCGCTTCGACGGTTCAGGACCGCTTCTCCGCTTCGGACGCGCGGACCTCAGCCTCGGCGAGGCGGCTCTGGAGCTCCACCACGCGCGCCTGGGCGGCGCGCGCCTGCTCCTCGGCGGCGGGATCGGTGGAGGACGAGGGCGAAGCGGCGGCTGGCTGTTGCTGGGCCTGCCGAAGCGCGTCCTCGAGTGAGCTCCGCTCGGCCTCGACCTGACGGAGGCGTTCGCCGGTGCTCTGGAGCTGGGCTTGCATCTTGCGCAACTCGTCGAGGGGTCCCTGCAGGCCGGCCTGGCCCTGCTTGACGCGCGCCTCGGAGGCGCGCAGCTCCTGGAGGGCTTTCTGGAATTGGTCCTCGGCCTCCCGAGTCCGCTGCTCGGCCTCCTTGGCCCGCTGCTCGGCCTTCAGGCGGGCACCGACCTCGGCTTGGTAGGCGGCCGTGCTCTGAGACGACCCTGGTGCACCTATCGCCTTCGGGTCCGGGTGTCGGCCGGTCCAGTGGGGCATCCGCATCACGGACGGCTTGTCCACGGGGCGGAAGGTCAGCGCGAACATCAGCATGGAGGCGAACGAGAGCACCCCGAGCACGATGGCCAGGATCCGCCAGGGCTTGTTGGCGGCCGACCACACCGGACCGTACGGCTGGTCGAGCTCGACCACCGAGGAGGCCGGCGCGCCGCGGAGGGTCAGGGAGACGTAGGACTGGAAAGTCTTGCCGACCGGCCTGCTCTGCGTCCCGTACTTGATGACCTGGTGGACCAGCTGCTTCTGTGCCCCGGTGATGTGCTGGCCGATCAGCGCGGGATCGGTGGAGAACAGGACGGTGCCGTCTATCCCCCACACGTTGATCTTGTCGTAGGGGCTCTTGGACAGGATGTTGGTGCGGATCTCGGAAGCGAGCTTCGTGTACCGCTCGCCCTGGATGGGGCCCTGCAGGTCGGTGGGTTCGAACAGGGGAACGATGCCGTAGGCCACTGCGCTCTGGGCATCGGTGCGGGCGTTCTCTTCCTCACGCGCGCGCACATCGCTCGCCAGGATCAGGGAGCCGACGACGCCTCCGATCAGCAGCACCGACAACCCCGCCCAGAACCAGCGGACGTCCCGGCGAACGGTCACTGAAACCATCGGTTCCCTCCGCGTGCCTCGAACCTTCGCCACCGTTATCGGCAAAGGGACGAGGGAACTGAACACGCACGGGACACGCGTCATAGTTCGGTCGGGCTGGCCCGTTCGAACTATGGGCCGATGTCCGAACAGACAACACCAACCCGAGGTGCTTCGAGCCGTCGGAGCGGGCCGGTAAGCTTCGGCCATGCCGCACCGGAGCGGGGCCCCTCGTGCAGCACACTGAGACCCCCTACGTCGCTCAGGACCTGGCGGACAGCCGCGGCCTGGACGAGGCAGCCTCGTTCGTGGTCGACCTCCTGGAGCGACCTGGCTCGGATATCTCGGTCGCGGGCGGACAGTTGGGGCTGGCGGAGGATCTGGTCTTCTCCGGTCATCCAGATGCCTTCGAGCTCGTCGAGCTTCCCCGGGCGGTTCCGGGGACGGTGTGGGCCATCGATGGGGGGTCGTGTGCCCTGGCCGATGGCAGATCGTTCCAGGTGGGAGCGTACCGGGCCGCCCGCGTCCGGTTCTCGGACGGGGCTACCGACCTCGTGCAGGCCCCGCCGCTCTCCGTCCGGGCGCTCTCGGAGGAGCGGGTCCGAGACATCGCGCGGGAAGTGCTCACGGAGCTCAGCGGTTCGGAGCCCGAACAGCTCCCCGAGGTGCCACGCCCGGTGGACGCCCTCCGGGAGTGGGCGGAGTGGGGCGAGGTGCTTCGTACGGTCCGGGAGGCAAAGGCCGGGGACCTCGTGCTGGTCGACGGCTCCCTCCACGGGGGTCCGCTCGTACCGGCATCCGTCGTGCGCCAGGCTCACGACGACGCCGTGGCCGGGGGCGTCTGTCTCGCCGGGGTCGTGAAGGCCTCCACGTTGTTCTGGGGGAGGCATGCGCCGCTGGTCACGCTGTTGAAGCGACGGGGCGACCGGGAGCGTGGGCTGGTTCCGTGGGCTGCCCGGATCTCCACGGATCCCACGTTCGGGCGGCTGTACATCGGCGACATCTTCGTCGCACACCTCGCGCCGACGGCGGCCCACGCGTTCCGGGTGGACGTGGCTCGCGGTCCCGGGGAGGCGACGGAGGTGCTGGCGCGCCTGGTCGGGGCGTCCGACGACCCGGCGTTCGTGGGGTACCCGTATCCGCTGGCCCGCGCCCACCAGGCCGCCCGGGTGTCGAACTACGCGGTGGCCGATCTACGCCGATCCTTCCGCGATGCCCTTTCGCGGCACGGCATGTCCGAGGACGACATCGAGGTGCTGTTCCAGGACTTCCACGAGGTGCTGAACCGGAGCTGACCATGACGATGGAGTACAAGGGCCGGATCTTCGGCAAGAACGTGCTGGAGGCGACCTTCCGCTCGTACCACGGGACCGACCTGTTCCTCGGGGAACTGCTGGCCGCCGAGGACGCGGAACGGGCCCGGCGGTTCCTGTTCCGTGTGATCCAGGTGACGTACGGGTCGGACTCGTCGGACCCGAGCTGGGCCGAGCGCGCCGCCGGCGCTTACATGGCCGGCGACGCCGCGGGGACCCCCTATCACCTGCACGATCCCGAGCAGCGCCTCTACAAGGTCGCGACGTGCGCCCCGCTGGGTTACATCGACGCCGGCGGCGAGTTCCGCAAGCCGAAGTCGCTGCCGGCACAGTTCGCCAGGGTGACGGCGCCCACGGCCGACGACTTCGTCTTCCTCCGCGAGCGGATGGGGGACCTGCGAGTCGGGCTCCTTCGCTCGGGCGAGGACACGATCGACCTCGAGGTCGGCATCCAGGGAGAGACGCTGACCTCCCACATCGGGGTGTTCGCCACCACGGGGATGGGCAAGTCGAACCTCATGAAGGTGCTGGCCGGACAGGTCCTGGCCTCGCAGGGCCGCTACTCCTGCCTCATCTTCGACCCGCACGGCGAGTACCACGAAGGCGTCGGGGGCATGCGACGCGGCCTGCGGGACCACCCCTGGGCGCCGGACCGGCTGAGGGTGTACGCGACCCGGGCGGGGGGCGGGGCCGGGCACACGGCGCTCCGTCTGTCGCTGTCGGAGCTCACCGTGGGCGATCTCCAAACCGCCTACGAGTGGAGCCACGCGCAGGACGACGCGATCTACCGGCTGCTCCGGTTCTTCCGGGAGGAGTGGCTGGTCCGGGTGGGCGAGGAGGAGGACGTGCAGTCCCTGGCCGAGCAGCTCGGCGTGGGCACCAGCACGTTGCAGGTGATCCAGCGGCGGGCTCAGCGCATCCTGGACCTCCCGTGCATCAGCAGCGATCCCTCCCAGCCGTCGCTGTCCGAGCGGATCGTCGACGAGCTCACGAACGGGTACTCGGTGCTGGTCGATTCCTCCGGGCTCTCGTCGATGGAGGAGATCCTGGTGGCCTCGGTGCTCACGCGGCGGCTGCTGGACACGTACGGGAACGCCTACCTCGACGACCGGGATCGGTTCGCGGCCCTCCCGCCGACCATAGTTGCGTTGGAGGAGGCCCAGCGCGTGCTGTCGAGGGTCAAGCGCTCCGACGAGAATGTGTTCCCGCGTGTGGCGCGGGAGGGGCGGAAGTTCAAAGTGGGGCTGTGCGCGGTCAGCCAGCAGCCCAAGCTGATCGACGACGAGCTGCTGTCGCAGTTCAACACCTTCTTCATCCTGGGCTTGGCCGACGAGAAGGACCGGAACATCCTCCGTGGCTCCTCGAAACAGGACATCTCCGACCTGGGGCCGGAGATCCAGACGCTCATGCCGGGCGAGGCCATCGTCACGAACCTCGAAGCACCGTTCGCGCTTCCGGCGCAGGTGTTCCTGTACGAGGACTACCTGAAGTCGGTGCGGGGTCCGTCGCCACTACCCCCGCGCCCCGAGGGCGCGGCGAGGGGATTCGCGGAGTAGATGGCCCGGCTGGTCACGCTGGGGGACGCGCACCTCGGGCGCACGCATCTGGCGCACCTGCGCGACGACCAGGGTCGCAACCTGCGCGAGGAGGACTTCCTGCGTTCGTTCGAGTGGGCCGTCGGCCGGGCGATCGAGCTGGAGCCCGACGGGTTCCTGTGGCTGGGGGACGTCTTCGACCACGCCCGCCCGACCTACCGGACGTTCTCCCGGGTCCTGATGGGGTTGAAGAGGCTCCGCGAGGCCGGCCTGCGCGGCGTGGCCATCAGCGGGAACCACGACACGCCCCGGGTTCGGGGGACGGGTTCCCCCTATCAGGCCCTGGAGGAGGTGTTCGACAACGTGGACTTCGCGTGGGCCATGGAGGCCAGGGCATGCGACCTGGGTCATGTGACGGTGCACGCCGTTCCCCAGGCGCTGTCGGTCGAGGACCTCCGGACCGAACTGGAGCGGGCCGCGGCCTCCGTCCGCGCGGACGCAACGAACCTGTTGATCGCCCACGTCGCGCTGACGTCGCTTCCGACTCGAGCCTACCCCGACATCAACGAGCTGGAGGTCGAGGAGGCCGCGTTCGGCAAGGGGTTCGACCTGGTCGTGTTGGGCCACTACCACGCGTTCCAGAAGGTCTCGAAGCGAACGTGGTACGCGGGTTCCACCGACACGTTCAGCTTCGCCGATTCCCCGGATGTGGCGAAGGGGCTGGTCGTGATCGACACGGGCGTGGGGACCGCGGAACACCACCCGAACCCCCACGAGCGACCCCTCGTCACTTGTTCCGTTCGGGCCGCCGGCATGGGGCCGGGGGAGTTGGTCGATGCGGTGGAGCGGGCAGCGAAGGGAACGCCCAGGGGGGCCATCGTGCGTGTGTTCCTGAACCAGATCGACCCCGCGGCCTACCGACAGGTCTCGAACGAGCAGTTCCAGGAAGCGGTGTCCGGCGCCCTGCACGTGCAGGTGGAACCAGATTTCGGAGCCGAGGCCCTTGCCGTGCAGGGCGGTCCGCAGATCGGCTCGCTGGAACAGGAGTGGCGGGCGTACATCGAGCTGCAGGATCTCTCCGGACTCGAGCGGGACAAGGTCGCCGCTCTCGGGCAACGGTTCCTGGTGGCGGGGAGGGGGGAGACGGTGTGAGGGTGCTGGAGCTCTATCTCCGCAACTACCGGGTGTTCGAGAACGTGGACCTGGAGCTGCCCGCGCGCGTGATCGGCATCTTCGGCGAGAACGGGTCGGGGAAGAGCAGCCTGATGGAGGCCATCGCCTTCGCGCTCTACGGCGTCGATGCCGCGCGCACCAAGAAGAACCAGATCCGTACCCACGGGATCCTCACCGACTGCGAAGCGCGGATGGTCTTCGAGCACGGCGGCAGCCAGTACGAGGTCCGTCGAGCGATCAAGGGGAAGGGGCATGCTCCCGACGCCGCGCTGTTCGCAGGGGGCCTGCTCCTCGCGTCGGGGGCGACCGAGGTGGACGGGGAGGTGCAGCGCCTGCTGCACATGGACCTCCGGGTGTTCAAGGCCTCGGCGTATGCGGAGCAGAAGCAGCTCGATGCCTTCTCGGATGTGACCGCCGGCAAGCGGAAGGAGATGGTGCTGCGGCTGCTCGGGATCCGTCCGGTGGACGACGCGCGCGCAGAGGCGAAGAAGCAGGCTCGGGCCATGAGCCAGAGCGCGGAGCAGCTCGTGGGGGCGGTGCCTGACCTGGCCGAGCTCGAGGCATCGCTCAAGGAAGCGAAGGACGTCGCGAAGGAGGCGTGGGAGCGGGCGAAGGCCGCCACCGCGCGGTCGAAGGAGGCCACCGTGCGCGCGAGGTCGGCGCGGACGGCGTTCGAAGCATCGGACGACGTCCGCCAGCGGATCGAGAAGATCGCGGTGGAACGGAAGGCCGCGATGGACGAGCACGCGAGGCTTGCGACGCAGCGCGCGGCACTGGCCGATCGACTCGAGCGCCTCACGCGCGAGCTCGAGGAGCTACCGGTCCTCGAGGAGGAGCTGGCATCGCTCGAGGGCGTGGACGGGCTGCTCCGCGCGGCGGAGCGCCTGGCCGAGCAGGCGGGGAAATCGGCGGATCTGCAGGCTCGGCTGGAGGCGCTTCCGGAGGTGGATGCGGGGGCCGCGTTGGAGGAGGTGGCGGCCGCCGACCGGGAGGCGAAGGCCTCGCGGTCGGCGGCCGTGGAAGCCGGCGCCCGGCGCGACCACCAGGCGGAGCTGCTGGCGGCCGCGGAGGAACGGCTCGGGCGGGCGGCCGAGGCCGACCCCACCCAACCCTGCCCCACGTGTGGGCGAGAGCTGGGGGACGATTTCGTCACGTACGTGAAGCACTGCAAGGTGGAAGTGGCGGCCGCGAAGAAGATCCTGGCTGCGGCGGAGAAGGCGGTCCGCGCGAAGGAGGACGCCGCGAAGAGGGCGGAAGAGCGGCTCGGGAAGGCCGGCGCCGTTTCGGAGAAGGCGCGACGGGCCGCGGACGAGAGGGGGCGCCTGGCCGAGCAGCTCGACGCCCTCCGGGCGGAGGTGGAGGCGATCCGGGAGCCGTTCGGGGGGCAGGAGCCCGACGTCGAGGCCCTGCGGTTCGGGGTTGGGCGGGAGAAGGAGCTCGCGAAGCTGATGGCGGCACTCGGCCAGGCGCGCGCCCAGCTCGCCGACACCGAGCGGGACGTGTCGGCGGTCGACGCGCGCCTGGCCGAGGTCGCGGAACGGGCCGGCAGACTGGACGAGGACGCCGCCGGGCTCGCGTTCGATCCGGTGGCGCACGGCCGTATGCACGCGGAACGGATCGAGGCCGACGACGCGCTGGAGCTGGCCCGCGGCGGGGAGCAGGCCGCCGGGCAGGAGCTGCACGCTGCGCGGCAGGCCGTCTCCGGCCTGGAAGGGGAGCTCAAGCAGGCCAGGGAGACCACCGCGAAGGTGGAGGAGCTTCGTTCGGAGGCGCGGTACCTCGAGCGCGTGTCGCTGCTCCTCGATGGGTTCCGGGACCACCTCGTCTCGCGGGTCGGGCCGGACCTTTCCCGGGAAGCAGAGGCGGTATTCGGCGAGCTCACGAACCACGAGTACGACGACCTCCGGATCCGCGACGAAGATCTCAGGATCGAGATCGCCGACGGCGACGCCTACTTCCCGATCGAGCGGTTCTCCGGTTCGGAGACCGACCTGGCGAACCTGGCGCTCCGCGTGGCGATCTCAACGCACCTGTCGCGCATGTCCGGCGCCGATGTGGGGATGATGGTGTTGGACGAGGTCCTTGGGTCGCTCGATGCCGAGCGCAAGGACCTGTTGGTGCGGGCCATGGGGTGGTTGGCCGGGCGCTTTCACCAGCTGTTCGTGATCACCCACGCCGAGCAGGTGAAGGACCAGTTCCCCGCGTCGATCGAGGTGCGGGCGGTGGGACGCCGTCGAAGCGTCGCCACGCTGGTATGAGCCTCAACCGGCAGGCGTCACCTCGCGGCTGACCACCTTCCACTTCGCGCCGTCGTACTCGAGGACGGTCTTGCGGAACGCGCTGGGGCAACAGTGGGGGTCGCCCGGCTTGAACACGGCCTCGTCGATCAAGAGTTGACCGATCCGGATCGTGACGTCGGTGTCGCAGGCGTCCTTCCTGTAGATGTCCTGGGGCAGGAACTCGGTGGCCGCGACGACCCGCCAGGTCCCGCAGGCCCCGCTCCCGCCCCGGTCCTCGAAAGTGAGCAGGTCCTCGTGGCCGTCGCCGGTGAGGTCTCCGATGAGGACGCTGATGCCGAACACGCCGTTCTTGCGCGGGTCCACGAACGTGTAGGTGGGGCGCCAGGCCGGCCGCTCCCGGTAGCGCTCCCAGATCACCAGGCCCTGCTCACGCCGGAGTGGGTCCGTTCCCGAGCCCCACGTCGCCACGACCTGGCCCGGGATGTGGGCCGCCCCCGGGACGAACCATGTCGCAGTGAGCTCGGCTCCCGGAGGCACCAAGCGCCGGGGCGGGAGCTCCTCACCCGGGATGGGCTTGTCGATCGGCGTGGCCCACGCGGGCGGGATCACAGTGGGTTGCGGGGAGGCGCTCGGAGACGGCGAAGACGAGACCGTTGGGCTGGGCGACTCGGTCGGGGATGTCGAGACGGCGGCCGATGGCGTCCCGGCGGGGGAAGACTGCCCGTTGCAAGCGACGGCGACGGACCCGACGATCAGGAGGACTGCGAGGGAGCGCACCTCGCCATCGTAGCCGTCGCCCGCCGGCATTCCCCCGTCGGATCGCGGCCATCGTGGACAATGGATGGGCATACCCGAACGAAAGGTCCCGGATGAGCTCCGAGTTCACGGGGGCGCGCGGCACGCTGGAGACGGCCGCCGGGCCCGTCGACCTTCACCGCCTCGGATGGCTGGCCGACCGCGGCGCCCCCGACCTCTCGCGCCTGCCACACACAGTAAAGATCCTGGTGGAGAACCTCCTCCGCCGGACCGGAACGCGTGACGTCTCCGACGCCGACGTCCGAGCCCTGGCGAACTGGCCCTCGCCGGCGCCCGAGGAGACCGCCATCGCGTTCGTGCCGAGCCGTGTGCTGATGCAGGACTTCACGGGCGTGCCGGCCGTGGTCGACCTTGCCGCGATCCGCTCGGCTGTGGCTCGGGCCGGGGGCGACCCGGAGCTCGTGAAGCCGCTGGTGCCGGTCGACCTCATCATCGACCACTCCGTCCAGGTCGACCTGTTCCGCAGCGCCGCTGCGTACCAGGCGAACATCGAGTGGGAGTACCGGCGGAACGGCGAGCGGTACTCACTGTTGCGGTGGGCCCAGCAGGCCTTCGACAACTTCCGGGTGGTGCCGCCCGGTGCCGGCATCTGCCACCAGGTCAACCTGGAGTACCTGGGCCGGGTGGTGCGCGTGCAGGACGGCGTGGCCGTCCCCGACACGCTGGTGGGAACCGACTCGCACACCACGATGATCAACGGCCTGGGGGTCCTGGGGTGGGGGGTCGGCGGCATCGAGGCCGAGGCCGCGATCCTCGGCCAGCCGATGTTCCTCCCCACGCCGGTGGTCGTCGGCGTCCGGCTGACCGGGGCCCTGCCGGCGGGGACGACCGCGACCGACCTGGTCCTCACGTTGACGCAGATGCTCCGGGCCCACGGGGTCGTGGGGAAGTTCGTGGAGTTCTGCGGGCCCGGCCTGTCGGGCCTGGCCATCGCCGATCGGGCGACGCTCTCCAACATGTGCCCGGAGTACGGGGCGACCGCCGCGTACTTCCCGGTGGACGCCGAGACCCTTCGTTACCTCCGCTTCACCGGCCGGGAGGGCGTCGTCGACCTGGTGGAGCGCTACACGAAGGAACAGGGGCTGTTCCGGACCGACGACGACCCCGAGCCCGTGTTCTCCGAGGTGCTCGACCTCGATCTGTCGTCGGTGGAACCGTCGCTGGCCGGGCCCAGGCGGCCCCAGGACCGGGTTCCCCTTTCCGGTGTGTGGTCGTCGTTCGAGGAGGAGTTCCGAGATCGGCTCACGCCGACGGAGGGAGATGTTCGGCACGGCTCGGTGGTCATCGCGGCCATCACGAGCTGTACGAACACGTCCAACCCCTCGGTGATGCTGGCCGCCGGGCTGCTCGCGAAGAAGGCGGTGGAGGCTGGCCTCGGGTCGCAACCCTGGGTCAAGACGTCGCTCGCCCCGGGCTCGCGGGTGGTGACCGACTACCTGGATCGCGCCGGCCTCACGCCGTACTTGGAGAAACTGGGGTTCAACCTCGTCGGCTACGGGTGCACGACGTGCATCGGCAACTCCGGCCCGCTGCCCGACGACGTCGCGAGGGCCGTCGACGATCGGGATCTGGTCGTGGCGGCCGTGCTGTCGGGCAACCGGAACTTCGACGGGCGGATCCATCCGCAGGTCCGGGCCAGCTACCTCGCGTCGCCGCCGCTCTGCGTCGCCTACGCGCTCACCGGGCGGATCGACGTCGACCTGACCACGGATCCCATCGGGCGCACGCCGGAGGGCGAGCCTGTGTACCTACGGGACCTCTGGCCGTCGCGGGAGGAGGTGCGGGAAGCCGTCGAAACGGCGGTTGCGCCCGAGCAGTTCAAGGAAGAGTACGGACGGATATTCGACGGGGACGAACACTGGGCCGCGCTGCCGGCGCCGGCCGGGCCGATGTTCGGATGGGATCCCGACTCCACGTACGTTCGTGAGCCGCCGTTCTTCGACGGGATCGAGGCCGAACCGGGGGCGCCGGGCGACCTGGTGGACGCCCGTGCGCTCGTGATGGTGGGGGACTCGGTCACGACCGACCACATCTCGCCGGCCGGCTCGATCGGACCGGGCTCGCCGGCCGGGCGGTACCTGATCGAGCGCGGTGTGGCGCAGCCCGATTTCAACAGCTACGGGGCCCGACGAGGCAATCACGAGGTGATGGTGCGGGGGACCTTCGGCAACATCCGGCTGCGCAACCAGCTGGCACCGGGAACGGAGGGTCCGTGGACCCCGCACCTGCCCGGCGGCGAGGTCATGCCGATCTACGACGCGTCGCTCCGGTACCGGGAAGAGGGCGTGCCGCTCATCGTCATCGCCGGCAAGGAGTACGGGTCCGGCTCGTCGAGGGACTGGGCGGCCAAGGGCCCGGCGCTGCTCGGGGTCCGGGCCGTCATCGCCGGATCCTTCGAGCGGATCCACCGGAGCAACCTGGTCGGCATGGGGGTCCTGCCGCTCCAATTCGCGCCCGAGGACTCCGCGGCTTCGCTCGGGCTGACGGGCGAGGAGATGTTCACGGTCACCGGGGCGGACCGCATCGTTCCCCGGCAACAGGTCGGGGTGCGGGCCCGGCGAACGGACGGCTCCGAGATCGCCTTCACCGCCACGGTCCGGATCGATGGGCCCGCCGAAGTCGAGTGCTACCGGCACGGCGGCATCCTGCAGATGGTGGTCCGCCAGATGCTGGTCGGCTGACGGCGCGAAGAAGGCGGGGAGCTCGGCTCCCCGCCTTCCGTCTCCGATCTCCCGCTACCGGCTATGCCAGGATCGGGTGGCGCTTGACGAAGTCCAGCCGTCCCCAGTACTTGCCGAACCCCAGGTACTTGCCGGCCCCAACCACGATGATCCCGACGAGCACCGCGATGTACACGAGGTGCTCATCCAGGAACGGGTTGTTCTGCGGCCAGATCGACGTGGAGGTGTAGAAGATCGCCAGCCACACGATCCCGCCGATGGCCGCCAGTCGCGTGAAGATCCCGCTCATCAGGCCCAGGCCGATCAGCAGCATCGAGATCATGTAGGCCACGCAGATCCACCCGTGGCTGGACGCGACGGGCCCCTGTGCCGTCATGTGCACGCCCGCGACGTTCTCGTAAAAGCCCTTGAAGGGTCCCCTCAGCGCGTACTCCAGCACACCCAGCGTCGGCGAACCGCCGTTGAACCAGGCCTGGCCCTTCGCGAAGAAGTGGATCGTCCCGTCCTCGGCCCGCCCGGTGGCGAACCCGAGAGCGAAGGCCTTGTCGAGGAAGGCCCACAAGAACGTCCAGCCCATGAACAGGCGCAGGACGCCCCAGACGTAAGCGCCCTTCGTCCGCTCCTCGGCCCGCACCGGGAGCGGTGCGACGTCGCCGCGGGACGGGGCCGTGACCGGTCTGCGTTCCATCACCTTTCCGTCCATATCTGTCCCTCCTTCCTATGGGGGTCAGGTTCGAACGGGAAGGAGAACGTGGGTACCGTCGAGCAGCCCCTTCAGGTCGGGACCTTCGTTCCATGGACCCGGGACCGGCGGGACCTTCGGCCCGGCTACTCGTTCGTGCCCGGCGTCGTGGTGTGCCTGGCGAGGTACGCGGCGGCCTCAGCCCGCCGGGCGACCTCGAGTTTGGACAGGATGCTCGAGACGTAGTTCTTCACGGTCTTCTCGGCGAGGTTCAGCTCCTCGCCGATCTCTCTGTTGGTGCGGCCGTCGGCCACGAGGGTGAGGATCCGCTCCTCCTGCGGTGACAGGCGGGCCAGCTTCTCGTCCCGGAGCAGATGCTTCCCCTTGCGGAGCCGTTCCAGGACGGAGTTGGTCACCGCCGGATCGAGCAGGCTCTCGCCCCTTCCGACCGATCGGATGGCCCGGATCAGCTCTCCGCTCTTCACCTGCTTCAGGACGTACCCCGAAGCCCCAGCCATGATCGAAGAGAACAGGGCCTCGTCGTCGGCGAACGACGTGAGCATGATGACCCTGGTCTTCGGATGCCTGGTCCGGATCTCCCGGGTGGCCTCGATGCCGCTGCCGTCGATCAGTCGGACGTCCATCACGACCACGTCCGGCCGGGTCCGGTCGGCCTCGTCGATGGCTTCCCTCACCGAGCCGGCCTCGGCCGTAACGATGATGTCGTCGGTCGACTGGATCAGTGCCTTGATGCCGCCCCGGACGACCTCGTGGTCATCGACCAGCATCACTCGGAGCGGCGGCTCCTTCTCAGCCGTCTCAGCCTTCTCAGCCTTCTCCTTCACGTGGACTATCCTAGCGGGGCCTCGAGGTGACCCCCGTCAACCTCGAGCGGGCACGTCGTGGTTCATCCGCTCGCCCATCCGGTCCAGGAAGTCCTTGACGGTGGCCTCGGCTACCCGGTGCATCAGGGCGCGGTCGATGGCCCGGCCGACCGCTCCGAGCGGCGGCTGGTAGCGGGCGCTGATCGACAGCTGCGTGCGGCTCGGTCCCAGGGCCGCAACCTCGATGTCGGACGCGAAAGATGGGAACAGCCCTCGGGGGCCCGTGGCCTCCCAGGACATCGGCAGGATGGTCCGGGTAGCCATCTGCATCGGTTCCCCCAGCTTGATCTCGATCTGCTTGCGGAACAGGCCCTCTTGCGGGCCGATCCCGACCTCGGCCATCAGCACTCGAGCGCGTCCCTCCGCGTCCCGGGCCAGCCCCGGGATCCAGGTTGCGGGCGAAGACAGGAGGGCCCGCTCCACTTCCTCGAAGGGAAGGGAGAGTTCAAGGTAGTACCGCACGAACATGGCCCTCAGGATGGGGAGCGACCCGAGCGGTCGAGAGGGGCGAAGGTCCCCTGTGCTTCGGGACCTACGACTCCGGTCCCCGCAGGCGGCCTTCCCCAGACTGCTTCTGCAAGAGGGGGAGTGGATGTCCGGCGCCACCGTCCTGATCGTGGAGGCTGAGCCCGGGGAGCGGGGGCTCCTCGGTGGCTGGCTGGAGCAGGCGGGGTTCGAGGTTCTGACCTGTCCCGGCCCGTCGGGGCCCGACTACGTGTGTGTGGGGAACCGGGAGGGCAGCTGTCCGCTGGTCGAGCACGCCGACATC
>JAHEXX010000044.1 GCA_023251895.1 bacterium
CCGCGGTCGTCTAGCCGTGGCCGCCCTGCTCCACGACGCAGACGATCAGATGCTGCTCGCCACCGGCCTTCGTCATCGCCGCGAACCACGACGTGTCCTGCTTGCCGTACTGCTGCGCCGTCCCGGTCTTGCCGGCCACCCACACCCTGCTGAAGGGGAAACTCCGGAAGGCGAACTGAGCCGTGCCGCTCACCGGAACGCCGGCCAGCGCGTTGCGGACGTACGCGACCTGCTGCGGCCTGAACGGGAGCTTGCGGCACCTGGGCTCGTACCGACGGACCAGCTCCCCGTCGGAGGTCTGAACGCGGGCCGCGACGTGCGGCTGGCACAGCCGCCCACCGTTGGCGATGGCCGAATAGGCCGCCGCCACCTGGATCGGGCTCACGAGCGTGTCGCCCTGGCCGATCGACATGTTCACGAAGTCACCCGGGTACCAGTTCCCCTCGGGGAAGGCCTTCGGGTACCGATGGTGATACTCGGCCTTCCACGCGGGGTCGGGAACCCGGCCGTCCTGCTCCGCGGGGAGGTCGATGTGGGTGGGGCGCCCGAAGCCCAGCGCGTGAAGATCGCGCTGCAACGGGAGCCTGGGCGGCTGGGTGGGCGGATAGTAGACGCCCCAGTACGAGTACCCGATCGGGTAGAACACCGTGTCGCACGACGCGACTAGCGCGCGGGCCAGGTTCATGTATCCGAGGTCTCGTGTCGTCCAGTTGTGCCACGTGGTCTGGGACGTTCCCACCTGGCCGCCCACGGTGTAGGTCGAGGCGCAGTGATAACCCTGGCTCATGTTGACGATGCCGTCCCGCAGTCCGGACAGGGCCATGAACGGCTTGTACGTGGACCCTGGCGGGTACTGCCCCGCGATGGTGCGGTCGAGCAGCCGGTTCCCGCTCCTATCTGCGACCAGCTGGCGGAGCTCGCGGCTGCTGATGCCCCCCACGAACACGCGCGGGTCGTACGTGGGCAACGAGACCAGCGCCTGGATCGCGCCCGTCTTTGGATCCATGATCACGACCGCGCCGGACGTGGCCTGCAGGTGCTTGCCCGTGGATCGGTCGAAGACCCCCCTCGCGTAACGCAGACCGCTTGCCAGGGAATCCGTCGCGAGCCGTTCGGTGTTCGCGTCGAGGGACAGGACTAGGTCGGCGCCCGGCACGGGGTCCTCCCGGCCGATCTGGCGGATGTTCTCTCCGGCGGCGTTCACCCGGTATTTGACGAAGCCTTTGGTGCCGACCAGGCGGTGCTCGTAGACGGCCTCCAGCCCGGTCTGGCCCACCAGGTCGTTCTGCCCGTAGTCGGCGAACGCCGGATCCTTCAGCTGCCCGGGCGAGATGTAGCCGAGGTACCCGAAGATCTGAGCTCCCAGTGAGCCGGATGGATAGGTGCGGACAGGCTCGTCCGCCCATCTCACGCCGGGGAACTCCTTTTCGTGCTCGGCGATGTAGAAGACGGCATTCCGGGGAACGCCCGCCGCAACCGGGACCGGCTGGTACGGGTAGTACCGCTTGTCGTTCATCCGCCCCACCAACGTGCCCACCGAGATGTTGAGCAACTGTGACAGCCGGTAGAGCACCTGCTCCTCCTGGCCTGCGACCTGGGAACGGTTGATCGTGACGACGACGCTCTGCTCGTTGCCGACGAGCACGTTCCCCTTGTCGTCCAGGATCCTGCCCCGCGGCGCCGGGAGCGCCACGACGCGCACGCTGTTCCTCGACGCCTGGTCACGGGCCCAGTCGGTGGCCAGCACCTGCAGGAACCACAGGCGGATCGACAGCGCGGCGAACATGAACAGCACCAACCCCGCCAGGACCTTCAGTCGCAGCCCGGTCCTGCCCTCGGTCATCGCCGCATCACTCCCGGAGCACCCTGCCGGACCACCCGGCGCGTGCGGCTCCCCTCGGCGACCCGGCGCAGGATGGGGAAGAGGATGGGCGTGAGCAGCGCCGTGTACACGCCCGACAGCGCGGCCGCCTGCAGAACGTAACCGATCGACACGTCGCCCTGACCGAGGAGCAGCGCGACGAAGCGGTCGAACACGACACCGGCCGCGGTCCCTGCGGCGACGAGCACCGTGGGAAGGAGCGGCGACGGCGTGACGATGTACGTTCGCAGCAGCCCAACCGTGTAGCCGAGCAGGGTGAGGGTGAGCGCCGAGATGCCCTTGGGCTCGTTCATCAGGAAGTCTTGGGCCATTCCGCCGAAGAACCCGGTCCAAGCCCCCGACCGTGGCCCCTCCAGGATGGCCATGACGATCGTGACCAGGTAGAGGAGCTCGGGGCGTGCGCCGAGCAGCTTCACGTCGGCGAAGACGGTGGTCTGCAACAGCAGCGCGGTCAGGATCACCACGAAGAACGTGACGACTCGTCGCACCCCGCTCCTACCCCCCAACCCCCGGCATCAGCACCACGAGCACGAAGTCCAGGCTGGAGAAGTCCACCGCCGGCCGCACCGTGACGAACTTCTCGAGCGCGGCCGGATCCTCGATCACGTGCGAGACCGTGCCCACCGGGATCGCGGCCGGATACAGGCTCCCTTCACCGTTCGGTAGCCTGAATCCGGCGGTTTCCACCGTGTCCGCCTGGGCGACCGGCGTGTCCGGCTGGAAGAACTGCATCCGCATGTCGTCCTCTCCCTGCCCCTGCAGCAGCCCGGTCCGCCCGGACGACGTCAACTGCACGGCCACGAAGGATCGGGGATCTACGATGAGCTGGACCATCGAGTAGCTGGGGGTTACCCGCGTGACGTGCCCAACCAGCCCGCCCCCCGACACTACAGGGTCGTCCGGTTGGACGCCGTCGCCCGAGCCGACATCGATCATCACGCTCCACTCGAAGTTCGAGACGCCGTTGCTGATGACGCGCCCGGTCGCCGTGGGCGCGTCCAAAGCCTTCGCGATGCCGAACAACTTTTCCAGGTAGCGCAGACGGACCTGGTCCGACGTGTTCGAGGTGAGCTGGCTGCGAGCCTCTCGCAGCTGCGCCTCGAGGGCCTTGATCCGGGCTTGCTGCGACGGCAGGTGGATCAGCGCGGAGAAGAAGTTACCGACCGGCCGGGTAAGGTTCGACACGGCCTCCTGGAGCGGTCCCATGACTCGGACCGCTCCACGTCCCAGACCGGCCAGAGGCCCCGACTCCCCCTGCTTGTAATCGATCGTGATCACGAGGAGAGAGAGGGAGACCAGGCCCACGACGAGGAGCCGTGTGCTGCGTGGTCTGCCTGCGACCGCCATGCCCGGGCTACCGCCGGGACGGGCTCACCAGGACCCGCTGCAGCACCTCGAACTCCTCCAGGCACTTGCCCGAGCCGATCGCCACGGCCTGGAGGGGGCTGCTCGCGATGTGGATCGGCATGCCGGTCTCGTGCTTGAGGCGGGCGTCGAGTCCCCGCAGGAGAGCGCCGCCGCCGGTCAGCACGATGCCGCGTTGCATGACGTCGCCTGCCAGTTCGGGCGGCGTGCGGTCGAGCGTGGCCTTGATCGCATCGATGATCGCGGTCACCGGCTCCTCGATTGCCCTGCGGACCTCCTCATCGGTGATCTCGATGGTCTTGGGTAGTCCAGACACGAGGTCGCGCCCCGGGATCTCGGCGATCAGCTCCTCCTGCATCGGGTACACGGAGGCGATGGCGAGCTTGATCATCTCCGCGGTGCGTTCCCCGAGTAGCAGCGAGTACTCCTTCTTCACGTGTTGGATGATCGCTTCGTCCAGCTCGTCGCCACCCACGCGGAGCGAGGTCGACGTCACGATGCCGCCGAGCGAGATGACCGCCACCTCGGTGGTACCTCCCCCAATATCGACGACCATGTTGCCGGCGGGCTCGTGGATCGGAAGCCCGGCGCCGATCGCGGCCGCCATCGGCTCCTCGATGATGTAGGCGCGGCGAGCGCCAGCCCCGATCGTCGCCTCCTCGACGGCGCGCTGCTCCACGCCGGTGATGCCCGACGGCACGCACACGACGACCCGGGGCTTGGCCAGCAAGCGTCGCTTGTGCACCCGCTGGATGAAGTAACGAAGCATCTTCTCGGTGACGTCGAAGTCGGCGATGACGCCATCCTTCAATGGCCTCACCGCCTGGATGTGCGACGGCGTGCGGCCGATCATCTTCTTCGCGGCGTCGCCCACTGCCAGGATCGCGCCGGTCAGCGTGTTGATGGCGACGACGGAGGGCTCGTTCAGCACGATGCCGCGGCCACGAACGTAGACGAGCGTGTTCGCGGTTCCGAGGTCGACGGCCATGTCCTGACCAAGGAACCCGAAAACCCCTTCGGTGGCCACGCGGCTGCGGGCGCGGGGTACGGGAAGACCTCTTCGATCCCTTTCGGCCATGGGATTCGGTACTCGTTGTACAGGACCAGCGGGGAGGTGGCAACCCGCGGCGGTAACCTGCACGCCGTGTTGCCCGTCGAAGGGCTCGACATGCCGTCCCACGCAACCGGAGGAGGCTGATGCCGCTCGCTCTCGTGTTCCCCGGACAGGGGTCCCAGTACCCGGGGATGGCGGATCCGTGGACCGAGCACCAGGCGGGCCGAGCCGTCCTGGACCGCGCTTCGGAATCCTTGGAACGGGACATCGTCGAGTTGTGCCGCGACGAGAACGCCCTGTCGAGCACGGAGATCGCCCAGCCCGCCGTGTTCGCCTGCGACCTGGCCGCGGCGGCCGTGCTGGAGGCTGAGGGCGTGCGGTTCGGGGCCGCCGCCGGCCACTCGCTCGGCGAGTTCGCGGCGCTCGTGGCCTGCGGCGCCCTGGATCTGGTCCCGGCCCTCGACGTCGTGATCGCGCGGGGCCGGGCTATGCAGGCCGCCGCCGACGAGTTCCCGGGAACGATGACCGCCCTGCTCGGCCCCTCCCTGGAAGAAGCCGCCGAGATCTGCGATGAGGCCCGCGGCGGGGACGTGCTGGTCGTCGCGAACGAGAACGCAGCCAAGCAGACGGTGCTGGCAGGCTCGATCCCCGCCATCGAGCGGGCGGAGGAAGCCGCGCGGGAACGAGGCGCGCGGGCCATCCGGTTGCACGTGGCCGGCGCGTTCCACTCTCGGCTGATGCAGCCGGCGGTACAGACGATCCGCGACGCGCTCGCGGCGACTTCGTTCCACGAGCCCAAGATCCAGATCGCGGCGAACGTGAGCGGCGAGCTGGTCGGCGACCCGGCAGCGCTGCGGGAGCTCATGGCCGGCCACGTGGTCTCGCCCGTGCGATGGGAGCGTTCCGTGCGAGCCCTGGCCGAAGCCGGGTTCGACACGTTCGTGGAGGCCGGACCCGGCGACGTGCTGTCCAAGTTGATCCGACGGACGACTCCCGGCTCGACCGTCGTGGCCGTCGGCTCCGTAGGCGCGGCCTTGGCCTTCGCCGGGGAGGCCCCTGCGTGAGGCACGCGGGGCATGGCACGGCCCCGGCGGCTATCCTCGCTCTCGTACCAGGCTGGGAGGGGGAACGGTGACGGGCGCACGCCACGCCGACGTCGTCGGCACGGGGTCGGCGCTGCCCGAACGGGTGGTGACCAACGACTACTTCGAGTCGCTGGTCGAGACCAGCGACGAGTGGATCCGCGATCGGACGGGCATCCGTGCGCGGCATTTCGCTACAGACGGCGAGAACACGTCGGACCTGGCCACGCGGGCCGCGACCAACGCCCTGCAGACAGCGGGCGTCGCCGCCGGGCAGGTGGACGTGATCGTCTGCGCGACGCTGACCCCCGACAACCCCATCCCGGCGGCCGCGGTCCGGGTCCAGCAGAAACTGGGCCTATCGTGCCCGGCGTTCGACGTGAACGCCGCGTGCGCGGGGTTTTCCTACGGGATGTCCGTGGGCACCGCCTTCATCGAGTCCGGCCACGCCGAGACGGTCGTCGTGATCGGAGCGGAGATCCTGTCCCGCGTGCTGGACATGACCGACCGCTCCACGTGCATCCTTTTCGGCGACGGCGCCGGCGCCGTCGTGCTGCGGCCGGCGGAGGCGCCCGGCGTCATCGGGACGGTCCTCGGGGCCGACGGCAACGCGGCCGACATCCTGCTCATCCCGGCCGGCGGTTCCGCGATGCCGGCCTCGGCCGAAACGGTCGCGGCCCGCGACCATGCGATCCGGATGCCCAACGGCAAAGAGGTCTTCAAGCGCGCGGTGCGGGAGATGGCGAGTGCGTGTCGGGAACTGCTCGAGAAATCCGGGTACACCTCGGACGACGTCGACCTGCTGATCCCCCACCAGGCCAACGCCCGGATCATGAACGCGGTGGCGGATCGGCTGGGCATCGGCGGCGATCGCGCCGTCGTGGATGTCGCGGAGGTGGGGAACACGTCGGCGGCTTCGATCCCCATCGCACTGGACCGCGCATGGCGGGCAGGCCGAGTGAAGCAGGGCGGACTGGTGCTGCTGACATCGTTCGGAGCCGGCCTGGCTTGGGGCGCTACCCTGTTGCGATGGACCACCCCGGAGCCAGCCCGGTGAAGAAGGTCGCCGTCGTTACCGGCGGCTCCCGGGGCATCGGCCGGGCGTGCGCGATCGCGCTGGCCGAGGGGGGGTGGCATGTCGCCGTCGGCTACCGGACCCGCGAGGCCGACGCCAAGGAGGCCCTGGGGGCCATCGAGGGGGCCGGGGGAACCGGGATGGCGGTCCACCTGGACTCCTTGGACGAGAACTCTGTCGCCGAGGCGTTCCGCGCCGTCACCGAGACCTTGGGGGACGTTACGGGATTGGTGAACAACGCCGGCTTCTCGCAGGACGGGCTGTTGCTGAAGTACCCGATGGAGAGATTCGACCGGACCGTGGACACGAACGTGCGTGGCGCCTTCCTGTGCTGCCGGTCGGCGCTGCGGGGGATGCTCCGGGCCAAGTGGGGCCGCATCGTCAACATGTCTTCCGCCGTGGCCTTGCGTGGGAACGCCGGGCAGACCGCGTACGGGGCGTCCAAGGCGGCACTGGTCGGCCTGACGAAGTCCCTGGCTCGGGAGGTTGGCGCGAAGGACATCACGGTGAACGCCGTCTGCCCGGGCCTGCTCGACACGGAGATGACCGCGCACCTCACCGACGGAGCGCGGGCCTACTACCTGGACCAGACCCCCCTCGGCCGCACCGCGCGGGCCCAAGAGGTCGCGGCGGTCGTCCGGTTCCTGATGTCGGACGAGGCCTCGTACGTGAACGGGGCGGTCGTCCCCGTCGACGGCGGGCTGACCTCCTAGGATTCGATCCCTCGAAAGAACGAAGGAGGAAGGATGGACAGGACGGAGATCGAGACCAGGGTCCGGAAGGTGTTGGCCGAGCAGCTCGCCGTGGACGAGGCGCAGGTCACGCCCGACGCGCGGTTCGCCGAGGATCTGAACGCGGACTCCCTCGACCTCGTCGAGGCGGTGCTCGCCCTCGAAGAGGAGTGGAACATCGAGATCCCCGAGGAGGAGATGGAGCCCGTAAAGACGGTCGGGCAAGCCGTCGCGCTTGTGGCTTCCAAGCTCGGTGTCGGCTAGCAGGAAGGTCGTCGTCACCGGCATCGGGCCGGTCACGCCGGTCGGCACCGGCCTCGACGACTTCTGGGCCGGCCTCACGACCGGCCGCAACGGCATCCAGACCATCGCCCGCTTCGACGCCTCCGACCTGCCGGTCAAGGTCGCCGGCGAGATCCCCGACTTCGAAGTTTCGAGGTGGCTCGACGCCAAGGAGGCCCGCCGGACCGACCGCTACGTTCACTTCGCGATCGCTGCGGCCAAGCTCGCCTGGGAGGATGCGGGTACCCCGGAGGTCCAGGCCGATCGGGGCGGCATCGTGTTCGCCACCGGCATCGGCGGCATCGAGTGGCTGCTCACCCAGCATTCGGTGCTGCTGGAGCGAGGCCCCGGTCGCGTGTCACCGTTCATGGTGCCCGCCCTCATGGCCAACGCCGCCGCCGGACACATCGCGATGATCCTGGGCCTGACCGGTCCCAACTTCTGCACTGTCTCCGCCTGTGCGTCGGGGGCCCATGCCGTCGGCGAGGGGTACCGGATGGTCCGCGACGGCCTGATCGACCTCGCGGTCGTCGGTGGGTCCGAGGCGGCCACGCTTCCGCTCACCGTCGCCGCGTTCGCGCAGATGCAGGCCCTGACCAAGAACCCCGATCCGGAGACGGCCAGTCGCCCCTTCGACGCGGCCCGCGACGGGTTCGTGCTGTCCGAGGGGGCGTGCGCGCTGGTCCTGGAGGATGCGGAGCGGGCCGCGGCGCGGCGCGCGAGGGTCTACGCCGAGGTGGTCGGGTACGGAGCATCAGACGACGCGTTCCACATCACGGCGCCCGATCCGAAGGGTTCCGGGGCCGCGCTGGCGATGCGCCGGGCTCTGGACGACGCGGGCGAGGAACCGTCGGCGGTCGATTACATCAACGCGCACGGCACGTCGACGCCGCTGAACGACGCCGCCGAGACCCAGGCCATCAAGGCCGTGATGGGTGATTCGGCGCACCGGGTCGCGATCTCGTCGACCAAGTCGATGACCGGGCACATGCTCGGCGCGGCCGGCGCCGTCGAGGCGGCGGTGCTCTCCCTCGCGATCGACCGGGGTCAGATCCCCCCGACGATCCACTACGAGACGCCCGATCCCGACTGTGACCTCGACTACGTCCCCAACGAAGCCCGAGAGGCGGAGGTTCGCCTGGCCATCAGCAACTCCTTCGGCTTCGGCGGCCAGAACGCGGTGGTCGCGCTCCGCCGCGCGTCGTAGAACCTTCCGCTGCCGACCTACGGCGTGAACGTGCGGTAGTAGGGGCCGCAGTCGAGGACTGCGTGTGTGGCCTTCCCGTCGATGACGGTGTCGAAACGGATCCGGCGGGGCGACCACTCCTCCGCGCCGGCCCGGAACGAGCCGCCCGGCAACGGCACCAGCTCCCAGTCCTCGGTGTTCCAGCCCGGCAACAAGTGCAGGGCGCCCCGCCGGGCCACGATACGGAAGTTGGAGTACCAGGGGTTGTGCGTCCGGTAGTGGCCCACCAGCGCGCCCCACTCGGGGGGGTGTTCGAACTCCGTGGGCCCCTCGTACCGCTCGTTCGCCAACCACCTGGCCCCGTGAACGACGTGCGTGACCACGCCGTTCTGCCGCTGGAATATCAGCGGGAACAGCTCGAATCCCGGATGCGAGACAACGAACCGGTCGTCCTCGTCCCGCACGAGCGGAACGACTCTCCCGCCATGGCGGAGCACGAGGCGGCCACCGTCCGCGTCGAGGACCAGCTCGTCGTCTCCCCACCGGTACGCACCCGCGTACGCCGCGGCGTCCTCGACGGCCTCGCGGGCCTTGGGCTCCGGGATGGCCGGAAGATCGGCGCCGCTCCGGAGCGCCCGGATCGTCTGCAGCGCGAATCCCGCCGGCTCGAACCGCTCCGCGTACGCGTTGGTCAGGATCACGACCCCCGTCCCGTCGTCGACGTCGACGCCGATCCAGCCCGAGAACCCGATGGTGGATCCCGTGTGATGGATCCGGGTGTGGCCATCGACATCGCCGACCACCAAGCCGTAGCCGTAGAACTCGCCCGGCTCCTCTGGGTCGCCGATAGCACGCTGCGTAAGGAGCGCGAAGCCCTCGTCCGACAGCACCGGATGGCCACGGGCGAGGAGCATCCGCAGGTAGGCGGTCATATCCTCGACGTTCGAGCAGATCGTGCCGTCGGCCGTCGCGCTCTCGACCCAGGGCTGTTCCGCGAGCCCTTGACTCGGGTGCCACGGCCTGTCGTCGTAGGGCGATCCGTAGCCCGCGGCGCTATGCCTCCGTGTCGCGTACGTGGTCAGCGGGTCGGTTGCCTTCATCCCCAGCGGCTCGAGGATCCTCTCCCGAACGAGCTGCCACCACGGCCGACCCGAGACAGCTTGCAGGATCACGCCGAGGGCCTTGTATCCCAGGTTGGAGTAGTAGTAACGCTCTCCCGGCGCGAACCCCACCTCCGTCTCTCGCAGGGACCACACCTCGTGGACGTCTTCGGTGGTGAAGTCGCGACCGGTGGTCAGACCACTCGTGTGAGTCAACAGGTGATGGACCGTGATGGGAGAGAAGCGTGAGCCCACCTCGAACCACGGGAGGTACTCCGTGATGGGTGAGTGGAGGTCGATCCGGCCGGCCTCGTGCTCCTGCAACACGGCGATCGCCGTGAACGACTTGCTGATCGAGCCGATCTGAAACAGGTGCTGGGGCGAAACCGGCACGCGCGAGCCCACGTCGGAGTACCCGTGGGTGATCGCGCCGAGGAAACGATCATGGTCGGTCAGTCCTACGGCGATCCCCGGCGTCTCGAGCGCGTCCCAGTTGCGCTCGACGTACGACCGGATGTGCTCGATCGCGCGGGCCACGTCACGCATGGTCGCCTACCCGAAGAAGAGCTTGAGCTCCCGCTCGGCCGACTCCGGGGAGTCGCTGCCGTGCACGAGGTTCTCGGTGATCACGATGCCGAAGTCGCCGCGGATCGTGCCGGGAGGCGCCGTGGCCGGGTCGGTGGGCCCCATAAGGGCCCGGAGCACGCCGATCGCCTGCTCGCCCTCCACCCGGGCCACTACCACCGGACCGGACGTGATGAAGTCCACCAGCTCACCGAAGAACGGTTTCTCCCGATGTTCCGCGTAGTGCTCGTCCGCCAGGGGACGGTCGATCTGCATCACGCGCATCTCGCCGACGCGGAGCCCCTTGGCCTCCACCCGCCGCAGGACCTCGCCGGTCAGTCCCCGCCGTACGCCGTCCGGCTTCACGATGAGCAGCGTCGATTCAACGGCCATGCTTCAGGATTCCCCCAGCGCCCGTCGGGCGTCCGCGACAGTATAGAGGGAGCCCGTCACCAGGATGAGATCGTCCTCCCCGGCATCCGCTCGCGCGGCAGCCAGCGCGCCCTCCACCGACGGGAACTCCTGTGTCGCAACGTCTTCAGCGATGAGGAACTCCGCCATCTCCTCGGCGGGGCGCGATCTGGGGCTCATGTTGGCCGCCGCGTACCCGCGGTCGGCCAGCGGCGCCACCTGCGCGACGACGCCGCGCAGGTCATGGTTGGTGAACCCGGCGATCACCAGGTGCAGTCGGTCCCACGTGAAAGCCTCGAGCACCGCGGCGGCCAAAGCCTCGGCCGCAGCGGGGTTGTGCGCGCCGTCGAGGATGATCACCGGGTGGCGTCCGACCACCTCCAGGCGTCCCGGCGACGTCGAGGAGCCCAGCGCGCGACGGACCGCCTTCCCGACGAGCGCGCGGCCCAGGAACGCTTCTATCGTGACGATCGCGGCGGCCGCGTTGTGGGCCGCGAACTCGCCGAACACCGACAGCGGCAGGTCCTCGTAGGTTCCCTGCGGGCTCCGCACCGAGAACGTCTGACCGCCCACGGCGGGCCAGCGCTCCGTCACGGCGAAGTCCCGGCCCTCCAGGAGGAGCCGCACTTCGTATTCCTCGCACCGGCTCTCGATGATCCGAAGGACCTCGGGAACTTGCTCTCGGACCACCGCGACCTTGCCGGGCTTGATGATGCCGGCCTTCTCGGTGGCCACCTCCTCCACGGTAGAGCCCAGCTCCGCGTGGTCCAGCGCGATGGGGCACAGCACGGCGACGTCGCCGGCCACCAGGTTCGTGGCATCCCACGTGCCACCCATCCCGACCTCGAACACCCCGAGCGCCACCGGTTTGTCGGCAAACCACAGGTATGCGAGCGCGGTCAGCGCCTCGAAGTAGGTGACCGGCCCCGCCTTCGCGTCGACGGTCTGCAGGAATGGCAGCAGATGCTCGTACTCCTCGGCGAACTCCGCCTCGGCGATGGGCTCGCCGCACAACTGCAGCCGTTCGGTCACCGAGAGCAGGTGGGGCGAGGTGTAGAGCCCCGCCGAAAGGCGCTGGGCACACGCCAGCTCGGCGACGAAGCGCGCGGTCGTCGTCTTCCCGTTCGTGCCGGTGACATGGATCGTGGGATACGTGAGCTGCGGGTCGTCCAGCAGCTCCGCCAGCGCCGTGATCCGGGCTAGGCTGGGATCCGGCATGCTCTCGGGCTGACGGGCGTCCAGCTCCGCGAGGGCTTCCGCGAACCGCACGCGCGCGCTACCCCCCCAACTCGGCGATCTGCTCCCCGAGGGACGTGGCCTCGCGCTCGGCCCTTTGCAGCTTCGACTCCTCCGCCGCAACCACTTCGGCCGGGGCCTTGGAGCGGAACGCCCCATTGGCGAGCTTGTCCCGGGCACGATCGCGATCTGCCTCCGCCTCGGCCAGGCGCCTTCGGAGCCGGGTCAGTTCGGCCTCCACGTCGAAGAGGTCGCCCACCGGGATCAACACCTGCTCCCCCCGGACCAGCAGGCGAACGCATCCCGTCGTCTCGTCCCCCTCCGGAACGAACGCGATCGTGCCCACCCCCGCCAGACGCCGGATCTCCGGCTCGAATGCCAGAACGGCTGGCCGGACCTGCGGCCGGCGCTCCACCACGCGGATGTCCACCAAGGTCTTCGGTGGGATCGAATGGTCGTTCCGGAACCGTCGCACGGCTGTCACGAGCTCCTCGAAGAAGGGGAACAGCGACTCCGCCTCGGCCCCGGGCCCGGTCTCGTGCTCGGGATGCTCGTCGGCATCGGGCCAGGGGGCGACCGAGATCGACGGCCCGACGCCGAATCGCTGCCAGATCTCCTCGGTCACGAACGGCATCACGGGGTGGAGTAGCCGCAACGTCCGTTCCAGCACCCATGCCAGCACGTTGGCGGCATCGCTCCGTTCCTCCGGCGAACGCTCGTACAGACGCTCCTTCTCCATCTCCAGGGCCCAGTCGCAGAACTCAGCCCAAACGAACCGGTGGATCGCCGTCGCCCCCACGGCGAACTCGTACCTGTCCAGAGCCTCGTTCACCTCCCGGACGCACCGCTGGTGCCGGGACAGCAGCCACCGCTCGGTGAGGGTGAGCCGCTCCTCGGGAGGCAGTTGCGGCTCGCCACCGGGGAAGGCACGCAGCACCAGCCGAGCGGCGTTCCACAGCTTGTTCGCGAAGTTCCGTCCCCCCTCGATCGACTCCTCCGAGAGGGGGATGTCCTGCTGGCCCCCGGTGGCCGAACGGGCCAGGGAGAAGCGAAGCGCGTCGGCGCCGTATCGATCGATGATCTCGATCGGATCGATCACGTTGCCGAGCGACTTGCTCATCTTCCGGCCGTGGGCGTCCCGCACCAACCCGTGGATGAGCACCTGGCGGAAGGGGACATCCCCCACGAGGGAGAGGCCCGACATGATCATCCGGGCCACCCACAGGTAGAGGATCTCGTACGCGGTCACGAGGACCGTGTTCGGGTAGAAGAGCCGCAGGTCCTCCGTTTGATCGGGCCAGCCCAGGGTCGAGAAGGGCCACAGTTGAGACGAGAACCACGTGTCCAGGACGTTGGGGTCCTGCTCGATCTCGACGCTGCCGCATTCGGAGCACGCGGTGGGGTCCTCGACGGCCACCGTGACGTGGCCGTCCCGGCAGTACCAGGCGGGGATCCGATGGCCCCACCACAGTTGGCGGGAGATGTTCCAGTCCCGCAGGTTGTCCAGCCAGGTCATGTAGGCCTTCGCCCAGCGCTCGGGCCAGAACCTGACCCGCCCGTCCAGCGCCGCCTGTTTCGCCGGGCCCTTCATCGGCTCGACCGCCACGAACCACTGCAGGCCGGAGATCCAGGGCTCGATCTCCGAGTGGCAGCGGTAGCAATGGCCGACGGCGTGCCGGTATGGCCGCTCCTCGCTCACGATCAGGCCCAGCTTCTCGAGCTCGTCCCGCACGGCCACCCGAGCGTCGTACCGCCCCAGCCCGTAGAACTCCTCCGCGGCGTTCTCGTTGATCCTGGCCTCGGCATCGAAGATGTTGAGGAGCCGCAATCCGGCCCGCTGTCCGATCTCGAAGTCGATGGGGTCGTGGGCGGGAGTGACCTTGACCGCCCCGGTACCGAAGTCCTGATCGACCGCCGCATCGGCCACGATGGGAAGCTCCCTTCCGTCGAACGGGTGCCGCACGGTCTTGCCGACCAGATCCCGGTACCGCTCGTCGTCGGGATTCACTGCGATGCAGGTGTCGCCGAGCATCGTCTCGACCCGGGTGGTGGCCACCTCGACGGAACCGCTCCCGTCGGACAATGGGTACCGAAACGTCACGAGCTCGCCGTCGACCTCCTCGTGCTCGACCTCGGAGTCCGACAGCCCCGTCTGGTCCGTGGGACACCAGTTGACCAGCCGCTCCCCCCGATAGATCAGGTCCTGTTCGTACCAGCGGACGAACGCCACCCGAACGGCCCGCGACAGCCCCTCGTCCATCGTGAACCGCAGTCGATCCCAGTCGCAGGAGGCACCCATGCGCCTGATCTGGTCGACGATCTCGTTCCCGTACTGCTCCTTCCAGGCCCACACGCGCTCCACGAACCGGTCCCGCCCGAGATCTCGACGGTCGATCCCCTCCTTGCGGAGCTCACGCTCAACCACGACCTGGGTGGCGATGCCGGCGTGGTCGGTCCCCGGCAACCATAGGGTCTCGAACCCCTGCATCCGGGCCCGACGGACCAGCGCATCTTCGAGCGTCCGCCCCAGGGCGTGGCCCACGTGCAAGCGGCCAGTCACGTTCGGTGGCGGGATCACGATGCAATAGGGCCGCCGGTCCGAAGGAGCGGTGGCGTGGAAGTACCCACGCTCGATCCATTCTCGGGTCCACCGCGGCTCGACGGCAGCCGGGTCGTACTGAGGAGGCAGCTCGAACTCGGGTGCGGCCCGCTGCGCCATGTGGCGGAGTCTACGAGATGGTGGATGCCGGTTCGGCCGGGACGCAGGCTACACTCGACCCGTGCCGGCCTGCGGGAACTGTGGAGCCGCGAATGCGGGAGGGGCACGTTTCTGCGCCAGCTGCGGTGTCGCTCTGGCCCTCACATGCCCCTCCTGCGGGAGCCCTCTGCCGGAGGGAGCCCGATTCTGCCCCTCGTGCGGCACGGCCCTCGGGGAGCAGCTTCCGGGCGTAGAAGAGCGGAAGCTCGTAACGGTCCTGTTCGCCGACGTCACCGGCTCCACGGGCCTCGGCGAACGGCTCGACCCCGAGCACCTGAAGGAGGTCATGGGCACCTACTTCGCCGCGATGCGCGAGGAGATCGAGGCGGAAGGCGGCACGGTCGAGAAGTTCATCGGGGACGCCGTGATGGCGGCGTTCGGCGTCCCGGAGATCCACGAGGACGACCCCGCGCGGGCCCTCCGAGCGGCCCTGCGGATGCGTGGCCGCCTAGGGTTGGTGAACGAAACGCTCAGCGCCAGCCACGGAGTGGCCCTGGAGATCCGGATCGGCGTGAACACCGGCGAGGTCCTGGCCTCACTCTCGCCGCGAGAGGGCGAGGGCATCGTGTCGGGCGATGCGGTGAACGTCGCCGCCCGGCTGCAGACGGCAGCCAAGCCCGGACAGGTCATCGTGTCCGATCGCACCGCTCGAGCCGTTCGGGGGTTCCGGTTCGAGGAACTTGGGGATCTCGAGCTCAGGGGAAAGCAGGTTCGAACACGGGCTCTGCAGCTGGTCGGCGAGCCGCCACTCGCGCCTGAGCGTGGGGTGCCCGGCTTGCGCGCCCCGATGGTCGGTCGCGACCAGGAGCTGGCCCTGCTGCAGACGATGTACGGGCGCGTGGCCACCGAGGACCGACCAAGCCTGGTCACGATCTACGGCGACCCGGGCGTCGGCAAGAGCCGCCTGACGGCGGAGTTCCTCAGCTGGGCCGAGAGCCGGGAGCCGCCGCCCATCGTCGTGCGGGGGCGCTGTCTGCCCTACGGGGACGGCGTCACGTACTGGCCCCTCGCCGAGATCCTCAAGGGTCAAGCAGGGGTGCTCGACTCGGACCCGCCGGAGCTGGCGCTGGAGAGGATCCTGAAGGCCGGCAGGGAGCTCTTCACTCAAGATGTGGCCATCGACCCCGCGCGATCGACCGCGGCGCTCGCCTACACGGTCGGGGTCGAGGATCCCGACATCCGGTTTGCCGACCTCGAGCCCCGGCAGGTGCGCGCTGAGGTCCACGCCGCGTGGCGGTCGTTCTTCTCGGCGCTCGCGAAGACGGCACCCGTTGTGACGGTCGTTGAAGACATCCATTGGGCGGACCCGGTCCTGCTCGATCTGCTCGAGGAACTCGCCGAACGGGTGCAGGGGGCGGTCCTCCTCGTGTGCCCCTCCCGTCCCGAGCTGACGGCAACCCGGCCGGGCTGGGGCGGGGGCCGGCGCAATGTTTCGTCGATCGCCCTCGACCCGCTGTCCGAGGTCGACGCCGAACGCCTCGTGGAGGCACTCCTCGCGATCGACGATCTCGCCCCATCGGTCCACGCGCGGATCTTGGGACGCGCCGAGGGGAACCCCTTCTTCCTCGAGGAGATCATCAGGCACATGATCGATGAAGGCCACATCGTGCGTGAGCACGACCGGTGGCGTGCAGCCGGCGGCATCAACGAGGCACCGATCCCCGACACCGTTCAGGCTGTGCTAGCGTCACGGATCGACCTGCTCGACCCTCCGGTGAAGCGGGTACTGCAGGCGGCGGCGGTCGTGGGCCGGGTGTTCTGGCCGGGCCCCGTGCGGCTACTGCTGGACGGCGAAGCGGGGTTGGTGGGGGACTCCGTCGAGATCCTCGAGGGCCGCGAGCTCGTCCTGTCTCGCCTGGGCTCGTCGATCGCAGGAGAGCCCGAGTTCATCTTCAAGCACATCTTGACCAGGGACGTGGCGTACGAGACGCTCCCCCGCCGCGACCGGGGCGCGGCCCACGCTCGCGTGGCGGCGTGGATCGAACAGACGGCCGGCGAGCGGTCGCGCGAGTTCGTCGAGCTCCTCGCGTACCACTACTCCACGGCGGTACGGGAACGTCTCGACGCTCCTCCCGACGATCTGCGCGCGAAGGCCTTCGACTCTCTGCTCCGGGCGTCCGCCGACGCGCGGAGCAAGCTCGTGCTGAAGAAGGCACAGCGGATGGCTGAGGAAGCCGTCCCCCTCGCGGCGAACCAGGCCGAGCGATCCCGCGCGCTGGAGGCGCTGGCGGAGGCTTTCCTCACCGATTACCAGGGCGATCTTGCCTGGCGCTACTTCTGCGAGGCGGCCGACGCATGCCTGGCCGTGGAACCCGCTGACCGGCTCCGGATCGCGTACCTGTGCGCGCGTGCGGTCGACCTCCCCATCCGATGGCCCGGATCGATGCGGACCGTGCCGTCGGAGGAGGACGTCGCCCGGTACCTGCAGACAGGATTCTCCCATCTGCCCCCGGGAGACAGCGAGGAGCGCGTGCGGCTGCAGGTGGCCCACTCCCTGTGGCCCTTCGGCTTCCCCGACTACGAGATGCCGGACGAGGAGCTGTTCGAGTTCGAGCGGGAAGGACTCGAGGCCGCCGACGCGGCGCTCCGGCTCGGCCGTCCGAACCTCGCATCGGCGGCGCTGGACGCGGCCGCGTCGGCGGCGGTCTCGCGCGGCTTGTACGCGCGCGTGCGTGAGATCGAGGCCAGGCGCCTCCCACTGGTGCCCCGGCTGACCGATCTGCTGGAGATCGGCGACGCCTACGCCGCTGTGGCCTGGGAAGCTCACGAGCTCGGGTTCTATGAGGAGGCCGTGCGGATCGCCACCGAGGGCCTCGAGGCGGTGGGTGCGCGAGGACGGCAGGCGGCTGCCGAGATCCACGCACTCTCGTGGCGAGCGGCCGCTCGTTACGCCGTGGGCGACTGGGACGGTGTGATGGACGACTTCGGGGAACTGCAGGACCGGCTGGACGAACGCCGCGAGGATCCTCCCTACTTCGCATCGCACGCGTTCGCGGCGGCGGGGTTGGTTCACCAAGCGCGAGGCGAGACCGTGGAGGTCGACGCGATACTCGCGTACCTCGTCCCGCTGGCCTCGGGATCGTCGCGTCTGGTCCCGTGGCTGGGCCGCCTGCTGGTGGAGCGGAACGCACTGGGCGAGGCACATCGATTGCTCGACCGGCCGCCGGAGCGATGGCGGGTCCACGCCGGAGCCTTCTTCCTGGCCCGAATGGAGCTGGCCGCTGCCGAGGGCACGTGGGAGGCTGCGCGGACGCTCCTCACGGAGGTGCGGGCGCACGCGGCCGAGGCGGAGCTCGTTGCGCTCCCACTGTTTGCCGACCGGCTGGAGGGGCGCGCGGCGCTCGCCCTTGGCGACGCGCCGCGCGCCACCGAGCTGCTCTCGAGCGCGGCGGATGGCTTCGGGCAGCTCGGGGCGGCCTGGGAGCAGGCTCGAACCCGTCTCGTCCAGGCCGAGGCCTCGATCGGAGCCGGCTCCCCGGCCGAGGCGCGGACGGCATTGGAGGAGGCGCTCACGGTGTTCGACCGGCTGCGTGCGGTGCGAGAGATCGATCACGCGCGAGAGCTGCGGCGGCGATGTGACGCGTAGTCTGAACCAGACTAGCGGCTAGCTGGCGCGCTCCTGGCGCTGCCGCTTGGCCTCCTTGAGAGGCACCAGGGTGGGGTTGACGCCCGAAAGGACCACCTCGCCGTCGATCACGCACTTCGTGATGTCCTGGCGGGAGGGCAGCTCGTACATCGTGTTGAGCAGCACCTCCTCCATGATGGCCCGCAGCCCGCGCGCCCCGGTGCCCCGGAGGATGGCCTGGTCGGCGATGGCGCCCAGCGCGTCGTCCGCGAACTCCAGCTCCACCCCGTCGAACTCGAAGAACTTGCAGTACTGCTTCACGAGCGCGTTCTTCGGCATCGTGAGGATGTCGACCAGCGC
>JAHEXX010000144.1 GCA_023251895.1 bacterium
AGTGCGACACCTTCTCGAGCATCGTGTCCACCGCACCGGTCTCCTCCCCCACCGCGATCATCTGCACGACCATGGGCGGGAACACGGAGTACTTGCCCAGGGGCTTGGCGATGGACTCTCCCTCGCGCACGCTGTCCTGCACTTCGTTGATGGCCAGTCCGATGACCTTGTTGTTCACGGTGTCCGACACGATGTCGAGGGCCTGAAGGATGGGGACGCCCGAACGCAGGAGCATGCTCAGCGTCGAAGAGAACCGGGACAACGCCGTCTTGTGAGACAGTGCGCCGAACACCGGCGCTCGAAGCTTCAGACGGTCCACCATGAGCCTGCCGTCGGCGGTCCGCTTGTAGCGGCGCAACAGGAAGCTGAACCCGATCGATCCCAGGACCACCAGCCACCAGAACTTCTTGAACGCGTCCGACGCCGCCAGCAGCATCCTGGTGGGCAGGGGCAGGCTTCCCCCCAGGTTCGCGTAGATCGTCTTGAACTGCGGCACCACGAACAGGAGCATGGCGGTGAGGATCAGCGACACGAGGATCACGACGACGACGGGATAGGTCATCGCCGACTTGATCCGCTGACGCAGCTCGACGTCCCGCTCGATCTGATCGGCCAGCTGCAGGAGAACGTTATCCAGAGCACCGCCGGTCTCGCCGGCCCGCACCATCGCCACATACAGGTCGTTGAAGGCCTTCGGATGCTTGGCCATGGCCGCGGACAGCGAGGACCCCTGCTCGATATCGGTGCGAACCCTCACCAGGACCTTGGACAGCTCCTTGCCCTCGGTCTGGTCGGAGAGGATGGAAAGGGCCCGCAGGATGGGTAGGCCCGAGTTGACCATGGTGGCGAACTGACGGGAGAAGAGGGCGAGCGCCTTCATCTTGACCCGGCCGGGCCGAAGGTTGATGTCCATCTTGAGGCCGACCTTCGACTGCTTGCCGACCTCGAGCGGCACGTAGCCCATCTCGCGGAGCCGCGAGAGCACCAGGGCTTCGCTGTCCGCGATCAGGGTTCCGCTCACCAACTTGCCCGAGCGATCCCGGACCTTGTACGAGTAGGTGTCAGGCATAGCTCCCGCCACCTCCGAACACGCCGGCCATCACGTCGGAGTCGAACCCGCCGCTCGAGTAGCTGCCGCCGACCAGCCTGTTGAGCTCCTCCGGGTCGTGGCAGCGCTCGTACGCCAGTTGCTGCGTGATCAGTCCCTGCTTCACGAGGTTCGACAGGGCCATGTCCATGGTCTGCATACCGAATCGGCCTCCGGCCTGCATGATCGAGTAGATCTGGTGGACCTTCCCTTCGCGGATCAGGTTCCTGACGGCCGGCGTGGCCACCAGGATCTCGCAGGCCACGACCCGTCCCTTGCCGTCGGCGGTCTGCAGCAGCTGCTGTGTCACGACGCCCTGCAGGGTGGTCGACAGCTGCACCCGGACCTGCTGCTGTTGGTGCGGCGGGAACACGTCGATGACGCGGTCGATCGTCTGGGGGGCGTCCTGCGTGTGCAGTGTCGCGAACACCAGGTGCCCCGTCTCGGCCGCCGTGATCGCCGTGGCGATGGTCTCCAGGTCCCGCATCTCACCGACCAGGATGACGTCGGGATCCTGCCGCAGCACGTGCTTGAGGGCCGGGCCGAATCCATGGGTGTCCGATCCCACCTCGCGCTGGTTCACGATGCAACGCTGGTGCTTGTGGAGGAACTCGATGGGATCCTCCACCGTCATGATGTGCGCAGCCCGCTCCCGGTTGACCACGTCGACCATCGCCGCCAGCGTGGTCGACTTCCCCGAGCCGGTGGGGCCCGTCACGACAACGAACCCGCGCGGGAACCGTGCCAGGTCCGTGACGACACCGGGAAGGCCGAGCTTCTCCACCGACGTGATCTCGTAGGGGATCAATCGGAAGGCCCCGCCGACCGAGTCGCGCTGCAGGTAGACGTTCACCCGGAACCGGGCCTTGCCGGGCAGCGCGTAGGACATGTCGAGCTCCAGCTCCTGCTCGAACCGCTCGCGCAGCTTCTGCGGCAGGATCGCGTAGATCATGCCCTGGAGCGCCTTCGGAGTGAGGATCGGGTATCCATCCAGCCGCTCCAGGTCGCCGTGCAGGCGAACGGTGGGGGGCGCGCCCGCGGTGAGGTGCAGGTCGGAGGCCCCGATGTCCAGGACCTTGTCCAGCAGCTCGGGAACGGTAACCTGGATCTCCTGCTCTTCGGTCGGTGCGTTCGTGTTCATCGGCTACTTCACCACCCTCGCGACTTCCTCGATCGATGTGAGTCCCTGTCGGGCCTTCTCCAGGCCGTCCGTGCGGAGCGTGATCATCCCCTGCTCGATGGCCACCTGGGCCATCTGCTCGGAGGAGGCCCGCTCCACGGTCATGCGCTCCAGCTCCTCGCTCATCGGCATGACCTCGTACAAGCCGATCCGGCCCCGGTAGCCGGTGTTCGAGCAAGACTGGCATCCTGCTGCCCGGTGCAGCTCGGCGATGGATTCCCACTCCCACTCCGGGTAACCGGCTTCGTCCAGTTCCGCGCGGTCGGGCTGATACGGTTCCTTGCACCGCTCGCACAGCTTGCGGGCCAGGCGCTGCGCCACCACGCAGTCGATGGCCGATGCAACCAGGAAGGTCTCGACCTCCATCTCGGTCAAGCGGGTGATGGCCGAGGCCGCGTCGTTCGTGTGGAGCGACGTCAACACGAGGTGGCCGGTCAGCGCCGACTCGACCGCGATCATCGCCGTCTCGCGGTCTCGGACCTCACCGACCAGGATGATGTCTGGGTCGGCCCGCAGGATGGACCGCAGGGCCGAGGCGAAGGTCAGGCCGGCCTTGGGGTTGATCTGGATCTGGTTGACGCCGGGGAGCCGGTACTCGACCGGGTCCTCGACCGTGATGATGTTTCGGTCGGGCTGGTTCAGAATGTTGAGCGTCGCGTACAGGGTGGTCGACTTCCCCGATCCGGTCGGCCCGGTGACCAGGATGGCCCCGTAGGGCCTGCGGAACGACTGCTCGTACCGCTTGTAGGCCTCCTCCAAGAACCCCAGGTCCTGCAGCTGTATGAGGACCTGGCTCTTGTCCAGGACGCGGATGACAACCTTCTCCCCGTAGACCGTGGGAAGGGAGGCGATGCGCAGGTCCAGGCTCCTGCCCCCCACCCGCATCGACAGGCGGCCGTCCTGGGGCACGCGTTTCTCGGCGATGTTCAGGTCGGCCATGACCTTGAGCCGGCTGATCAGGCCGCCCTGGATGTTCTTCGGCGAGTGCATCTTCTCGTGCAGGACACCGTCCACCCGGAACCGCACCCGCACGTCCTTCTCCATCGGTTCGATGTGCACGTCGGAGGCACGGTCGCCGACGGCCTGGGTCATGATGGCCGTCACCAGCTTGACGATGGGGGCCTCCTCGACGGCGGCTTCCATCCCCCCGTCCTCGTCGCCTTCCGCCTGGCTGGCGGCCTCCGACGCCAGGGCCTCGACCTGGCCGTCCATGCTGGCGAATTTCTGGATGGCCTGTTCGATGTCGCTGGCCGTGGCCACCACCGGCTGGACGTCCCGGTTCGTGATAGCCCGGATGTCGTCCAGTGCGTACACGTTGGCCGGATCGGACATCGCCACCAGCAGCTTGCCGTCGCGTTCCCCGATGGGGATGGCTCGGTACCGGCGGGCCAGGGAATCGGGGAGCAGGGCGGTGGCGGTGGCTTCGACCGGATAGTCGGCGAGGTCGACGAATTCCAGCCCGACCTGCTCGGCCAGGGCTCGCACCAGATCGGACTCCTTGATCATGCGCAGGTCGATCAGGACGCGTCCGAGCGATTTCGGGGTGTTCCGGTGGACCTCCAGTGCCTCGTCCAGCTGCTCGCCCGTGATGAGACCCTGCTCGATCAGGATCTGGCCGAGCTGCTTTGGCTTGCGCTTGACCGTGGCCATCGCCCCTGACTGGTCCCTTCGTCCTAGGCCGTTCCCTACCTAGCCCGTTTCATCTTCGTCACCGGGTCCGGTCTCCTGTAGCAGCCGTGAGAATTCCTGGGCCAGCAGCACGCGATCGATGTCGCCCTCGTCGTCGTCGCGGTCGCCGGCCCGGTCCCGAGCCGCGTGCGCCGGTTGGGGTTCGCCGTGGGCCGGCTCCTGTCTCGCCTTCCCCCTGGACCTCGTCTTGGGCTCCGGGGCGGCGGGCGCATCGGCCCGGGTGGTGGCCACCGCCTCCGCGACCGACGGCTCCTGCGACCTCGCGTCCTTGTCCTTGTGAAGCGAGGTACGCGGCTTGCCGCTTGGGGCCGCCGGCGGCTCCGGAACGCGTAGCGGTTCCCGCTTGGCCCGCGACTCCTCCGCCGTGAGGAGAGCCTGCTCGAGGAGGTCGATCACCACGCCAGGCCGGACGGTGGCGGGGCTCACCGCGAATGCCGCATACGGTCCTCGACGAACGTAGGCCCAGAGCTCATCGCCGAATTCGACGAACCCCTTCTCGGGTTCGCCCATCTGCGCGAAGCGCAGCCAGGCGGGCTTCAGGGAGCCCTCATCGTCGTCGGGATAGGCGCCGAGCACGAGCCCGTCCCGCGACAGGATGAGGCAACCCTTGAGCTCGCCCACGCTGCCCGCGATCCGCGCTGCGAGGGCGGTGTAGTCATCCATTCGGCAGGCTCCTCCAGTTGCATCGGAGGGCTCTGTCAGGGGCTTAAGGCCGAAGGGGAAGGCGGGGCGGAAAACCCCCCGAACGGATCAGGCAGGGATCTCGGCGAGGGCCGCCAGGGCCGCCGCCGACATGGCCGGAAGCGGCGGCGCCACTCCCGTCCACAACTCGAACGACAACGCAGCCTGGTGCAGCAAGAGCCCTACACCACCGAACACAAACGACCCCGCGGCGCGCGCGGCCACCTGTATCGGAGTCGAGGCAGGGCCGTACAACAGGTCGACCACGAACACGTCGGGACGCAGGTGCGGAAGCGGGAGCTCCTCTCCCTTCGCGCCGAGGGGGGTCGCGTTCACGACCAGGTCGACCTGGGCCATCCGGGCGTCGTCGAATGACATCGAGCCAACCCGGGTGCGGAATCCCTCCAGGGTCCGCTCCACCGCCACCGCCTTCGTCGGATCCCGGACGACGACGATCAGAGCGTCGAGCTCCCTCCTCGCGAGCGCGAGCGCACACGCTCGGGCCGCCGCGCCGGCCCCGTACACGAGGGCCGTCCGGCCGGCGGGGTCGAAGCCGGCGTCGCGTTCCAGGAACCGCTCGAAGCCGGGCGCGTCCGTGTTGTGCCCTGCCGGGCCGTCGGGCCCGACGACGACGGTGTTCACAGCCTGGAGCCGGCGCGCGTCGTCCGACAGATCCACCAGCAGCTCCGCGGCCTCGGTCTTGTGCGGCATCGTGAGGTTCGCCCCTTCGAAGCCCAGCGCCGCAAGGCCCGGCAGCGCCGCGGCGAGCGACCCGGGCGGGACCGGCAGCGGCACGTACACCCAGTCCATCCCGAGGGCGGCGAACGCGGCGTTGTGGATGGCGGGGGACAGGCTGTGCGAGACCGGCCACCCGATGATCCCGACCGCGCGCGTCGCGCCGCTGATCCGCGCTCCGGTCTCGCTCACTCGTGGCACCGAGCCCGGTCCTGCAGGAACTGGCCGTACGTGGCGGAGAACACGTGGTGCCCGTCATTCCCGCACAGGACGTAGTACAGGGAGCGCACGTGCGCCGGCCCGAGCGCCGCCTCGATCGACGGCAGGCCCGGGTTGGCGATCGGCGTTGGGGGCAGACCCCGGTGCAGCCGGGTGTTGTAGGGGCTGTCGTACCGAAGATCTTACTTCGAGAGCTGGTTGTCACCCGGCGTGGGGTCGTCGTACAGGAGCGTCGCGTCGATGCCGAGCCTCA
>JAHEXX010000045.1 GCA_023251895.1 bacterium
ACCCCAACGGCGGCATCATCCCGCCCGGCGAGTTCATCCCGCTGGCCGAGGAGATGGGCCTGATCCGGGCCATCGGCGACTGGGTGATCGAGGAATTCGCCCAGCAGCAGCGGATCTGGGGATCGCAGGGCCTCGAGTTCGAGATCAGCTTCAACCTGTCCCCGCGCCAGCTGTGGCAGACGGACCTGGCCGAGAAGCTGATGGAGCGGCTCACGGTCGCCGAGATCGATCCCAGGTCGGTGGTGGTCGAGATCACCGAGTCGACGGCCATGACGGACCCCGACCGTACGCAGCGGGTCCTCGCCGGCCTGCACGCGTGGGGTTTGAAGCTGGCGATCGACGACTTCGGGACGGGGTACTCGTCGTTAGCTCGTCTGAAGCACCTGCCGGTGGACGTCCTCAAGATCGACCAGTCGTTCGTGCGGGAGGTCGGCCGCGACCGCGACAACGGCAGCATGGTTCAGGCCATGATCCAGCTCGCCATGAACCTGGATATGGCCCCCCTCGCCGAGGGGATCGAGAAGGTCGAGGAGTTGGAGTTCCTGCTCGCCCACGGGTGCGAGCTGGGGCAAGGATTCCTGTTCAGCCGGCCCGTTCCCGCCGAGGAGATCGCCCGGCTGTGGGAGCGGAACGACGGGCTCCTCCGGCCGCTCGGCCGCTCCCGCTGAATAGCCGGAAGGTCCCCGGCCCCCGCACCGCGTTCGGTAGCATTTGCGCACCATGCGCCGCTACGAACCGAGCGAGATCGAGCCCAAGTGGCAGGCCGTCTGGGAGCGGGAGGACCTGTACCGCGCCGACGAGGGGCACGACGAGCGTCCCAAGTTCTATGCGCTAGACATGTACCCGTACCCCTCCGGGGACCTGCACATGGGGCACGCCGAGGCCTTCTCCGGGGGCGATGCCGTGGCCAGGTTCGCGGCCGTGCGCGGTCACCGGGTCCTGCACCCCATCGGGTGGGACGCATTCGGGCTCCCCGCGGAGAACGCCGCCATCAAGCGGGGCGTCGCGCCGAAGGAATGGACCCACGCCAACATCGATCAGCAGCGTCGCTCGTTCAAGCGGATGGGGATGTCGTTCGACTGGTCGCGCCAGTTCAACTCGTGTGACCCCGAGTACTACCGGTGGACCCAGTGGCTGTTCGTCAAGTTCTTCGAGCGGGGGTTGGCGTACCGGAAGCTGGCGCCCGCCAACTGGTGCCCCAACGATCAGACGGTGCTGGCCAACGAGCAAGTGGTCAACGGGGCCTGCGAGCGATGCGGGACGGCGGTAGTCCGTAAGGACCTGACCCAGTGGTTCTTCAAGATCACCGACTACGCGCAGCGCCTGTTGGACGACATGGACACGCTGATCGACTGGCCGGAGCGCGTGCTGACCATGCAGCGCAACTGGATCGGGCGGTCGGAGGGCGCCGAGGTCGAGTTCGAGATTGCCGAGACCGGGGACCGGGTGGAGGTCTTCACGACCAGGCCGGACACGTTGTGGGGCGTGACGTTCTTCGTGTTCGCGGTGGAGCACCCGCTGGTCGCGAAGCTGGCGGCGGCCGGCGCAAGCGGCGACGCTGCGGCCGAGCTGGTTGGTCGCCTGCGGGCCACACCGCTCACCAACCGCGAGCAGGCCGAGAGCCGGGAGGGCGTGCGCCTCGGTGTGCACGCCGTGAACCCGGTGAACGGCGAGAAGGTTCCATGCTTCGTGGCGCCCTACGTGCTGATGGAGTACGGGACCGGCGCCGTGATGGGCGTTCCCGCGCACGACCAGCGGGATTTCGAGTTCGCGCGAGCGCACGGACTGCCCATCCAGGTCGTGATCCAGCCACCCGGGCAGCCGCGCGAGTCGGACACGATGACGGAGGCCTACGACCACGAGGGGGTCATGGTGAACTCCGGGCCCTTCGACGGCCAGCGCTCCCCCGAGAGCATCGCGGCCGTTGCCGCGTGGCTGGAGGAACAGGGCCGCGGCCGCGCGGCCGTGACCTACCGGCTGCGCGACTGGCTGATCTCCCGGCAGCGCTACTGGGGCGCGCCCATCCCGATCATCCACTGCCCGGAGCATGGCGAGGTGGCGGTTCCCGAGGAGGGCCTGCCGGTCGTGCTGCCTGACGACGTGGACTTCCGGCCCGGCGGGGAATCCCCCCTGGCCCGCCACGAGGGCTTCGTGAACGCGATGTGCCCAACGTGCGGGAAGCCGGCCCGCCGGGAAACCGACACGATGGACACGTTCGTGGACTCGTCCTGGTACTACTTCCGGTACTGCTCGCCGAACGAGGAGTCGCGCCCGTTCGACCCCGAGGCGGTGCGTCGGTGGATGCCGGTGGACCAGTACACCGGCGGCGTGGAGCACGCGATCCTGCACCTGCTCTACTCGCGCTTCTTCACCAAGGTCCTGCACGACATGGGGATGGTCGAGTTCACCGAGCCCTTCCCGCGGCTGATGAACCAGGGACAGGTGATCTACGGCGGGGCTTCGATGTCGAAGTCGAAAGGCAACCTCGTGGAGCCCATGCCGATCGTAGAGCGGTGGGGCGCCGACACCGTGCGCCTGACCGTGCTGTTCGCCGGGCCCTTCGAGGACGACATCGACTGGGCTCTGATCGCACCGGATCCGGAGCGACCGCCGGGCGTGCACGGCTGGCTGATCCGGGTGTGGAAGGCCGTCAACGAGGCTGTCGAACGGCCGGGGGCAGAGGAAGCGGAGTTGCTGCGGCGGGCGGCCCACCGAACCGTCAAGGGGGTGACCGAGGACCTGGATCGGTTCCGGTTCAACACGGCCATCTCCAAGCTGATGATCCTGACCAACGCGATGCGCGCCGCCCTGGACGCGGGCGAGGACGCCCGGGCAGCGGCCGGGCTGCTCGTGCAGATGCTGGCCCCGTTGGCGCCGTTCATCGCCGAGGAACTGTGGCGCGAGGTGCTGGGGAACCCCGCCAGCGTGCACCTCCGTCCGTGGCCGTCCTTCGACCCGGAGCTGGCTCGCGAGGAGCGGGTGACGCTGATCGTGCAGGTCGACGGGAGGGTCCGCGACCGTGTGGAGGTGGACGCCGACGCGGGCGCGGACGCCTGCCGGGAGGCCGCCCTGACCTCCGAGAATGCCCGAAAGGCCATCGGGGACCGCCGGGTCGTCCGGGAGGTCGTCCGGCCGCCCAAACTGGTCAATCTCGTGACCGCCGACCGGTAGACCCCCCGTCCCGGGCCGGGCGTCGCTCAATGATTCGGCCCGGCTGCCGATACCTGAAACGTGGTAGCCGAGGGGGCCAGGGGACGGGAGCGTCACGCAGGGTGAGATTTCGTACGGCCTCGGGCCGTTCCAGCACGTCCGACCACGAGCGGATCGAGCGCTCGGTGGCCCTGTTGCGCGTGACCGTGATGGCCATGGCGGCCGTCGTCTACTTCTCCTCCGTGGGCATCCGGCGGCACGTCGGCCCGCTGGCGCTCTCCGTCCTTGCCGTCGCCGTCGTCTACAGCTTGTGGATCCCACTCGCCAAGCCCTACATGCATCTCTCGGATCGGGCGGCCACCCGCTTCGGGGCAGGCTCGCTCGTCGCCGACGTCGCGTTGATCACGCTGTGGTGCCACGCGACGGGCGGGGCGTCGAGCGAGTTCTGGGCCCTGTACCCGATCGCCGTCATCTCGGTCGCGTTGAAATACGACTTGGTCGAGGTGGTGGCGACCGCGGTCGGCATCGCGGTCCTGTACGTGGCCGTCATGATGGTGGACGGAGGGCTCCCGATCACCGGGATCCTGCTGCGCCCCTCGGTGATCGTACTGACGGGGCTTGCGGTGGGGCTCCTTGCCCGGCAGCGCCGGACCGGCGTGGAAGAACGTGAGGCCCTGAAGCGGATGGCCGACCGGTCCTCGGCGGCGCTCCAGCGACAGCAGCTGGTGGTGGAGCGCCTCCAGCAGATGGATGACGCGAAGACCGAGTTCGTGGCCATCGCTTCGCACGAGTTCCGGACACCGCTCGCGGCCATCATGGGGGTGCTCAACACCCTCCGCTCCCACGGCGACGACATCGATCCCGCGATTCGAGAGGAACTGCTCGACGGCGCGGCGATCCAGGCGTCCCGGCTGGCCCGGCTGGTCGACGACCTGCTAACCGTCTCCCGGATCGAGAACGGGGGCTTCTTCCTCAACATCCAGGAGGTGGACGTGGCCGACTTGGTCCGGGATGCGCTGAAGGCCTCCCGGACCGAAGAGGTGACCACGGTCGAGTTGAACGGCGTGCCCCGGGTGTCGTGCGACGCCGACCACATCGTCCGGGTGCTCGCCAACCTGCTCGAGAACGCGAAGAAGCAGTCGCCCCAGGGGTCCGCGATAGAGCTCGCCGTGCACGACGATGTCGCCAGTGCGCGGTTCGTCGTGCGCGACCACGGTGCCGGGGTGCCGCCGCACGAGCGGCGCCGGATCTTCGAACGGTTCCGCCAGCTCGGGAGAGGTTCCGGCAAGTCCGGCGCCGGGCTGGGCCTCTATATCGCCCGGACCCTGATCGAAGCCCACGGCGGCACCATCGGCGTGGACGCCGCACGGTCGGGAGGTGCCGAGTTCTTCTTCACGATCCCCGCCGTCGTGCGGATCGAGGCCGACTCGCAGCCCCTGCCAACCGAGGCGTCCTCTGCCGTTGTGAACTAGGTCACAGCACCCGGGCTCGATCCTCGCTACGTTTCGTTCGGCTCCCCCTCGCGGATGCGTTCGTCCATCGGGGGTGAGCGTTGTCAGGGGAATCCTGGCGCGACCGGCTTTCCGCGCTCTCGCGGGGTGAGCTGATGGCGTTGGCCACCGTCGCGTTGGTCGTGCTGGGGGGCGCGGCCCTGTGGTACTCGCGGTCGCTCCCCAAGCCCGTGCGGGTGTCGGCCCGGGCCGCGGAACCGCGGCCCGGACCGTCCGCGGCCACGCCGAGCCCGGCCACCCTGATCGTCAACGTCGCGGGGATGGTGCGGAGGCCCGGGGTCTACGAGTTCCACGAGGGCCAGCGGATCATCGATGCGATCGCGGCGGCCGGCGGGTTCCGGGGGAAGGCCGATAGAGACGCGCTCAATCTGGCCGCTCCGCTCACCGACGGAGCGCAGGTGCTCGTGCCGGCCGCCGCGGGGACGGGCGGCGCCGCCGGCGTGACGGGGCCCGGCGCGCCGGGCGGCCTGGTCAACATCAACTCCGCAGACGCCCCCGCGCTCGAAGCGCTGCCGGGCATCGGGGAGGTGATCGCCCAGCGCATCATCAACTACCGGACCGAGAACGGGCCGTTCGCCTCGGTGGACCAGCTCGAGGACGTGAGCGGCATCGGTCCGTCCATCCTCGCCGAGATCCGGGATCTCGTGACGACGTGAGTGGCTGGCTGCTGCCGGGGGCGGCGGCCGCGTTCTGGGCCGGCCTGATCGCGTGGACGGCCGCGGGGCCCACGGCACCGGTGACGGTCTGGCTGGTGGCAGGGGTCGGGACCCTGCTCGCGGGCGCGGCCGCGGCCCCCCGAGTTCGTTCCGGCCCCGGATCGCTGGAGGGCGCCGGCCTGCTGGGGGAACGGAGGCCGGCGGCCCTGACCGTGGTCGCCCCCGAGCAACGGTTGCCCGGGCTAGGGCCGCCGGCCCTCGCCGTCGCTCTGGTCTGTGCCGGCATGTTCATGCTCGGCGTCGGATGGGGCGGGGTCCACGATCATCGCGTGGCGGGCGACGTGCTCCGCCGACTCGGGCCCCGAGGTGTGGAGCTCGTGGCGACGCTTCGGACCGACCCCTCGCCGGGCCAGTTCGGGTGGTATGCGGTGGCAGACGTCTCGGAGGTCAGGTGGTCCTCCGGTGCGCTGGCCATCCGGGAGCCCGTGTGGGTGCAGTCTGGCGACGACCCCCCATCCGCGGTTCGCGGCGACCGCGTGCTGCTCCGCGGGTCGCTGGGGGACCCCGATGATCCCGGGTTCGCCCGATCACTGCGGCGGAGGGGGATCCCGGCGGAGATCCGGGTGGCCCGGTTCGAGTGGCTGGGGCCATCGGAGGGCCTCGTGCTGCACGCGGCCCAGGACTTCCGCCGGTTCGTTGGGCGCACCATCCGGCGGTTGTTCCCCTCTCGCGAGGCCGGGTTGCTGATGGGCCTCGCCTTGGGCGACGACTCCAGGCTCGATCCGGGGGTGGCCCGGGACTTCCAGGCGACCGGCCTCGGCCACCTCCTGGTCGTGTCCGGCGAGAACGTGGCCATGGTGCTGGCCCCGGTATTGTGCCTCGCCGCCCTGATCCGCCTGCGCCGGGTCCCGCGGCTGCTGCTCGGGCTTGGCACCGTAGTGTTCTTCGTCGTGCTGACCGGCGCCGAGCCGTCGGTGATGCGCGCCGGGGTCATGGCAGGGCTCACGTTGGCAGGGGTGTTCCTGGGCCGGCCACGCACCACGGGGTCGATCCTGGCCGGCGCGGTGCTGATCCTGGTGGTGCTCGATCCCACGCTCGTGTGGGCCATCGGGTTCCAGCTCTCGGTGGCGGCTACCGCCGGGATGGTCGTGCTGGCCACCCCCTTGGCGGAGCGCCTGCGGTTCCTTCCGCGGCCGATCGCGCTGGCGGCCGGGACCACGCTGGCCGCCCAGCTCGGGGTCTCGCCGATCTTGCTGTACCACTTCCACGAGGTGCCCGCGGTCACGCTGCTCGCGAACGTCCTGGCGTTCCCCGCGGTGTCGCCCGCGTTGCTGCTGGGGCTCCTGGCTGGTGTGCTGGGGATCGCGTCCCTTCCGGTGGGCCGGGCGGTGGCCGCGCTCGCGCTTCTGCCGATGCGGTACCTCGAACTGCTGGCCGACCGGCTGGCCCGCGCCCCCGTTCCGTGGATCACGTCGCGGGGCGGCCTCGGCGTCCTGGTCGGCGGCGGGGCGGCGGTCGTTGGGCTGGTGTGGTGGCTGCGGAGCAGGCGGCGACTCCCGCGTCCTGCGGTGGTCGTGGCATTCGTCCTGCTCCCGGCCGTGGTCTGGTCAGGCGCGCTCGCCGCGGGACCACCGTCGGGGCTGGTGATTCACTTCTTCGACGTGGGGCAGGGGGATGCGGCCCTGGTGACCACGCCGGACGGCGCCAACGTGCTGATCGATGCGGGGCCTGACCCCGTTGAGGTGGCCACCAAGCTTTCCGCGCTCGGGGTCAAACGGATCGACCTGGCCGTGGCCACCCATCCCCACGCCGATCACGTCGAGGGCTTCCCCGCTATCTTCGCTCGGTTCCCGACCTCGCTCGTCTTGGACCCGGGTTGCGACGAGCCGTCGCCCTCCTACACCGAGTTCCTGCAGGCGGTCCGGGAAGAGGACCTCCCGGTCCGGCGTCCGAGGGCCGGCGAAACGCTTGCCGTGGGCGACCTCAGGATCGACGTTCTGGCCCCTCGCGCCTGCGCACACGGGAACGACTCCGACCCCAACAACGACTCCCTCATCCTCCGCCTCACCTACCGGGAGGACGTCGTCCTGTTCCCCGGCGACGCCGAAGAACCGTCGCAGCAGGTCCTGCTCGACGATCGCGTCTCCCTGGGCGCGGAGGTCCTCAAGGTCCCACACCACGGCGGCGCCACGTCGCTGGTCGACTTCTTCAACGCGGTCGATCCTCGGCTCGCGATCGTGAGCGTGGGACCGAATGACTACGGCCACCCTGTGCCCGAGATCCTCGCGGAGCTCCGGGCCACCGGGTCCCGGGTGCTTCGCACCGATCGGAGGGGCGACGTCACGGTGACATTCGCGCCCGAGGGGCTACTCGTACAATCGGGGCGGTGACGCGCGCGAAGCCTCCGGTCCTGCTGCTGTGGGGTGAGGACCCTTTCCTCCTCCGTGAGTCTGCGCTCGAGTGGCTGGGCGACGTCCAGCCACGCGAGGTCGATGCGGCCGAGTGGCAGGGAGGTGAGACCTCCGACCTGGCCACTCCCTCGTTGTTCGGGGAACGCCGCGCGCTGCTGGTGACCGACTGCCGGTCCCTACCGGATGTGGGGGAGAAGGAGCTGGCCGCCTACACGGCCGCGCCGGCCCTGGACGCGCCCCTCGTGCTCGTCGTCACCGTCGCCGAGCGGGGCAAGCCCCCGGCGGCGCTGGTCAAGATGGTCGAGTCGGTCGGCCGGGTCAAGGAGATCAAGCTGACCCGCAGGGACCTGCCGACCTGGCTGCTTTCCCGGGCCAAGCGCCGCAACCTGGAGCTCGCGCCCGACGGTGCCGCGGCCCTGATAGACACCCTGGTGGAGAACGCCGGAGCGCTCGACCAGGCCGTCGTCCAGCTCGCGAACGCGTTCCCGGGCGAGCGCGTGACCGGTGACCACGTCCATCGCCAGTTCCGGGGCCTCGGCGAGCAACACGTGTGGGACCTGTGCGACAAGGCATTCGGGAAGGATCTGGCGGGCTCGATCCGGGCGCTCCGGTCGCTTCGGGAATCGGGGGACGACCCCCTGTTGATCCTGGGCGGCGTCGCCTCACGCCTGCGGGACCTGCTGAAGGTGAAGGCCCTACCGGAGCGGATCCCGCCGGCCGAGCTGGCCCGGGAGGCCGGGCTGCGGTTCGAGTGGCAGGCCAGGCGCTACAAGGAACAGGCTCGCCGGTTCACGATGGAGGAGCTGGTGGCCCTGCACGCGCAGGTCACCGAGGCCGACCGCGCGCTGAAGTCGGGGGCTACCGATGACGTGGTCCTGCCGGTGCTGGTGAGCGCTATCGCGGGGGGGCGGGTCTAGGAGGCGGCGGCAGCCCTGTTGGCCGACCGTGCAAGGCGCGACTTTCGGCGGGCCGCGGTGCGCTCGTGCAGCACGCCCTTCGTCGCGGCCTTGTCGAGCTGCCGCGAAGCCGCGCGGGCCTCTCCCGCGGCGGCCTCCGCGTCGCCCGCCGCTTGCGCCCTCTTCACCGCCGTCTTCAGCTCCGAGCGCACGGCCTTGTTGCGCATGCGCCGGCGCTCGTTCTGGCGGTTCCGTTTGATCTGGGACTTGATGTTGGCCACGGCGACCGAGTGTACCAGTGGCCTTCGGGCACGAACCCGGCCCGCCCGTACGATAGGTTCGCCGTGACGGACATCGACCGCATCCGCAACTTCTGCATCATCGCCCATATCGACCACGGGAAGTCCACCCTGGCGGACCGGGTGCTGGAGCTCACTCACGCCGTCTCCGACCGCGACATGCGGGCCCAGTACCTGGACAAGATGGACCTGGAGAGGGAGCGGGGTATCACGATCAAGGCCCAGGCGGTTCGCCTCGCGCACACGGCGCACGGCCACACCCACGAGCTGAACCTGATCGACACCCCCGGGCACGTCGACTTCACGTACGAGGTGTCGCGATCGTTGGAAGCCTGCGAGGGAGCCATCCTTCTGGTCGACGCCGCCCAGGGGATCGAAGCCCAGACCCTGGCCAACTACCACTTGGCCCGGGACGCCGGCCTGGTCATCGTGCCGGTCGTGAACAAGATCGACCTGCCGGCCGCCGACCCGGAGAGCGTGGCCCGCGATTTGGCGGAGCTGGTCGGCTGCGCGCCAGACGAGGTCGTGCGCGTCTCCGCCAAGACCGGGGAGGGCGTTCCGGAGCTCCTCGACGTGGTCATCGAACGAGTCCCGCCGCCTCAGGGCGATCCGAGCGATCCGCTCCGGGCCTTGATCTTCGACTCGATGTTCGACCCCTACCGGGGCGTGATCGTGTACGTGCGTGTGGCAGACGGAACGCTGGCGTCGCGCGCTCGCATCCGGTTGATGGCCACCAAGGTGGAGACGGAGGCCGAGGAGGCGGGGGTCATGGCCCCGGAGGCGACGCCGGTCGGCAAGTTGGAACCGGGCGAGGTCGGCTACCTGGTGACCGGCCTGAAGGACGTCCACCACGCCAAGGTCGGCGACACGGTCACGCTGGCCGGCAAGGCGGGCGCGAAGATGCCACTCCCGGGGTATCGGGAACCCAAGCCGATGGTGTGGAGCGGCCTGTTCCCCTCCGAGGGCGGCGACTACTCGGAGCTCCGGGAGGCCCTGGACAAGCTCAAGCTGTCCGACTCGTCCCTCGTCTACGAGCCCGAGACCTCCAGGGCCCTGGGGTTCGGGTTCCGATGTGGGTTCCTGGGCTTGCTCCACATGGACATCGTCAGGGAACGGTTGGAGAGGGAGTTCGGCCTGGAGCTGATCGCCACCGCGCCGAACGTGGAGTTCCACGTCCTGCGGAACCATGAGATCAGCGTGGTCCACAACCCGAGCGAGATGCCGCAGCCCGGCACGTACGACCAGGTGAAGGAACCGATGGTGCTGGCCACGATCATCGCGCCGACCGAGTACCTCGGGCAGGTCATGGACCTGTGCCAATCGCGGCGCGGTGAGCAGGCCGACATGAAGTACCTCACCCCCGAGCGGGCCGAGGTCCACTACGTGCTGCCGCTGGCCGAGATCATCTTCGACTTCTTCGACCAGCTGAAGTCTCGGACGCGCGGCTACGCGTCGCTGGACTACGAGCCGTTCGGCTACGAGCCCGCCGACCTGGTGCGGGTGGACGTGCTGCTCCACGGCGAGCCCGTCGACTCGTTCTCGTCGGTCGTGCACCGGGAGAAGGCGTACCAGTACGGGAAGGCGATGGTGGAACGGTTGCGGGGATTGATCCCCCGACAGATGTTCGACGTCGCGATCCAGGCCACCATCGGCTCGCGGGTCATCGCGCGCGAGACCGTGAAGGCGAAGCGGAAGGACGTGCTTGCCAAGTGCTACGGGGGGGACATCACCCGCAAGCGCAAGCTGCTGGAGGAACAGAAGAAAGGCAAGGCCCGTATGCGGCGGATCGGCCGAGTGGACGTTCCCCAGGAAGCCTTCATCGCGGCGCTTCGCGTGGACCAGAAGGCGAAGTCGTGAGCGCGGCCGGCATCTACGTCCACGTGCCGTTCTGCCTGACCAGGTGCGGGTACTGCGACTTCAACGCCTACGCGGGCCTCGATCACCTGCGGCCCCACTACGCGCGCGCCTTGATCGCCGAGGCCGAGGCGGCGGCGCCGGACTGGGCGGGCGAAGAGATGGTGTCGATCTTCCTCGGTGGGGGCACGCCCACCACGCTGGATCCTTTGGACCTGACGGGTGTGCTGGCCCATCTCCGTGACCGTTTCGAGGTGGTCGAGGACGCGGAGGCCACGATCGAGGCCAACCCCGACACGGTGGACCGGGAGAAGCTCGAGGCGCTCCTTGCGGCGGGGTTCGACCGGCTGTCGATGGGTGCGCAGTCGTTCGACCGCGCGGTGCTGGCCTCGCTGGAGCGGATCCACTCGCCCGACTCGGTCCGCACGGCGTTCAAAGCTGCGCGCGAGGCCGGGTACCAGAACGTCAGCCTGGACCTCATCTACGGCGCAGACGGCGAGAGCCTCGAGTCGTGGGAGCGGACGGTGAGGGAGGCCGTTGCGCTCGCGCTGGAGCACGTCTCCGCCTACGCCCTCACGATAGAGCCCGCCACGCCGCTCGGCCGCAAGATCGCGGCGGGGCTGGTCCCACCGCCGGATCCCGACTTGCAGGCCGACATGTTCGCGCTGGCCTGCGATCTGTTCCGCGACGCCGGGTACCGGCACTACGAGGTTTCGAACTGGGCGAAGCCCGGGTACGAGTGCTTGCACAACATGGGGTACTGGGAGCGGAGGCCCTACCTCGGGCTCGGCGCCGGCGCGCACTCGTACCGGGACGACCATCGCTGGTGGAACGTTCGCCCGCCGGAGGAGTACATGACCCTGGTCGGGGCCGGCCGCCGCCCGACCGGCGGCGAGGAGCACCTGGGGCCCTCGGATGCGTTCCTCGAAGAGGTCTTCCTTCGGCTGCGCACGCTGGAGGGGATCCCGGCGTCGTGGGTGGAGCCCGAGCGGGCAGAGCCGCACCTGCAGGGCGGGCTTCTGAGCGAGGCCGGCGGCACGCTGGTTCCGACCGAACGCGGCATGCTCCTTCTCAACGAGCTCGTCCTATCCCTGACGAGCGCAAGCACTCCCCCGGTCGGACTGCTAAATATGTAGGTGTGGCGGAACGTCCCGAGCTCGGTTCGCGTAAGGCCGCGGTCCTGCGGGCCGTGGTCGAGGAGTACGTGCGCACCGGTGAGCCCGTCGGGAGCGAGACCATCGCCGAGAAGGCTGGGCTGGGGGTTTCGCCGGCCACGATCCGCAACGACCTGGCCGCTCTAGAGGACCACGGCTACCTGTCGCACCCGCACACCTCGGCCGGCCGGATGCCCACCGACGCCGGGTACCGCCGGTACGTGGACTCCCTGCCGGTCAGCGCGCGCCTCCGGGAAGCGCAGCGCCGGGCCATCACCCGGTTCTTCGCCGAAACCATGCTGGACCTGGAGGAGGTCCTGCGGGGAACCACCCAGCTCCTGTCGCGGATGACCCAGTACGCAGGTCTGGCCGTCCCACCGGGGATGTCGGAGGAGACCGTCCTGCGGGTGGAGCTGATCGAGGTCGGCTCGACACTCATGGTCCTGGTGGTGGGGCAGCACGGCCGGGTGGACAAGCAACTGGTTGACCGCCCCGAGGGACTGGACGCCGAGGCCCTGTCGGCGATGGAGCGCCGACTGGCCGATGGGTTCCGGGGGGTGAAGCTGGCGGAGGCCCAGGTCACGGCCCTGCGCCTGGCCGGGGAGTCTCCGGAGCCCGATCGCCACCTCCTGGCAGCGCTGGCCGATACGTTCGGCGCGATGCGCGAGCCGGCTCGCCCCGGCCACGTCCTGATCGGCGGGGCGGGGAACCTGGCCGACGAGACGGCGCATTGGCGGCGGGAGACCCTCCGGCGGCTGTTCGAGGCCCTGGAACAAGAATCCGACCTGGTCCACCTGCTCCGCGAGGTCGGCCCGACCGAGGACGTGTCGGTGACGATCGGGGCCGAGCACCCCACCACCGGCGAGTGGGATGCGTCCCTGGTGGCCGCGCCGTTCCACGCCGGAGACACGCCCGTCGGCGCGATCGGAGTGGTCGGGCCCACGGCCATGGATTACCTCTCCGTGATGGCCTCCGTGCGCGCGGTGGCCCGGCGGCTCTCGGAGCTGGCCACCCAGCTCGGCGGGTAGCGCCATGCCGGGGGTCCGCGACCTCTACGAGCTCCTGGGCGTTCCCCGGGACGCGAGCCAGGAGGAGATCAAGAAGGCCTACCGGCGCCTGGCCCGGGAGCTCCACCCGGACGTGAACCCGGGAGACTCCCCATCCGAGGAACGCTTCAAGCAGGTCACCGCGGCGTACGAGATCCTCTCCGACCCCGAGAAGCGCCGGCAGTACGACACGTTCGGGTCTATGGGTGGGCCGGACATGGGGTTCCCCTTCGGCGATGTCGGTGACATCTTCGAGATGTTCTTCGGGGGCGGGTTCGGGACCGCCGGCCGGCGCAGGACCCGGCAACGCCGGACCCGGGCCCAGCGGGGAGAGGATCTGTACATGGCCACGGCCCTCACCTTCGAGGAGGCCGCCACCGGGGCCCGCAGGGAGCTCCAAGTGGAGAAGCTCGACCTGTGCGGCCGGTGCGGCGGCGAGGGAGCCGAGCCGGGCACCGGCCCGTCGCGGTGCCGCACCTGCGGGGGATCCGGCGACGTGCAGGAGATGCGGCGCAGCATCTTCGGAACGGTCATGACCTCGCAGACCTGCCCGGTGTGCCTGGGAAGCGGCGAGGAGATCCTGAGCCCGTGTGCAGGATGCGCCGGCGATGGACGGGTGGCTCAGGTCCAGACCCTCCCGGTGGACGTGCCGGCCGGCGTGGCCGACGGCCTGGAGCTCCGCATGGCGGGTGCCGGCCACGCCGGCCGGCATGGGGGCCCGCCGGGCGACCTGTACGTCTCGGTCAGGGTCGAATCCAGCCCCGTCTACGAGCGTCGCGGGCAGGACCTGTTCACGGTGCTCTGCATCTCCCTGACCCAAGCGGCCCTGGGCGCCGACGTGACCATCGACACGCTGGACGGGGAGGAACAGCTCCGGCTGGACCCCGGGACCCAATCGGGCGCCGTCCTGCGCCTGAAGGGTAGGGGGATGCCCCACGTCAACCGGCGTGGCCGGGGCGACCTGTTCGTCACGGTGCGCGTGGAGGTTCCCAAGAAGCTCTCTCGGGAGGAGCGGAGGCTCCTCGAGCAGTTGGCGGCGGTCCGAGGTGAGGCCGTCGGAAAGAGCCGGACGGCTCGGGGAACGCTGGAGCACCCGTGAGCTCGAGCTGCGTGTTCTGCCGGATCGTCGCCCGCGACCAGCCGGCCGACATCATGCACGTGTCGGACAACGTGGTGGCGTTTCGCGATATCAACCCCCAGGCGCCCACCCACATCCAGCTGGTCCCGAAGGAACACATCGAGTCCGCCGCAGACCTGGAGGAACGCCACGCAGGCATGCTGGCGGAGCTGGTGCGGGCGGCCGCGCACCTGGCCAACGCCGAGGGCATTGCCGACTCGGGGTGGCGGCTGGTCACGAACGTCGGCCCCGAGGGCGGGCAGCACGTCTACCACTTGCACTTCCACCTGCTCGGCGGGCGCCAGATGCACTGGCCCCCCGGGTAGTCGCGGCGCGTCCGGGGCCCCGGTAGAATCGATTACAGCCAGGGTCGTCGGATGACGACCCTTCTTTCAACAGGAGGGCTGGGGGAGCACCCCTAAGAGAGCGCAGTTGGCGAGAGCCACCACCCAAGTGAAGATCCTCGTCCCGGGCGACAAGTCCATGGTCGCCCTTCTCGGCCAGCGCGACGAGCTGCTCAAGCTCGTGGAAGCCGCGTTCGACTCGCAGATCCTGGTCCGCGGCAACGAGATCACGATCACCGGACCCCGGCCGGAGGCCGAGCGGGTGGGGGTCCTGTTCGAGGAGCTGATCGAGCTTCTCGAGCGGGGCCACGACCTCACTCAGGAGTCGGTCGGCCACACGATCCAGCTGATCAAGGGGAACGAGGCCAGGCCCACCGACGTGCTGGGCGACGTCCTGTTCACGACCCGGGGCCGCTCGATCGCTCCCAAGACCGTGGGCCAGAAGCGGTACGTGGACGCCATCCGCAAGGCCACCCTGACGTTCGCCGTGGGGCCTGCCGGCACCGGCAAGACCTACTTGGCCGTGGCCACCGCGGTGCGGGCCCTCCAGGAGCGGGAGGTTTCCCGGCTGATCCTGACCCGCCCCGCCGTCGAGGCGGGGGAGCGGCTCGGGTTCCTGCCCGGGACGCTCTACGAGAAGATCGATCCGTACATGAAACCCCTGTACGACGCGCTCTTCGAGATGACCGGCGCCGATACCCTGCCGCGGTTGATGGAGCGGGGAACGATCGAGGTCGCGCCCCTTGCCTACATGCGGGGTCGCACCCTGAACGACGCGTTCATCATCCTGGACGAGGCCCAGAACACCACGCCGGAGCAGATGAAGATGTTCCTGACGCGCCTGGGCTTCGGTTCCAAGGCGGTCGTCAACGGCGACGTTACGCAGATCGACCTGCCGAACGGCCAGCGCTCGGGCCTGATCGTGGTCGAGGACATCCTGCAGGACATCGAGGGCATCGAGTTCGTCGCGCTGGGCGCGCGCGACGTCGTGCGGCACAAGATCGTGCAAGACATCGTGGAGGCCTACCGCCTCTACTCGGAGAAGCGCGCTTCGTCCGATGACTGACGCCGGCCATACCTGCACGATCCTGATCTCCAACCGCCAGGACTTGCCGGTGGACGAGTCCGGTTTGGCCCAGCTGGCGGTTGCCACCCTCGAGGGCGAGGGCGTCGACCGCGCGGAACTCTCCGTCTCGTTCGTCACCGACGAGGAGATGACCGACCTGCATGTGCGTTTCATGGACCAGCCGGGATCGACCGACGTACTCTCGTTCCCACTGGAGGACGTGGACGAGAACGGCATCCGCATCCTGGGCGACGTCGTGATCGCACCGGCGTACGCGGCCGGGAACGGCCCCGACTTGGAGTCAGAGCTCCGTCTGCTGCTGGTCCATGGCATCCTGCACCTCCTCGGACACGACCACGAGGAGGACGACCAGCGCGAGGAGATGTGGGCCTTGCAGCACAAGTACTCGGGGGTGCGGGCGTGGTGAGCGGCGGCGACTGGCTGCAGGTGGTCGTGATCGTCCTGCTGATCGCGGTCGTGGGTCTGATGGCTGCGTCGGAGGTTGCCATCACCCGGACCAACCGGGTTAGGGCCTACCGGCTGGCGGAGGAGAAGCGCCGAGGGGGCAAGGCGCTCGTGAAGATCGTGGAGAACCCGGCGCCCCACCTGAACGTCGTGCTGTTCCTGACCCTCCTCGCGACGATCGGCGGCACCACGATCGCCACCTCGCTCGCCGTGCGCCATCTGGAGAAGGCCGGCGAGATCGTTGCCACCGCGGCCATGACGCTGCTGCTGTTCGTCTTCGCGGAGGTCACGCCCAAGACGTTTGCCATCCAACAGACGGACCGGGTGGCCCTACGGGTCGCCCCGTTGCTGCACGCGGTTGCCACGGCCCTCGGGCCGCTCGCCGCCGGTCTGCTCAAGCTGGCCAACGTCATCATGCCGGGCAAGGGACTTCCGGAGGGGCCGTTCATCACGGAGCAGGAGCTCCGGGCCTCCGCCGAGGTCGCCTCCGAGGAGGGGGAGATCGAGGAGGGCGAGAAGGAGCTGATCCATTCGATCTTCGAGTTCGGCGACACCATCGTCCGCGAGGTCATGGTGCCGCGGCCGGACATCGTCGCCGTCGAGGACGAGAAGACCCTCCGCGACGTGCAGGCCCTCGTGCTCCAGCACGGATTCTCGCGGATCCCCGTGTATCACGAGGACCTCGACGACGTGGTCGGTGTGATCTTCGCCAAGGACGTGCTCAAGGCCACCCACCAGGGCAAGCAGGACATGCCGATCCCCGAGGTCATGCGGGAGGCCAAGTTCATCCCGGAGTCGAAGAAGGTGGCCGACTTGCTGCGGCAGATGCAGAAGGAGAAGTTCCACCAGGCCCTGGTCACCGACGAGTACGGGTCCGTCTCCGGGTTGGTGTCGCTGGAGGACCTGTTGGAGGAACTGGTGGGCGAGATCACGGACGAGTACGACCGCGAGGAGCCCGAGATGGAGCCCGTCGGCGACGGCGCGTACCGGGTCGACGGCAGGACTTCGATCGACGACGTGAACGACCTGCTCGAGGTGGAGTTGCCCGACGAGGAGTGGGACACGGTCGGAGGCCTGGTGCTCGGTTTGCTCGGTGAGATCCCCCAGGAAGGTCAGGAGGTGGATTTCCAGAACCTCACGTTCAAAGCCGAGCGGGTGACCGGGCGGCGGATCGCCCAGGTCCTGATCTCCCGAAATCCGCAACCGGAGCCGGACGAGACGGAGGCCCTCGCTGAGTAGTCCGTCCTCCGAGCAGGTCGAGGACCTGGTCCGCGCGGCCCGGGCCGCTCGGGAACATGCCTACGCCCCGTACAGCGGGTTCCCGGTCGGCGCCGCCGCGCTGGCGGGCGGCCGAACGTTCACGGGAGTGAACGTCGAGAACGCCTCCTACCCGCTGTCGGTGTGCGCCGAGCGGAACGCGGCGGCGGCCGCCGCCGCGGCGGGGGAGCGCGCGATCGAGGCGGTCGCCGTCGTCGGGAGCGATGCCGAGCCCACCCCCCCGTGCGGCGGCTGCCGCAAGGTCCTGCACGAATTCGGGCCCGACATGCTGGTCGTCGCCGACTCGGACGGGGGTGCCCGAGCCTCATGGCGACTCTCGGAGCTCCTGCCCGAAGCGTTCGACGGCTCGAAGCTCAAGTAGGCCGTGGGATTCCGCTCCGGCATCGTCGCGGTGGTGGGGCGACCGAACGTAGGAAAGTCCACGCTGGTGAACGCGCTCGTGGGGCAGAAGGTCGCGATCGTCTCGGACAAGCCGCAGACGACCCGCCGGGGCATCCGGGGGATCCTGACCACGGGCGAGTTCCAGGTGGTGTTCACCGACACGCCGGGGTTCCACAAGCCTCGGACCCTCCTCGGCGAGCGCCTGAACCAGGTGGTCCAGGACGCGGTACAGGGGGTGGACGTGGTGGTCCTGCTGGTGGACGCCGCTGCCGGGATCGGACGGGGCGACGGGTTCGTGTACGCGCGCCAGGTGGGACCGGCGGGATGCCCCAGATTCTGCGCGGTCAACAAGATCGACCGGTTGCGGGGCCGCGCCGAGGTGCCCCAGCTCGCCGCCGCCGCCGAGCTGGGTGAGTTCGACGAGATCGTGCCGGTGTCGGCGAAGACCGGGAAGGGTTTGCACGAGCTGCTCGGCTTGATCGTCGGGCGGCTTCCCGAGGGAGCGGCCCTCTACCCTCCGGACGAGGTCACCGACCAGCCCCTGGAGATTCGCGTGTCGGAGATGGTTCGGGAGAAAGCCCTCGCCGTCACGCGGGAAGAGGTGCCGCATTCGATCGCCGTCATGGTCGACGAAGTGGAACGCGAGAACGGCCTGACCCGGGTCCAGGCCACGCTGGTGGTGGAGCGGGACTCCCAGAAGGGCATCGTGATCGGCAAGGGCGGCGCCACGCTGAAGGCGATCGGCACGAAGGCCCGCGAGGAGATGGAGGCACTGCTCGGGACCAAGGTGTTCTTGGACCTGCACGTGAAGGTCCTCAAGGAGTGGAAGCGCGATCCCAAGGCCCTACGGCGCCTGGGGTTCTGAGGGCTCCTACGCTGCCGCGACGATC
>JAHEXX010000046.1 GCA_023251895.1 bacterium
TCGGCCATGTCCTTCAGCCACTCCATCATCTGGCCCAGCCAGGCCAGGTCGGCGGCCTCCTTGGCCTTCTTCCCCTCCTTGTAGCGCCAGTGGGCGGCGATCCCGTACTGGGCCGTGCGGTGCATCTCCCGGGTCCGGATCTGGATCTCGAGGGGCGTCCCCGCGGGCCCTACGACCGTGGTGTGGAGGGACTGGTACATGTTCGACTTGGGCATCGCCACGTAGTCCTTGAACCGCCCCGGAACCGGCTTCCACAGGGAGTGCACCGCGCCGAGGGCCGCGTAGCAGTCGCGGAGCGAGTCCACCAAGATCCGCACTCCAACCAGGTCGTAGATCTCGTTGAACTCCTTGCCCCGCAACACCATCTTCTCGTAGATGGAGTAGAGGTGCTTGGGCCGGCCCTCCACATCGGCCTTGATGCCGACCTCCCGGAGCTTGACGCGGGCCTGGTCGAGGACCTGGTCTATCAGCTGCTGCCGCTCGCCCCGTCGCTTCTCCACCAGGCTCACGATCTCGGTGTACGGCCCCGTGTGAAGGGTACGGAACGCCAGGTCCTCCAGTTCCCACTTCATCTCCTGGACACCGAGGCGGTGAGCCAAAGGCGCGTAGATGTCCAGGGTCTCGGTGGCCTTCTCCTTCTGCTTGGGGGCGGGGAGCACTTCCACGGTGCGCATGTTGTGGAGGCGGTCGGCCAGCTTGATCAGGAGGACCCGGATGTCGCCCGCCATGGCCACCATCATCTTGCGGACGTTCTCGGCCTGGACCTCCTCGCGGCTCTTGAAGCTGATCGCGTCCAGCTTGGTCAGGCCATCGACGATGCGCGCGACCTCCGGCCCGAACTCGCCCTCCAGCTCCGTCAGCGGGACGTGGGTGTCCTCCACCACGTCGTGCAGCAGCGCGGCGACGAGCGTGGTGGTGTCGAGGTGGAGGTCGGCCAGGATCAGGGCGACCGAGAGCGGGTGCTGGATGAAGTCCTCGCCTGAGAGGCGCTTCTGCCCCTCGTGCGATGCCTCGGCGAACGCGTACGCCCGCTGGATCTGCTTGAGGTCGGCTCGGGCGTTGTAGGACTTGACCGTGCGCAGCAACTGGTCCAAACCGTCCCGTTGAGCTTCGCCTTCGCCAGGCCGCAGGCGCGACAGGAGGCCGCCTCGTCGTTCGGCCTTGACGTGTTCCCGGCTGTCCACCGCGCCTCCTTCTGGCCAGTGTAGCCGGGAAGCACGGCGCGCTCAGCAGTTGATCAGCGTGAACAGGTCGTAGCCATCCAACTGGCCACGGCCGGCCAGGAAGTCGAGCTCGATCAGACAGGAGATGCCGACGACCTCGCCACCGATCCGCTCCACAAGATCGGCGGTGGCCTTCGCCGTTCCACCGGTGGCCAGCACGTCGTCGACGATCAGGACCCGTTCGCCGGGCGCGACGGCATCCCTATGGATCTCGAGGGTCGCCGTGCCGTACTCCAGGGCATACTCCGCCGCCTCCGTCTCCCAGGGAAGTTTGTCCTTCTTTCGGACCGGCACGAACCCGGCCCCGAAGTGGTAGGCGACCGGCGATGCAAGGATGAAGCCGCGGGCCTCGATCCCGACCACCTTGTCCACGTTGCCCCGTCCGAAGTGCACGACGATGAGGTCGATCACCGTGGAGAACGCCAGCTCGTCGGCCAGGAGCGGCGTGATGTCCTTGAACACGACGCCGGGCTCGGGGAAGTCGGGCACGTCCCGAATCAGAGCCTTCATCTGCTCGACGTCCACGCCCTCACCTCCGCTTGCGCTTGCTCGACGGCTTCCGCTTGCCCTTCGGCCGGGGGCGGGCCTGGGCCCGGGCCGTCGAACGGCCGGCCGCGGCGGATCCGACCCCTCCCGCCGCGGTCCTGCCGTCGCCCAATCCCTCCGTCGCGGCCGGCACGGCAGCCGGAACCGCCCGGATCCGTTGCTGCCGCATCGCCCGGGCCCGCATCTGCTGGTACTTCGGCTCCCGCTCCTTCAGCAGGGCCAGGATCGGCGATGCCACGAAGATCGACGAGTAGGCCCCCGACGTCACACCGATCGACAGCGCGAACGCGAAGTCCTTCAGGGTGTCACCCCCGAACAGCAGGAGCGACAGGATCGGAAGCAGCACGACCAGCGACGTGTTCACGGACCGCATCAGCGTCTGGTTCAACGAGATGTCGACGACCCCCGTGTACCCCTCGGCGGCCACCATCGCGACCGATTCGGTGTTCTCCCTCACCTTGTCGTAGATCACGACGGTGTCGTACAGCGAGTAGCCCAGGATCGTGAGGATCGCGATGACCGTGGCCGGCGTGACCTCCCGACCCACCAGGGCGTAGATCCCGGCCGTGATGATCAGGTCGTGGAGCAGCGCCGCCTGCGCCCCCAGCGCCATGCGCCACTCGAACCGGAACGAGATGAAGATCGTGACCAGGACGAGGAACACGATCAGGCCCGTGAGGGCCTTGCGGGAGATCTCGCCTCCCCACGTGGGTCCGATGTCCTGGGTGTTGATGTCCTCGACCTTGATCCCGGCCTGCTCGGCGAGCGCTTCCTTGAGCCTGGTGATCTGCGCGGCGGCCTGTTGCGTGCTGGTGTTGAGGGTGGCGGTGCGGATCGAGATGTCGGTCCCGTTCACGATCTGGACCTCGGCGTCGGTTCGCCCGAACCGGACCAGGGTCGTCCGGACCTGCTCGACGGTGGCTCCCTTGGGGTCGGGGTAGCTGAGCAGCGCACCGCCCTGGAAGTCGATCGAGAAGTTCAGCCCCCGGAAGGCCAACCCGCCGATCGACAGCGCGATGAACAGACCGGACAGCGCGAACCACCACTTCTTGCGCTCGATGATGTCGTAGTGAGGGACCCGGAATCCACGGAACGTCGCGAGGACGTCTCGCACGCTCATCCCTTGCCCCCTGCCGCCGTCACCGGCTCGGCCGCGATGCCGCTGGTGAGCCCGAACCCGGGCAGGTTCATCAGGCTGGGGCTGCGAGCCATCAGGAACACCGTCGGCCGCTTGAAGAAGTAGACGACGAACACGTCGAGCAGCGTGGCCACGCCAAGGGTCAGCGCGAAGCCCCGCACCGAGCCCACCGAAAGGAAGTACAGGATCATCGCCGCCATGAACGTGACCGCGTCGGCGGTCAGGATCGTGTGGAAAGCCCGCCGGAACGCGGGCTGGACCGCCGACCGCGGCGTCTTGCCGTGGCGGACCTCGTCCTTCAGGCGCTCGTAGAACACGATGTACGAGTCGGCCGTGATGCCGAGCGACACGATGAGGCCAGCCACGCCGGCCAGGGACAGGCTGTAGCCGATCCCCTTGCCCGCCAAGGACACGATGGCTATGGCCAGGAGGGCCCAGATGCCCATCCCGATCCACGTCACCACGCCAAGCAACCGGTAGTAGAAAGCGAGGTACAGGGCCACCAGGATCAAGCCCGCGATGCCGGCGATCACGCCCCGGTGCAGGGATTCCTTGCCCAGGGTGGCCGAGACCGTCTGGACCTGCTGCTTGGTGAGCTCCACCGGCAGGGCGCCGGAGTTCAGCTGCGTGGCCAGGTCCTTCGCGCTGTTCTGGTCGAAATTCCCACTGATGATGCCGACCCCGCCGGTGATGGGCTCGTTGACCCGAGGCGAGGAGATGACCCGGCGGTCCACGACGATGGCCAGCTCGTTCTGCGGTGTCGGCTGCGTCGTGATGCGGGTGGTGGCATCGCCGAAGGCCTTCGTCCCGGGTCCGTTCAGCTCGAACCGGATGGCCCATCCGACCTGCAGGTTGGTCGAAGTGGCGGTCTGGTAGATGGCCGTGGCCCTCTTGATGTCGGTGCCACTGACCTCCACGGGACCCAAGGTGTACTTCAGGGCCCCCCGGCCCAGGAACACGACCTGCTGGGTCGCGAGTGCCTGGAAGGAACAGGACTTGGTCTCTCGCTCGGCTTGGGTCGCACAGGTCGCCGGCATCGAGGCGTAGTTGGGATCGGAAGGGGGGGTGACGGCGAGCACCTGGCGCTCTTCCAACCGGGCGGTCTGGCCGATGATCGACAGGAGGCGCTCCTGCCCCGTCTGCTGCTTGAGCGCCTCCGCCCCAGCCTGGGTCAGTCGGCACCCCAGGAGCTTGCCGGCGGAGCTCTGCACGCAGAACTCCTGGGTCTCTGGCTGGACCGTGATGGCGGTGAGCGTGCGCTGCGCCTGGTCCTGGCCGGCGATGCCGCAGGGCAGCGCGACGGCGCCATCGGCCCCGGAAAGCTGCGTGACCGCCGGGGTCGGAGCCGCCGACGGACTCGATGCGGCCGGCGGAGACGCGCTGGGCGCAGGCGTCGGCGCAGGCGTCGGCGCAGGCGTCGGCGATGCCGACGCCTGCGCGGCTCCTCGGGTCAGGCAGTAGCTCTGCTCAACGACCTGGGTTGTGACGCTCTTCTTGGCGGCCTCGGCCTTGGCCTTGGACGGGTAGCAGGCGTACTCCTGGTTGGTGGGCCCGGTGATGCAGTACTCGCCCGACGTAGCAGTGGGACCCACCGGGCTGGCCGAGGCGCTCGGCGTGGCGCTCGCGCCCCCCTTGGGCTGCACCGTCACCAGAGCGAGGGCCTGCTTCGCCTGATCCTCGGTTCTGAAGCTGCAGTCCAGCCGGGTCCGGTCCCCACCCACCAGGCACACCTTCGTGGGCTGGGAAGTGATCCGGATCTCCGACAGGGCCTTGCGGGCGACGTCCTGGGCGCCGGCACACCCGTAGTTGTCGCCGCTCTGCCCCACCAGGCAGAACTGCACCTTCTGCTTCGGCGGCAACACCGTGCCCGGCGCCAGGCCCGGTATCTGCACCTCGATGTTGTTCCCGTTCAGGAACAACTGCGGCTCGCCCACGCCTAATGCATCCACCCGGCGGCGGATGTTCGAGAGGGCCTCGTCCATGACGTCCCGCGAGGTGCCCGACGGGGCGGAGAGCACGACCGAGACGCCCCCCTGAAGATCCAGGCCCAGGACCGGGCGCACCCCGGACAGCAGCGAACCGAGGGCCCCCACGACCAGAAGGCCGACGAACGTCAGCGACACCCACAAGCCCCGCGTGCCGGCCTTCCTCACTTCACGCGAGCTCCGCGCCGTTGATCGTGAGCTTGAACCGGCAGTCGAGGGCCTCGGCCGCATGTCGGCACAGCTGCATGCGTCCCAAAAAGATCTCGAAGTACTCCATGACCTGGCTGATCCCGGTGTCGATCGAGAGCTCGAGCGTGATGGTCCTAGCGTCCGAGTCGACCCGCAGGAAGGACTGCTCGGCGGCGAAGTTCACGCGGTCGTGGATATCGAACTCGATCTGCCCCGACTTTCGCACGCGACTTCGATGTACGTCGGACTTGTCCGCCAGGATGACCGCCGCGGCCTCCGGCGAGACCGCGTATCCGTTCTCCTCCTCGTGGTTGGCGATGGCGGCAACGATGACCGCCAGGTCGCTCCCCGGAACTCGATCGCGGAGCGTGTGGTGAACCAGGAGCCCACCCGTCTGTCCGTGCATCTCGCGGGACACCATGTTCCCCACATCGTGCAGGTAGCCCGCCACGCAACCCAGGTTGGTGGTCCGCTCGTCGAACCCCAGCCGCGACAGCACCTGGAAGGCGATGCTCGCCGTGAGGGTGGCGTGGCGGAAGCCGTGCTCCGTATACCCGAGCCCCTCCATCACACGGTCGGCGGCAGCGATGTACGAGGACAGCTCCGCGTCGGCCTGGACGACCTCCAGGTTGATCGACGGAGCCACCGGCTCGGCTGGCGGAGCAGCCTCTTGGGTCTCGGACGCGCGGTGGCCGGTTCCGCTCACGACGCGGAGCCGGCCTCCTCCGTGTCGCCTTCGTCGTCCTCGTAATCCTCTTCGTCGTCTTGGGTGAGGCGTTGGGAGATGCCTTGGCGGAGCATCCGGATCTGGGTCCCAGGCGCGATCTCCACGACGACGGTCCCTTCGTCGTCGTCGATGTCCTTCAAGGTGGCGAAGATCCCGCCGGCGGTCATGACCTCGTCGCCCACCTGCAGGCTGCTCAACAGGGCTTTCTGGGCCTGCTGGCGTTTCTTCTGGGGGCGGATCATGAGGAAGTACATACCCCCGATCAGGAGCACGGGCAGGATCAGCACGCTGAGCGGGGACTGCTGCTGGGCGGCGACGAGGATCGACAACATGGATGGAGCCTCCTAGGGACGGATGCCAAGCATATAGGCTACCGCCCGGCGTTCCCCACTCGCGCCGCTTCGCCGCCCGATTCCTCGGTCAAAGCGGGAGCGCCCCTTCGGCCGTGACCCCGAGATGCCGGTAGGCGCGCTCCGTGGCCACCCGTCCCCGGGGGGTCCGGTGCAACAGCCCCAGCTGCAACAGGTACGGCTCGTACACGTCCTCGACCGTGTCGGTCTCCTCCCCCACGGCCGCGGCCAACGTCGACAGCCCCACAGGCCCGCCGCCGAACTTGCGTACGATCGTCGTGAGGATGGCGAGGTCCAGCTTGTCCAATCCCTCCTCGTCCACCTCGAACAGCTCGAGGCCGGCCCGGGCCACGTCGCCGGTGACAGCGCCGTCGTGGCGGACCTGGGCGAAGTCCCGGACCCGCCGGAGCAGGCGGTTGGCCACCCGGGGCGTTCCCCGGGAGCGCCGGGCGATCTCCTGCGCTCCCTCGAAGTCGACGGCGACCTCCAGGATGCCCGCGGAGCGGTGGACGATGTGCTCGACCTCCTCCCGCGAGTAGTAGTCAAGCCGAGGCGAGAAGCCGAACCGCTCCCGCAGCGGCAATGTGATGCGTCCCGGTCGCGTCGTGGCGGCCACCATCGTGAACCGGGGCAGCTCCAGCCGGATGCTGCGGGCGCTGGGTCCCTTCCCCAGGACGACGTCCAGCTTGTAGTCCTCCATCGCCGGGTACAGGACCTCCTCAACCGCTCGCGGCATCCGGTGGATCTCGTCGACGAACAGGACGTCCCCCTCTTCGAGGTTCGTGAGGATCGCAGCGAGGTCGCCGGGGCGATCGAGAGCAGGACCGGACGTGGGCTGGAAGCTCACGCCCATCTCGTTGGCGACGATGCCGGCAAGCGTCGTCTTCCCCAGGCCGGGGGGGCCCGAGAACAGCAAGTGATCGACGGGCTCGCCCCGAGCGCGGGCTCCGTCGATCAGCAGGTGCAGCTGCTCCTTGATCCGCTCCTGCCCGACGAACTCGTCGAGTGTCTTGGGCCGCAGCGCCGCGTCGAACTCCCGCTCGTCCGGGAGCAGGTCGGGCTCGACGATGCGTTCGTCCTCCATCTCGTTCACCCCCTCCCCACCCGCTGGAGGGCCTCTCGGAGCAGCTCCTCGGTGCCCCGCCGACCGTCGGCCGGGAGCCCCGCCATCGCGTCGCTGGCTTCTTGGGCCGAGAGCCCCAGGGAAAGCAGCGCCTCCCGCACGTCCGCGAGCGGCCCCTCCAGGACGATCAATCCTCCGTCCAGCCTGTCTTTCAAGTCCAGCGCCACCCGCTGGGCGACCTTCTTCCCCACGCCGGGGACGATGGTGAGCGCCGCGACGTCGCCCGCGGCGACGGCGCGGCGCAGCGCCCCCGGCGACAGGGCCGACAGGAACGCCAGCGCCACCTTCGGCCCGACGCCGCTCACCTTCACCAACAGGTCGAACAGCTCCCGCTCGTCCTGGGTGGCGAAGCCGTACAGCACCATCGCGTCGTCGCGCACGTGCAGCCGCGTGAACAGCCGGGCCGGCTTTCCCACCGCCGGCAGCTTGCCGGCGGTGGAGGCAGGGATCATGACCTCGTAACCGGTCCCGCCCACCGAGACCACGGCACGGCCCGCCCCCTTCTCCGCGAGCTTTCCCTCCAGGAACGCGATCACGTGACCGTGGCCCTCACGGCCCGCCGCATCCCGGCCTGTTGCAGGTGGCAAAGCGCCACGGCAGCAGCGTCGGCCGCGTCGGCCTGGTCGGGAACCGCTCCCAGTCGGTGCGCGCGTGAGAGCGCCGACCGCACCTGCTGCTTGTCGGCGTTCCCCACGCCGGTCACGGCCATCTTGACCTCAAGCGGCGCGTACTCCTGCACCGGGATCCGGGCGTGGGCCGCCGCCAGCATGACCACACCGGCCGCCCGGGCAACCCGGAGGGCGCTGGTCTTGTTCTGCCCCCACATCACGCGCTCCACCGCCAACGCCCCCGGCTCGTGCTCGGCGATGGCCTCCCGAACCGCTTCGTAGACGCTCCGGAGGCGCAGTTCCTCGGCCAGGTCGCGCGGCGTGCGGACCGTGCCCGACCACAGCAGGTGGGGGCGCCCCTCCACGCGGGCCACCACGGCCAACCCGGCGGTCGCGATGCCGGGGTCCACGCCGAGGACGCACGCATCGAACATACGTTCAGTCTAGGGTCGGGTGGGGGGCGGGGCAATCACCGGTGAAATGTACCCCGCGGCGCAGACACCACCTGGGAGCGCGGAGGAAAAGGGGGGCGTTCAGCCCACTTCGGCCAGAACGTCCTCGGGGATGTCGAAGTTCGCGTACACCCCCTGGACATCGTCCATGTCCTCCAGGGACTCGAGCATCCCCAGCACCGCTCGGGCCTGCGCCCCTCCTAACGGGATCGTGGTCGCCGGGACCATCGTGACCTCCGCCGAGGCAACCTCCACTCCGGCCGACTCCAGCGACTGACGTACGGCCTTCAGGCGTCCCGGCTCCGTGGTGATGTCCCAGGTGCTCTCGGAGTCGGCGAGATCCTCGGCCCTCGCCTCCAACACGATCTCAAGAAGCCTGTCCTCCTCGGGAGCGGCGGCCTTCTCCACGACGATCACTCCCCGGCGCGTGAAGATCCGCGCGGTGCTCCCAGGGCCCGCCAGGCTCCCGCCCTGCCTCTGGAACGCGTGCCGGATCTCCTGCCCGATGCGGTTCCGGTTGTCGGTCAGGACCTCGACCAGGACGGCCACGCCCCCCGGCCCGAAGCCCTCGTAGGTGACCTCCTCGTACTTCGCGCCCGGGGCCTCGCCCGTGCCGCGCTTGATGGCTCGTTCGATGTTCTCCTGGGGCACGGAGAAGTCGCGGGCCTTGTCCACGGCGGAGGCGAGCGTCATGTTGCCCTGGATGCTCCCCCCTCCCTCCCGGGCGGCTACCTCGATCGCCCGCAGGAGCTTGGCGAACATGTTGCTGCGCTTGGTGTCCTGCACGGCCTTCTTGCGCTTGATCGTGTTCCACTTGGAGTGCCCGGACATCGGCTCAGACCTTCCCGAGCAGGTACTCGTGCAGCTTGGTCTCGCCGATGAGCTCTGGATGGAACGAGGTGGCCAGGAGGTTCCCCTGCTCCACCACGACGGGGTGCCCCCCGTGCTCGGCCAGGACGTCGACGCCCTGGCCCACCCGCTCCACCCAAGGCGCTCGGATGAACACCCCGCGGACCGGATGGTCGATGCCCGCCACCGTGAGCTCCGTCTCGAACGAGTCCACCTGCCGTCCGTAGGCGTTGCGGCACACCGTGATATCCATGAGCGACAGCAGCGGCTCCCCACCCTTCACCTCGGTGGCCATCACGATCATCCCGGCGCACGTGCCCAGCACCGGCATCCCGTCCAGGACCCGTTGCCGGATGGGCTCCACCAGGCCGGCCGACCGAGCCAGCTTGCCGATCGTGGTGGACTCCCCGCCGGGGATAGCCAGGCAGTGCACCTCGGCCAGCTCCGCCTGAGTGCGGACCTCGCGCACCGCAACGCCCAGGTCGGCGAACACGCGAGCGTGCTCGCGGAAATCGCCCTGGAGTGCGAGCACGCCGGCCTTCATGATGGCAACGGCGCTACCACCCTCGGACCTGGAGGAGTCCCTCCTCGCCGAGCTCCTTGATGTCGAGGCCCGGCATCGGCTCGCCGAGCCCTCGCGAGACCTTGGCAAGGGCATCGGGATCGTTGAAGTGGGTGGTGGCCTCCACGATCGCCCTGGCGCGGGGTGCCGGGTCCTCGGACTTGAAGATGCCCGAGCCCACGAACACGCCGTCCACGCCGAGCTGCATCATGAGCGCCGCGTCGGCGGGGGTAGCGATGCCCCCGGCGGCGAAGTTCACCAAGGGGAGCTTGCCGGCGGCGGCCACCTGCCGCACCAGCTCCACCGGGGCGCCCAGCTCCTTGGCCGCCGAGACGTGCTGCTCGGGGCGGAGCGTCCGGAGCCACCCGATCTGCCGGAGCATGGTCCGCTGGTGCCGGACCGCCTCCACGACGTTGCCGGTGCCGGCCTCGCCCTTCGTGCGGATCATGGCCGCTCCCTCGGCGATCCGCCGGAGGGCCTCGCCCAGGTCGCGCGCGCCGCACACGAACGGCACCGTGAACGCCCACTTGTCGATGTGGTGCTCCTCGTCCGCGGGGGTCAGGACCTCCGACTCGTCGACGTAGTCCACGCCGAGGGCCTGAAGGATCTGGGCCTCGACGAAGTGCCCGATCCGGGCCTTCGCCATCACTGGGACCGACACGGTCTGCATGATCTCCTCGATCTTCGTGGCGTCGGCCATCCGCGCCACCCCGCCCTCCGAGCGGATGTCGGCGGGGACCCGCTCGAGGGCCATGACCGCGCAGGCTCCGGCGTCCTCGGCGATCTTGGCCTGCTCGGCGTTGGTGACGTCCATGATGACGCCGCCCTTCAACATCTCGGCCAGGCCGGACTTCACGGTGAAGGTGCCGGTCTCGCGTTCCACGGTGTATCCCCTCCTCGGGAGCTTCCTGCGTCGAGTTTACCCCCGCGAGACGGCCGGCCCGGAGCCGGCTACATCTCCTCCAGGCGCCGGATGCGCTCCTCGATCGGGGGATGCGTGGAGAACAGCTTCTCGATCGTCCCCATCTTCTCTCCCTCGATCCGGGAGGGCTGCGATAGCCACAGGTGCGCGGTGGCGTTGTTCGCGGAGCGCATCGCCGTCGGGGAAGCGGCGATCTTCTTCAGCGCGCCGATCAGTCCCGGTGGGTACCGGGTCAGCAGGGCGCCCTGCGCGTCGGCCAGGTACTCCCTGTTGCGGGAGACCGAGAGCTGGATCAGCTGCCCGAACAACGGCGCCAGGATCATCAGGGCGATCCCCACGAGGCCGAGCACGGCTTCCACCGGCCCACCCCCCCGGTCGTGACCCCGGCGTCCCCCCAGGCCTCCCCACCACATCATCCGCAGGAAGAACTCGGAGAGCAGCACCACAGCTCCGACGATGACGGCGATGATGGTCCCGTACAGGATGTCTCGGTCCACGACGTGGGACATCTCGTGGCCGATGACCCCCTCCAGCTCCACCCGGTTCATGGCGTCCAGCAGTCCCTGGGTCACGGCGATCGACGAGTGCTCGGGGTCCCGGCCCGTCGCGAACGCGTTGGGCGCCTGCTCGGGAACCACGTACACCCTGGGCTTGGGGACCCCCGCGGCGATGGCCAGGCCCTCCACGATGTTGTGGAGACGAGGCTGCTCCTCCGGGCCGACCTCGCGGGCCCGGGCGGAGGCCAGTACGATCCGGTCCCCGGCGAAGTACGAAAGGAGGGCCTGCCCCACGGCCACCAGTACCGCGACGACCACCCACACGGTCGGATCGCCCCTCCAGTACCCGACCACGTACCCGATCGCCCCGAGGAAGACCATCGCCAGCAGCATCAGCAGGATCGTCTTCCGCTTGTTGGCCGCGATCTGCTCGTACATCGGCCCCGCCTACAGATCGACCTGGATCGGCCCTCGGACGGGCGCCTCGATCTCGAAGAACTTCCGGGGCGTGAAACCCCCCAGGCGAGCCATGATGTTCGACGGGAACGACTGGATCCTGGTGTTCAACAAGGCCACCTGGTCGTTGTAGAACTGCCGCGCGTACGCGATCTTCGACTCGGTGCCGACCAACTCCTCCTGCAGCGCCAGGAAGTTCTGGTTGGCCTTCAGTTCCGGGTAGGCCTCGGCCACGGCGATCAGCCGGCCCAGGCCCGAGGTGATCGCGTTCTCCGCCCGGGCCTGTTCGTCGATCTCCCGAGCGGCCATGGCGCGGGACCGAGCCTCGGTGACGTGCTCGAACACCTCGCGCTCGTGCGCCGCGTATCCCTTGACCGTCTCCACGAGGTTGGGGATCAGGTCGTACCGCCGGCGTAGCTGGACGTCGATCTGCGACCACCCGTTGTCCACCCGGTTCCGAAGGGCCACCAGGCGGTTGAACATGTAAGCCCCGTACAGCAGAACCAGGGCGACGATCCCCAGGGCGATCCACAGCGCCGACACGAGCGGCATCGTAGCAACGGTCCGCTATGTGCGGGCCGCCTCCCGGTAGATGGCCTCCAGGCGATCGGTCACGGCGTCCCAGGAGAACTCCTCGGCCCGGGCCCGTGCCCCGGACCTGAGCCGAACCGCGAGCTCCCCATCGGTCAGCACCCGTTCCGCCGCGGCGGCCAGGGCGTCGACGTCCCTCGGCGGGACCAGGAGGCCGTCCTCGCCGTCCCGGACGACCTCCCGGTACCCGGGGATGTCGCTCGCCACCACTGGGATGCCCGCAGCGAGGGCCTCCGTCAGCACCATCCCGAAGCTCTCCCCGCCCACCGACGGCGCGAGGAACAGGTCCGCAGCGGCGTAGTACGGCGGCAAGGCCTCGTGGGCGACGGGGCCGAGCAGGACCACCGATTCGCGAACCGCTGGCGGGAGGGCGTGGACGGCGGCCCGGTTGGGACCGTCGCCTGCCACCACCAGGACCAGATCGGGGTGGCGCTCGGCGAGGAGGGCAAAGGCACCGACGGCAACGGAGAACCCCTTCCGCTCGTCGAGCCGGCCCACGAACAGGATCCGCCGCCCCCCCGGCAGTCCGGTCGCCGGCTCGGCTCGGGCGAACGCCTCCACGTCCGTCCCGTTGGGCACGATCTCGAAGTCCCCGCCCAGCCGCCCCCGGGCGAACGCCGCCGCGGCCTCCGACACCGCGACCCTGATCCCGATCCGTCGGGCGAACCGCCGCAGCATTGGGGCCGCCAGGTCGAACAGATACGAGCGCTCCGCCCCCGAGTGGAACGTCGCCACGACCGGCGCCGGCGTCCACAGGGTGGCGAACATCGAGGTGCTCGGCGTGAGGGGCTCGTGTGCGTGAACGACGTCCGGCCGGAATCGCCGGAGCGCCTCCCGGACCCGCCGAGCAGACGCCGGCCACGGGCAGATGGGGGCCCCCGACTTGTTGTACGGGATGGCCACGGGCCGTCCGACCGCGACGACCCACGGCTGGGAAGGCTTCACCGCGGACGGCGTCAGCACCAGGACCGCGTGCCCCCGGTCGCGCAGGCACTCCCCCAGCTCCCGCACGTGGACCTGCACGCCGCCCGGCGCGTCCCAGGCGTACGGGCAGGCCAGGAGGATCCTCACTGCCAGCCCGGCTGGAACATGTGCCAGTCGACCGGCTTGGCGGCGATGGCGCGCTCGAACTCGCAGGCCATCAGTCTGGCCAACGCCGCCACGTCGCCCCGCGATTCTCCCGTCGGTTCGATCCGGAGAGGCTCCCCGATCCGGCACCGCCACCCGTGGTCGGTCGTGTACACCGGGCACACGTGAAGCGGCGCCCCGGTCGTGAGCGACAGCAGGGCCGGCCCCGCCGGCACCTTGCGCGGGGCGCCGAACATCTCGACCTCCACTCCTCGGCCGGTCAGGTCCCTGTCGGCGACCAGGGCCACGATCCAGTTCTGCGACAGGTACTGCGCGAGCTGCTGGCCGACGTGCGTTCCTTCCGTGAGCGGCAAGATGCGCACGCCGAGCTCATCGCGGTGCCGCATGAACAGCTCGAACAGCCGACGAGGCTTAATCTCCTCGGCCACCGAGACGACCGGATAGCCCTTCAGCGCGAGGAAGCGGCCTGCCGCGTCCCAGTTCCCCATGTGCGGGAGCACCGCGACGCAGCCCTTGCCGGCCTCCAGGTCCGCGTCGATCCGGTCGATGCCTTCGATCTCGAATCGCTTCAGGAACCCCTCTTCCGACTCGACGGCGATCCTGAACGTCTCCAGCCAATACCGCGCGTACAGGTCGAACGCCTCCCGGGTCGCGTCTCGCACGAGCGGCGCGTCGATGGGTAGGCCCAACACGTAGGACATGTTCGCGGCGACGGTGGCCCGGACCCCATCCATCGTGCCGTGGGCCAGCCGCCCGAGCCACGCGAACAGCCGGCGGGCCAAGGGCTCGGGGAGGCTCCGGGCCAGCCAGGCCGCCGATCGGTATGCGTTGAAGGCCAGCAGCTGCTTCGGGGTTTCCCTCTCCCTCACGCCCGCTCCTCCTTCGCCACCTGGCTGGCGCGGAGCAGGGCGGTCACGATGGCCAGCCCCGCCGCCGCGATCACCCCGGCCGTGGCCAGCCCCGCCAGCAGACCGACCGAGACCAGCCCGTACCGGAGGGTCCTGTAGCCGGGGCTCTCCTCGAGCTGGTAGCCGAGGGATTGCCCCCGGGCCCGGATATAGGCGCTCACCGATCCCGCCGCGACGGCGACCAGGGCGGCCGCGGACGTAGCGGCGTCCTCCCACCGGAACGCCCACGCCAGCGAGCCGAAGACGCCGGCGTCGAATGCCCGGTCCCCCAGGGAGCCCACCACCCGGTCCAGCAGGCGGCCGCTCCGCCGGACCAGCACCGCGCTGATCACGAGCGTGGCTCCCGCCGCCGCGGCGGCCGCCCCTCCCAACTGCGATCGCCCCTTCACGATGGCCCACGAGGCGACACCGACCAGCGCGACCGAGGCGACGGCGAGAGCCAGCGCGCCTCGCGATGTCTCGGTTCGCTTCGCGGCGGCCATCATCGCTCGGCGCGAGCGTATCACCGGGTTCGGGCTCGCCCGGCCGTGCCGGCCGTGCGGGCGCGCGCGCTAGAATCCCTGCCTGCTCACCCGCCGACGCCTCGAAGGGGACCCATGAAGACCTACGATGCCAGGGACATCCGCAACGTCTTGCTGGTCGGCCACGGAAGCGCCGGCAAGACCACCCTCCTCGAGGCCATGCTGTTCTCCTCCGGGGCGATCACACGGATGGGCAGGGTGGAAGACGGCAACACCGTCTCGGACCACGACCCGGAGGAGATCAGGAAGGGCATCAGCGTGTCCCTGTCGATGGCACCGGTCGAATGGGGCGGCGTCAAGATCAATGTCCTCGACGCACCCGGGTACGCCGACTTCGTGGGCGATCTCCGTTCCGGGATCCGGGCCGCCGACGCGGTCCTGGTGGTCGTGTCGGCCGTCGACGGCGTCGAGGTCCAGACCGAGGTGGCCTGGGAGCTCGCGGTGGAGCAGGGTCTGCCGCGCGCCATCCTGATCAACAAGATGGATCGGGAACGAGCATCCTTCGAGCGGACCCTCGAACAGCTGGTCCAATCCTTCGGGACCCAGGTCGCTCCCCTGGAGCTCCCCCTCGGTGAGGAGCACGAGTTCGAAGGCGTCGCCGACCTGCTGTCCCGGAAGGCCTATCGGTACGAGGGCGGCGCGCCCCTGGCCGTTCCGGGCGACTGGCCCGACGACATCGTTGCCAAGGCCGACCCGTACCGGGAGAAGCTGATGGAAGCCGTCGCCGAGGCGGACGACGACCTGATCGAGAAGTACCTGGAGGAAGGCGAGCTCCCGCACGAGGAGATCCTGCACGGGGTGAAGTCGGGGTTCGCCGAAGCCCGCATCGCCCCGGTGCTGGTGGGGGCGGTGGCCAAGCCGATAGGCGTGGACAGGGTGCTGTCGTTCATCGCCGAGGAGTTCCCGGCGCCGACCGAGCGGGCCCCCGCCACGGTCACGTCGAAGGGGGGCGACCGGACGGAGCGCGCGTGCGACCCGAACGCTCCACTCACGGCCTTCGTGTTCAAGACCGTGTCCGACCCGTTCGTCGGGCACATCACGATGTTCCGGGTGGTCTCCGGCAAGGTGCGTCCCGACTCGTCGGTCTACAACGCCACCAAGGGGACCGAGGAGCGCATCGGGCAGGTGTTCGCCCTTCGGGGAAAGGAGCACGACAACCTCCCCGAGGTCGTGGCCGGCGACATCGGCGCCGTGGCCAAGCTGTCCCAAACCGTCACCGGCGACACCCTTTCGACCAAGGAAGACCCCATGACCCTCGCGCCGGTCGAGCTCCCCGAACCCCTCCTCGCCTACGCGATCGAGCCGAAGACCAAGGGGGACGAGGACAAACTCTCCACCGGCCTGGCCCGCCTTCGCGAAGAGGACCCCACGTTCCGCACCGCCCGCTCGGACGAAACCCACGAGAGCGTGATCTACGGGATGGGTGAGGCGCACCTCGACGTCATGATCGATCGCCTGAAGCGCAAGTTCGGCGTCGAAGTCAGCACCCGGCCCGCGAAGATCGCCTACCGCGAGACCATCAAGGGCAGGGGCAAGGGCCTGGGGCGTCACGTGAAGCAGACCGGTGGCCACGGCCAGTACGCGATCTGCAACATCGACATCGAGGCGCTCCCCCGCGGTGAGGGGTTCGTGTTCGAGGACAAGGTCTTCGGTGGGGCCATCCCCGCGCAGTTCATCTCCTCGGTGGAGAAGGGCATCGTGAAGACCATGGCCGACGGCGTGATCTCCGGGAACCGCATGGTCGACGTGAAGGTCACGCTGGTCGACGGGAAGTTCCACCCGGTGGACTCATCGGACATGGCCTTCCAGATCGCCGGGTCGCTGGCCCTGAAGGAGGGCGTGGAGCAAGCGGGCGTGGTGCTCCTCGAGCCCATCACGGAGGTCGAGGTGATCGTGCCGGACGCTTACACCGGCGACATCATGGGCGACTTCAACTCCAAGCGCGGCAAGATCCAGGGCGTGGAGCAGGTCGGCGGCGGCAAGCAGCGGGTCCGGGCCCTGGTGCCCCAGGCCGAGGTGGCCAGGTACGTGATCGACCTTCGCTCGATGACGGGGGGCCGGGGCGCGTTCAACATGACGTTCTCCCACTACGAGGAACTGCCGCAGCACCTCGCGCAGAAGGTCATCGCCGACTATCAGAAGGCCAAGGAAGAGGCCAAGAAGTAGGCTCTACCGGAAGAATGAGAACCGGATCTGCGCGGTGAGCGCCGCGTAGGCAAGGGCCGCCCATCCCACCAGGAACAGCACGCCCCCGATCGGAGTCATTGCGCCCCACCGCCTCGCGCCCGTCAACGCCAGTGCGAGCAGGCTCCCGCTGAACAGAGCGACGCCGAAGACGAAACACCATCCGGCGATGGCCTCGGACACGGAGTCGGGTCCCGCGCTTCGCAGCCACACCACCACGAAGAGCCCGAACGCGTGATACAGCATGTACCGCACGCCGGTCTCGAACCTGGCGAGCCGCTCCGGCGACAGCCTCTCGTGCAGCGCGTGCGCGCCGAAGGCTCCCCCGGCCACCCCGACGAACCCGAACAGGGACGCCACCGCGAGGAACGCTCGATCCATGAACCTTCCCTCCGTTCGCCGCCCCAGGATAGCGGGGCTACCATCGCGGCCGTGGTGGAGATCCGGCACGACGACCGACCAGGCGATATCCCGGCGCCGCTGCGGCGGGAGATCCGCTTGCTCGGCGAGCTGCTCGGCCGGGTGCTGATCGAGGTTGGCGGCGCGGACCTGTACGCCGACTTGGAACGGCTCCGGGTGGCGGCGATCCGGTTCCGACGGCGCGAGACGAACGCGCGCCGGCGCGCGATCCTGGACATCGTGGCCGGATTCGGCCCGGACCGGGCTTGGGCCGTGGCCCGGGCGTTCACGGTCTACTTCCAACTGGTGAACCTGGCCGAAGAGCATCACCGGGTCCGCGCGCTCCGGGAACGGGGAGGCGGGGATGCGCCAGTCCGGCACTCGCTGAGGGACGCTGTCGGGGAGATCCGGGGTCGGGAGGGCGAAGGGTTCCTCCGCGCGCTGCTTCGAGATCTCGAGATCGCCCCGGTCCTGACCGCCCATCCGACCGAGGCCAGACGACGGGCGATCGTTGAGACGCTCTGGCGGATCGGGCACCAGCTCGAGCGGCTGGACGATCCCCGCCGGTCACGCGGCGAGGAGGCCGACATCCGTCGCCGGCTCCTCGAGGAGATCACCGGCCTGTGGACCACGGACCCGGTCCGGACGGCACGGCTGACGCCCCTCGACGAAGTGCGCGCCGCCATGGCCCTGTTCGATCAGACCATCTTCCGCGTCATCCCGGCCTTCTACCGGGAGCTCGACGCGGCCCTGGGACCGGACGACGTGGGCATGCGGCCGCCGGCGTTCCCCTCGTTCCTGCGGTATGGGAGCTGGGTGGGCGGCGACCGCGATGGCAATCCATCGGTCACCTCTGAGGTCACACGCAAGGCGGTCGACATCCAGTTCGATCACGTCCTTCGGGGCCTCGAGGCCGCGACCAGGCGCATCGCCCGTTCGCTGGCGGCCTCCGAGCACGAGGTCCGACCCTCCGGGGACCTCCTCGCCGGGCTGGAAGACGACGAACGGACCATGCCCAGGCAGGCGGTGGACCAGCGCCGCAAGCTGCCCGACGCTCCCCACCGGCGCAAGCTGACGCTCTCCGCCGAGCGGCTGGCTGCCACCCGCCGGCACGCTCCCGGGAGCTATCCTGATGC
>JAHEXX010000047.1 GCA_023251895.1 bacterium
GCGATCGAGATGGCAACTTCCCCACTGAAAGCCAAACCTCGCGACCTCATCGTCATCCCCGAAGCCGCGCCTCCCCGGCGGGGGGCACCCCTCCCGCTCATCGCGATCGTCGGTGTGCTCGCACTGCTGATCGGCGGCGGCATCGCCTACGCCTGGCAGGTGTCCCGCGTGAACGACAGCGAGGCGGCCCGCGTCCGGGCGGTGAACGACAAGATCGCGTCCCAGGCGCGCGCGGGGGCGCTGATTCAGCGTGTCACCCTGCTCGAGGCCTCGGCGGCGACCCTGGAGCAGCGGCTCGCCGACGCGAAGCGCGGGGTCGGTGTCGTTTCCGCCAGCAAGGCTGAGGTCCGGCGCATCCTGACGCAGACCCAGGCCGACCTCGCGGCTACCCGTGAACGGCTGGCCACGATGATCGGGCCGGGCCTCGCCGACGGGCGTCACATCGGCAGGATCCTGGCCGTGGGCTCGGGGGCGACGCCACCCCGGCTCGTGTTCGACCTGGAGCGCTACTTCGTCGGCCGGGCTGCGAGGGATGCGGCCATCGAGGATGGCGTGATCAAGCCGGGCGAGCCGCTTCCCGGGAACCACTACATCCGGAACTCAAGTCCGCAGTGGCGGATCCTCCGGGTATCCTCGACCGCGCTCGTGACGCTGCACGGCTACCGGGGAGTCCCGGGGCCGACCACGGTCTCGCTGTCGGCGTTCGAGCGGATCTTGAGCAGCAAGGCGGCGGCGGACGAGCGGGTCCGCCACGATCCGTTCTGGATCAGGATCAGCGGCGGTCAGGTCGTCGCGATCCGGCAGCAGCCGTATCCGTAGCCGGGGTTCCGCGACCCGGCTGGGATAATCGGCGGTGTGCGGTTCGACGACATCCTGGACGCGATCGGGGATACGCCGCTCGTGGGCATGCGGCATATGTCGCCCAAGCCGGGTGTGCGCTTGTGGGCCAAGCTGGAGGGGCAGAACCCCTCCGGCTCGCTGAAGGATCGCATCGCCAAGAAGATGGTCGAGGCCGCCGAGGCATCGGGTGAGCTGACGCCGGACAAGACCATCCTGGAGCCGACGTCGGGGAACACCGGCATCGCGCTCGCCATGGTGGCTCGTCGCAAAGGCTACCGACTGACCGTCGTCATCCCCGACAACGCCAGCGAGGAAAGGATCCGGCTGCTGGAGCTGTTCGGCGCGGAGGTCGTGTTCTCGCCGGGCGAAGCGGGAACGAACGGCTCGATCGAGGTGGCCCGGGCCCTGTCCAGGGACGACCGGTACTTCATGCCGTTCCAGTACGGGAACCCGAACAACCCGCTCGCTCACTACGAGGGGACCGGCGCCGAGATCGTTCGGGACCTCCCCGATGTGACCCACTTCGTCGCCGGGCTGGGGACCGGGGGGACGCTGACGGGATGTGGCCGCAGGTTGCACGAGCACAACCCGGAGGTGAAGGTGGTGGCCGCGGAGCCCGAGCTGGGCGACCTCGTCTACGGGCTGCGCTCGCTGGACGAGGGGTTCATCCCGCCGATCTTCGACGAGGGCGTGCTGGACCGGAAGTTCCTCGTGAACGCGCACGACTCGCTCCTGGCGACGCGCGCACTGACCGAGCGGGAGGGGATCTTCGCCGGGATCTCCTCGGGCGCCGTGGTCCACGTGGCCCAGCGGATCGCCGTCGAGATCGACCGGGGGGAGATCGTGTGCCTGCTCCCCGACGGGGGCTGGAAGTACCTTTCCCTGGAAGCGTGGGCTCCCGAGATCGAGCGCGCCGAAAAGGGCGTGTCGGAGTCGCTGTGGTGGTGAGGTCTTCGGGGACCTCCGAGCCCCGCCCCATCGGCGTGTTCGATTCGGGCGTTGGCGGACTGACCGTAGCCCGCGCGATCCTGGAGCTGCTGCCCCACGAGCCGCTGATCTACGTGGGGGACACCGCACGGTTCCCGTACGGGCCGAAGCCGCTCGAGGAGATCAGGCGCTACGCCCTGGAGATCGCCGAATCGCTCGTTGTCCGTGACGTGAAGATGCTCGTGGTGGCCTGCAATTCGGTCGAGGTGGCGGCCATCGACCACGTGGCCGAGGCGCACGGCGTTCCCGTGGTGGGGGTGATCGACCCGGGCACGCGGGCCGCGGTCCACGCCACGAGGAACGGGAGGATCGGGCTGATCGGCACGGAGGCGACCGTGAAGAGCGGAGCCTACGATCGGGCCCTGACGGCGACCGGGACCGACGCGACGCTCTTCTCCCGGGCGTGTCCGGCCTTCGTGGAGTACGTGGAACGGGGCGACACGTCGTCGGAGGAGTTGCGGACGGTCGCCGAAGGGTATCTTTCTCCCTTGCGAGAACAGGGCATCGACACCCTGATCCTGGGTTGCACGCACTACCCCCTGCTCTCCGGGTTGATCCAACTCGTGATGGGAGACGATGTGGTCCTGATCTCCTCGGCCGCGGAGACGGCCAAAGACGTCTACCGCGCGCTCGTGCGATCCGGGATCGAGCGCGGCGATCCCCACCCTCGACACGAGTTCCTGGCGACCGGCGACCCCGCGCGGTTCCAGGCCGTGGCCGAGGTCTTCTTGGGCCCCGAGATCGCGGAGGTCCGGGCGGCCCATCTCGAGCCGGTGGGAGGCGGGCCGTGGAGCTGATCGTGCTCGGCACCGGCGGCACGTGGCCGAACGCGGGCGGTGCTACCGCCGGGTTCCTGGTCCGTCACGAGGGGTTCAACCTGTGGCTCGATGCCGGGAGCGGCACGCTCAGCCGGCTCCTCGAGTTCATCAACATGGGCGACATCCACGCCGTGGCGGTCTCCCACGAGCACCCCGACCACTTCGTCGATCTGTACTCCTGTTTCTACGCGCGGTTCTACGGGGAAGAGGGCGAGAACGGGCTGCCTCTGTACGCGCCGACCGGGATGTACGACAAGGTGGCGAGCATCTTGTCGATCGACAGCCAGGCAGTGATGAGCGTGGCGTTCGACGTCCGGGAGACGAGGCCGGGTGACGCCTTCGAGGTCGGGCCGTTCCGGGTGCAGACCGGACTGATGGCTCACCTGGGGCTGTCCGCACTGGGGTTCCGGATCCAGGCGGACGGCGCGGTGCTGGCGTATTCGGGCGACAGCGGACCCACGCCGGTGTTGGTGGACCTGGCTCGGGACGCCGACCTGTTCCTGTGCGAGGCCACCTGGCAGGACCGGACCGACCTGCAGCCGTTCCACCTGTCGGCCCGCCAGGCAGGGGAGCACGCCGCCCAGTCCGGGGCCGAGCGGCTGATGCTGACGCACCTGTGGCCCTCCCTGGAACCGGGGCTGTCCCTCGAGCAGGCCGGTCAGGCCTTCGACGGCGAGATACTGCTCGCCGTCGAAGGCGAGCGACTGAAGGTGGGGGAGTGAGCGTGCGCACCGACGGGCGCGGCCCCGCCGACCTGCGGCCGGTCAAGATCGAGCTCGGCTACCAGGAGTGGGCCGAGGGCTCAGTGTTGTTGGAGATGGGCCGGACCCGGGTGCTGGTGGCGGCGTCGTTCGAGGACCGGGCCCCCCGCTTCTTGGCCGGTTCGGGGAAGGGCTGGGTCACCGCCGAGTACTCGATGCTGCCCCGGGCCACCTACGAGCGGACGGCGCGCGAGGTGGGGAAGGGCCGTCCGTCGGGCCGGACCCAGGAGATCCAGCGGCTGATCGGACGGTCGCTGCGGGCCGTCACCGACCTCGGCAAGCTGAACGACTGCACCATCTGGATCGACTGCGACGTCCTGCAGGCCGATGCCGGAACTCGCACGGCCTCCATCACGGCCGGCTACATCGCGCTGGCGATGGCACTGCGGACGCTCCACGAACGCGGCGTGGTCTCCGCCGATGCGCTCACGGACAGTGTGGCCGCGGTCAGTGCCGGCATCGTGGACGGGCGCGCGGTGCTGGACCTCGACTACGAGGAGGACGCGAAGGCCGAGGTCGACTTCAACGTGGTCATGACCGGGTCCGGTCGGCTGGTCGAGCTCCAGGGCACGGCCGAGGGTCAGCCGTTCTCCCGAGAGGACCTCGACGCCCTGGTGGACCTGGCCGAGGCCGGCATCCGGCACCTCACCGAGATCCAGGGGGCGACGCTCGGCGGGTGAGCTTCCCCGAGACCCTCGCCATCGCCTCCGGCAACCCGGGCAAGCTCCGGGAGATCGAGCGGATCTGCGCGGACTGGCCGGTACGCTGGCTCACGGCCGAGGTCCCGGGCCTCCCGGCGTGGCCGGAGGTGGAGGAGATCCACGATACCTATCTGGAAAACGCCCTCTTGAAGGCCCGGACCGTGGCGGAGGCCCTCGGTGTCCCGGCGATCGCCGACGACTCGGGGATCGAGGTGGACGCCCTGGGCGGGGCTCCGGGGCACCGCTCTGCCCGGTACGCGGGCGAAGAGGCGAGCGACGAACAGAACCTTCGGGAGCTGATCCGGGCCATCGCCGGGGTCCCCACCTCCGGCCGCACCGCCCGGTACCGGTGCGTGACCGCGGTGGCCTGGCCCGATGGGAGCAAGGTGCACGCCGAGGGGATCTGTGAAGGCTCGCTCGCGACCAAGCCCCGGGGGGGTGGCGGCTTCGGGTACGACCCCATCTTCGTCCCCGCCGGGTGGTACCGGACCATGGCGGAGCTGACACCGGAGGAGAAGGACCGGGTCAGCCACCGAGGCCGGGCCTTCCGGGCGGTCGGCGAGCTCCTTCGAAATCCGCGCTGACCAGCCCGAACGCCCGACCCCCCTCAACCCAGATCCGAGCAGGCCCGATACCACGGAACAGCGCCCCGCGCGACCTCATTGGACGGCACTATGGCCGACGAGTTGGATCCCCGCCGCTGGCGGTGGCGCACCGCACGGATCTATGCAGCCGTGCTGTGCGTCGCCGCGCTCGTCGTGGTGCTCGCCGACCGACTCGGGCTGCCCGCCCGGCTGAACCGGAACCCGCACGGTTTGGCCGTGGAGGTCCTGGCCGTCCTGTTGGTGGTGGCCCTGGCCCTCAGCCTGCGAGTGGCTCGCGAGGGCCGCCTGGACCTCCGCCAGCAGCAGATCGTCAGCGAGCAGTTCCGCGAGGCGGAGACCCGGTTCCGGAACCTCGTCGAGAACATCCCCGCCGTCACACACATCTCCGGCCTCGACGACACGGCCTCCACGATCTACATCAGCCCGCAGGTGGAGGGCATGCTGGGCTACACCCCCCAGGAGTGGCGTCGCGATCCGGACCTGTGGGTGAAGATGCTCCACCCCGACGACCGCGAGCGGATGATGGCGAACAACGCCTACCACGTGGTCACGGGCAGTCCGTTGAGCGGCGAGTACCGCATGCTCGCGAAGGATGGTCGTGTGGTCTGGGTGCGCGAGGACGCCGTCGTGATCCGGGACGAGCGGGGTGAACCGAAGTTCTCCCAGGGGGTGTGGCTCGACGTCACCGAGCGCAAGCAGGCGTAGGAGGAGCTTCGCGAGAGCGAGGAACGTTACCGGAGGCTGGTCGAGCACTCGCCTGCCGGCATCCTGGTCCACAGCGAGGAGCGGTTCGTCTACGCGAACCCCGCGGCTGCCGCGATGCTGGGGGCCGAGCATCCGGACGCACTGATCGGCCTGCCAATCCTCACGATCGTGCATCCCGATTACCACGAGCTCGTGCGGCAGCGCGTGGCCGAGGAGGCCCGCGGGGCCGCGGTTCCGCTCGTCCAGGAGAAGTTCGTGCGCCTGGACGGGCGCGAGATCGTGGTCGAGGTCGCCGGTATCCCGTTCACGCACCAGGGCAAGCCGGGGGGGCAGATCGAGGTCCGCGACGTGACGGAGCGAGCCCGGGCCGAGGAGCGGCTCCGCGAGGCCGAAACCCGCTTCCGGACCCTCGTCGAGCAGATCCCGGCCATCACCTACGTGTGGCATTCCTCGCCCGAGGTCGAGGCGCCCACCTATGTGAGCCCGCAGGTCGAACGCATGCTCGGCATCACCCCCGAGGACACGGCAGCCGATCCGTGGCTGTGGGGCGACCGCATCCACCCCGACGACCGGGAATGGGTGCTGGGCGAGTCGGACAGCACGGAGGATTCCGGGGAGCCCTTCGCGGCGGAGTACCGGATGATCACCAAAGACGGTCGAACCATCTGGGTGCATGACGAGGCGCTGGTCACCGGGTGGAACTCGGCCGGCAAGCCGGTGACGTGGCAGGGCGTGCTGTTCGACATCACCGACCGACGCGCTGCAGAGGAAGCGGTCCGGGCCGCGGAGAAGCGCTACCGAACCCTGATCGAGCAGATCCCTGCGGTGACCTACCTGTGGGAGGTCACGCGCGAGCCCGGCGCCCCGAACGTCGACTACACGAGCCCCCAGATCGAGGCCATGCTGGGGTTCACCCCGGAGGAATGGCACGAGCGGCCAGACTTCTGGGTCTCCCGCGTCCACCCGGAGGACCGGCAGCGGGTCGTCGACGCCACGATGGAGGCGGAGCGAACCGGCGAGGAGAGCGAGCTCGAGTACAGGTTCATCGCCAAGGACGGCCGGGTGGTGTGGGTCCGCGACTACGCCGTCCTGATGGAACGGGACGACCTGGGCTGGCCCAAGTTCTTCCAGGGCGTGATGTTCGACGTCACCGAACGCAAGTTGGCCGAGGAGGAGCGAGCGCGGCTCCTGTCCCGGCTGGTGGCGGCGCAGGAGCAGGAGCGCGGCCGGATCGCCGGTGACATCCACGACGACTCGGTGCAGAAGATGGCGGCGGTGGGGATGCGTCTGGAGGCCCTGAAGCGGCAGCTCACGGAGGAGGGGCAACTGGAGACTCTGGGCGACCTCCAGCGCTCGGTCGCGCTGTCCATCTCGCGGCTGCGCCACCTGCTGTTCGAACTGCGGCCCACCGCCCTGGACACGGAGGGGCTGACGGTGGCGCTCCGCCAGTACCTGGATCAGGCCGCCGCGGAGGGGGGTTTCAAGTACACGCTGGAGAACCGGACCCGCGCCGAGCCGGAGCCCGAGGTCCGCACGATCGCGTACCGCATCGCCCAGGAGGCCCTGACGAACGTCCGGAAGCACGCCCAGGCGAACTGCGTCGACGTCACGCTCGACCGGCATGATGGGGGCGTGATGGTCCGGATCACCGACGACGGAGTGGGCTTCGACGTCGCGGAGGCAGATCGGGGTCGGCCGGGGCACCTGGGCTTTTCCGCGATGCGGGAACGGGCCGAGCTGGCCGGCGGGTGGTGGATGGTCGCCAGCGCTCCCGGCGCCGGCACCACCGTGGAGTTCTGGCTGCCGACGGGCGCCGAGGAGCGGTGACCAACCTCAGGTAGACGGCAAGGAGTTGCCGGCACGTCGACGGTCGTGGGGGGCTCAGGTACCGACGAGCTCGAGGGATTGCGCGGCGAAGGTCGGTTCCTGGCACCCATGGCCCCGAGGCGTCGTACGAGTTCGCCTACACCGTTCTTCGAGCAGCGGGAGATCGATGCCGAGCCGGGCGACGCACGGGTGTCTTCCGGGGAGACGTCGGGCTGGTTCCACCGTCTGGACTTGTCGCCGGCACGGACACAGGACGAGGGCAGTTCAGACCGGGGACGAGGAGGGGCTAGTCGAATCCCATATGCTCTAGGGCACCGGATCCCAAGAGCGATAACGGCCGTCTGCTCCTTATTCGCGGTGAGATTGGTCGAGGCGAGAACCCTTACCGTTGCTGCTTCTCGCAGGGACGGCCGACCGTCAATCCGTCAGATGACGGATGCCCCGCGTCCTCTATGCCCATATCCTTCGCGGCCCGGCCGGTAGAGTCCAAAGACGCGGCCGGAGAGCCGAGACGGAGCCGTGATGTGGCCTAACGGGATGCGTTGTGCGGTGTCCTTCACGTTCGACTTCGACGCAGAGGAAGTGTGGATAGGCGAGGATCCCACGAATGCCGACAAGCCTGGCGTTCTCTCCCAAGGGACCTACGGGGCGAAGATCGCGGTCCCGCTGATCCTCGAGCTCCTTGCGCGCCACGGAGTCCAGGCGACGTTCTTCGTCCCGGCGCGGGTCGCAGAGAGGCACCCGCTTCGCATCAAGGAGATCGTCGCTGCGGAGCACGAGATCGCTCACCACGGCTACACGCACACGTCGCCGACGAAGCTCTCACGCGAGGAGGAGGAACAGGAGCTCGTGAGAGGCCTTGATGTGTTGGGGGCCTTCGGCGTCGAGGTAGTCGGATACCGCTCGCCTTCGTGGGACTTCAGCCCGAATACCGAGGAGCTCTTGCAGGTCCACGGGTTCCGGTACTCGTCCAACTTCATGGACGACCTCAGGCCGTACCGGCGCGCCGCAAGCTCGCTCGTTGAGATCCCGATCACGTGGATCCTCGACGACGCTGCGCATTTCTGGTTCGACGGCGCGACGTGGACAAAGAAGATCTCGACCGCCGAAGAGGTCCGGAGCATCTGGGAAGCCGAGTTCCGCGGCTACCACCGACTCGAGGGGGCATTCGTATTGACGATGCATCCGCAGATCATCGGCCGACCCTACCGACTAGAGCTGCTCGAGGAGATGATCGAGTTCGTGAAGCGGCACGACGACGCGTGGATCGCGACGTGTCGTCAGATCGCGGAACGAGTGCCGTGAACCTCGAGCGCGCGATCGTAACCGGCGCGGCCCGTGGCCTCGGGGAGGCGATCGCCCGGCGTCTGGTGCGCGACGGGTTCGACGTGGCACTGCTGGACGTGTCGCCCTCCGTGAAGGACACGGCCGACCGCCTCGCCGGGGTCCGCGAGGGAGCCCGAACGTGTGCCTTCGTCGGAGACGTGGCGGACGAGTCGTTCTGCGATGAGGCCGTTCGCCTGACGGTGGCGGAGTTCGGCGGCGTCGAGGCCCTCGTGAACAACGCAGGCATCGGCGGGCCGGCTTCCCCCAGCGTCGAGACGTTGGTGGCCGACTTCCGCCGAGTGCTCGACGTGAACCTCGTGGGGGCTTTCATCATGTCGCGCGCCGTCGCCCGGGTGATGATTGACCAGGCAACCGGCGGCCTGATCGTGAACATCGGGTCGATCTTCGGGCAGCAGGCGATCGCGGGCGACGCGGCCTATGCCGTCTCCAAGGCCGGCATCGGGTTGCTCACGCAGACGCTCGCCCTTGAGCTCGCTCCCTCCGGTATCCGTGTGAACACGATCGCGCCGGGCAACATGGCGACGGACATGCACTTCGATCACCTCCGCTCGCTCGCTAGAGAGAGAGGGGTCGCATTCGAGACCGAGGTCGAGGAGGTCCGTCGCGCGATCCCGCTGGGTCGGCATGGGACCGGCGACGACGTCGCCGGCGCCATTGCCTGGCTCGTCTCCTCCGACGCGGCGTACGTCACGGGACAAACGATCGGAGTCAACGGCGGAGTCCTGCTGTCGTGAGCCGATTCGAGGGCCGTCGCGCGCTGGTCACGGGAGGCGCGTCCGGCATCGGGCACGCCACGACGTCGCTGCTGAAGGAGATGGGCGCGGACGTCGTCCTCCTCGATCACGACGCCGAGGCGGCGCGCCGCACTGCCGAAGACCTCGGGGTGCACGCCATCACCGCCGACGTGCGCCGGGCCGAGGAGGTCGAGACGGCGGTCGCCGACGCCTCTCGGGCGCTGGGGGGCCGAGCCGATATTCTCGTGAACGCCGCTGGTATCTACCGGTTCCGTTCGGCGCTGGAGATCGACGTGGCGGAGTGGGACGATGTGTTCGACACGAACCTCCGAGGCTCGTGGCTCGTTGCGCGCGCGGTGGCGCGAGGTCTGGTGGATGTCGGGCAGCCGGGGACGATCGTCAACATCTCGTCGACTGCAGGGCTCGTGGCGGATCGGGTTGAGCCCGCCTTGCACTACAACGCGAGCAAGGCCGGCGTGATAGCTCTCACGAGGCAGCTTGCCGTGGAACTGGCGCCGTACGGGATCCGTGTGAACGCTGTCTGCCCGGGCCTCATCGACACGCCGATGCTGCGGATCATGGACGACCCTGTCATCGGGCTCCGCTACCTGGACGAGATGGTCCCCCTCCGCCGACTCGGCCGTCCGGAGGAGGTTGCCGCGCTGATCGCCTTCCTGTCGTCGGATGAGGCCGGGTACGTAACGGGGGTCGCCGTCCCGATCGACGGCGGCGTGACCCTGACCTGAGGAGCGATCCGATGGGGACTTTCCCGCACGTTCGCGTCGAGGGAGGGCACCGGGAACGCGGCCGCCAATACGGTGAGCAGGCGCGAGACCGGGTGCGGCGATCGATCGAGGCCTACGACGAAGTGTTCTCCCACTACGCGGGCTGGCGCTGGGACGACGTCAGGAACGAGGTGCGGCGATACGTCGAGCCGATCCAGTCATTCGACGCCCGCTATCTCGAGGAGATACGCGGGATCGCGGAGGGGGCCGGCGTGGCGTTCGAAGACGTCCTTGGGATCAACGTACGCACAGAGGTGATGTTCGCTGCGAAGGCACGGAAGGCGGAGGCCGAGGCCCGGCGGGTCGACGGGTGCAGCGCGTTCGCCGTTCTGCCCGAGGCAAGCGACTCGGGGCACACTCTCATGGGCCAGAACTGGGATTGGCTCCTGCACTCCCTCGACACCGTGGTGGTTCTGGAGGCGACGCAGGACGAAGGACCGGACTTCGTGACGATCGTCGAGGCCGGCCTCCTCGCGAAGACCGGAATGAACTCCTCGGGAATAGGGCTGACGACGAACGCCCTCATCACCGACCAGGACGAGGGAGTCCCGGGGATTCCCTACCACCTGGTGCTTCGTGCGATGCTGGATGCTGAGAACATGTCCGATGCCTACGCGGCCGTGCAGCGAAGGTTCCGCTCGTCGTCGGCGAACTACCTCGTGGCCTCAGACGACGGCATCGCCGTCGATATCGAAGCCGCGCCGGGTGACTTCGAGCGCTTGTTCCTAGGATTCCCGACCGGCGACGTGCTCCTTCACACGAACCACTTCGTCTCGCCGGCTTTCGACGGCAAGGACGTATCGCTGTGGGTGATGCCCGACAGCCCGTTCCGGCTCCAGCGTCTGCGCTGCGCCGTGGACGCGGCCGGGCGAAAGCTGCGCATCGACGACTTCCAGACCTTCCTCTCGGATCACGCGAACTACCCGTCGGGCGTCTGCTGCCACCGCGACGCCCGGATGGATGAGCTGGACCAAGGAGCCACCATAGCCTCCGTGCTGATGGATCTCGACGCCCGGCGGATGTGGATCGCCGACGGTCATCCCTGTTCCAGCCCTTACCGTGAACTCGACTACTCGGCGTTTCTTTCCAAGCCGTCGCCAGTGCGGGCAGGCGGGGTAGCCCGGGACCGACCGAACGCATGAAGCTCGGGTTCGGCCTGATCACATGCCAGCGGCACCCGCGTGAGCGCAGGAGCGACGCGGAGTTGTACGCCGAGGCACTCGACTTGGCAGTGCTCGCCGAGCGCCTGTGCTTCGTGGACGATGCGCACCTGCCCTCGTTGATGCCGATGTGCGCGGCGATCGCGGCTCGTACCGAGCGCATCGAAGTCGGCACCGCCCTTCTCCTCGCACCCTTGTACGAGCCGCTGCGCCTGGCCGAGGACGCCGCGGTCGTCGACCTTATCTCCAGCGGTCGGCTGGTGCTCGGCCTCGGCCTCGGGTGGCGTGAGGAGGAGTTCGAGGGCCTGGGCGTGCCACTCCGCGAGCGGGTCGGCCGTCTCAAAGACGCTGTACTCGTCCTGCGCCAGGCGTGGGCTGGCGAGCTCGTGACCAACGGCGCCTGCCCCGGCATCGGGGCGTCTCAGTCACCCGCGCGCCCGCACGGCCCGGCGGGCCCCCGCTGTGGATCGAGGGCTTGAGCGAGGCGGCGATCCGTCGCGCGGGCAGGATCGGCGACGGCTTCATGGCCACCGAGGTAACCCCCTCCTCCCTGGCCGAGCAGGTTCGCTGGACGCGCGAGGGGCGGCCGCGAGCCGGCGGGGACCCCGACGGCCTGACGATCAGCGTCCACCTTCCGACGTTCCCGTTCGTGGGCGACCGCGACGAAGTGTGGCAGCGTGTGCGCGCGCGCACCACCACCACGTCGTATGGAAATGCGAGGACATGGAGTTGGCGCGGTCGCGGACTCAGCCTTCGTCACCGCCGCCGACCTCAGCAGAACGGGAGCGGGTGCTGCGGGACGGCATCCTGTTCGGCTCGCCCGAACAGGTGGCGGAACGGATCCGAGCGCTTGCGGACGCGGCCGACGGCGACCTCCACTACATCGCCAAGCTGTACTGGCCGGGGATGGACCCCGGGCTCCAGCGCGAGACCTTCCACCTGTTCGGGGAGACGGTCGCCCCCTTGCTTCGCTGACCGCTGCTGTTCAGGCGGGCGTCGGCGCACCCCACCACGACGGCCAGCGGAAGGACGCCTCGACGTAGGGAGCCGGGCTGAGGACGCGGTGATTGCCGTCCTGGATCTGGAACACAAGGTGAGCTTGTCCAAGCGAGGGGTCAAGCGTCATGTCGGGGTAGGCGAGTGCGCCCTGCGAGTCGTCGAAGTAGTAGGCCCCGTTCACGCCGCGGAACGCTCCTCGGCGGAGCTGCGCCGCCACTGCGTCGAAGTCGCGTGGGTTGCCGGCGGAAGCCCATGCGTTCGCGAGGAGGTGAACCTCATCGTAGGCGATTCCCGCGTGCGACTTGCCTGGGGGCCGCCCGAAGGCTCGCGTGTAGAGCCCAGCGAATCGGCTCCCGAGAGGGTCGGAGTACGTTCCGGTCATCGTCGACCAGACTAGCCCCTCGGCCGTTGGGCCGGCGAGCTCCAGGAACTCCGGCACCGAGGGTGCGTACACCGCGTAGACCAACGTGCCTGTCGGCTCCGTTGCGAAGGCGAGCTGGAACGCAGCAAGCTCGGCGGGCACGAAGTCGGCGATCAGAACGGCGGCTGGATCGACCTCCCGGACGCGTCCGACGAGCGCTTCCCAGTCGGCTCCGAGCTCGGGCACGCGTTCGACCGCGTCGATGGTCCAGCCGGACTCCGCTGCGGCCTTGCGGGTCGGGACCGTAGCCATCTGCCCGCTGTGCACGGGTGTCTCGATGATCTCGAGTCCTCTCCCTGCAGGCGACCAGCGCCCTGAGCTGGCGAGGTCATCCAGGAAACGGATGAATCCCCGCCCGTAGTGCACCTCGCTCGGGCACACCTGGAAAACCCGCCGGAACCGGACCGGATCGCTGCGCACGCGCCTCAACTGGGCCTCGGAGGTCGTTGCGTGGAGGTACGGAGCACCGTAGTCGGCTGCCAACTCAAGGAGCAGATCAGCGCCCGAGAGGGCGTAACCGATGGTGATCGCGTCCACTTCAGCCTCGACGAGTTGCTCGAATGCTGCTTGCACTCCCTCCTCTGTGAAGATGTCCGTATCGACGAGCACGTGTTCGATCCGGCGCCCGGCGACCCCGCCTCGGGCGTTGATCTCGTCGATCGCGAGGGCCGCGCCGTTGCGCATCTCCATCCCGTCGGCTCGCGCGGGTCCGGTGAGGGGCACGGCAGAGCCCATCAGGTAGGGACGGCGGCGCGCGACCGAAAGCGACGGCGTCGTGGGTTCTTGATCAAGCGATTGCACGAGGACCTCCAGCTGCCCGATGGCCAGCCCCTCCATCCCCAGGCCGCCGTCCGGCAACGGCAGCCGGAGCAGACCCCGGTCGGTCGCCGTGGCGGCGGCGCCGGCCCGGCTCCGAGCTCCGAGCTTCATGAGGATGTGTTCAACGTGCGTCGAGACGGTCCGAGGGCTGGTCCGGAGCCGGGCAGCGATCTCCTTGTTGGGGAGACCCCCCGCGAGAAGTGTGACGACGTCGAGCTCTCGAGCCGTCAGTTCGAAGGGCGGTCCCTCTTGCGACAGCGCAACGACGCACTCCGCCGAGTCGCCGACTCGGGTTCGCTCCATCCGCACGAGGAGCCACTCACCCCCCTCGGACCGCCAGAAGAAGCGGGCGTCATCGCGGTCCGAGCGCAGGAGTGCCAAGGCGTACCGAGCGAGGGTTGGTTCGTCCTCGAGTAATCTCCGAGCCGCGCCGCCTTCCAGCTCCTCGATCGTGTGCGGCGGTCGCACGATGGCCGAGGAACGGTACGAGCGCGTCGTCCCGATCATCGTCGACCTGTTCCTCACCCGAGTCCGTCGGAAGCGTCAGATGGTGGCACGGCCGGCAGCATCCGTCCAGTGGTTCGATCAGGAGGCGGCTGACGACGGCTGCATCCGTCAAATGACGGATGCAGCAGCTTGGGCTCCTACCTAATGTCCAGCATCGACCCGTGCGGCCGCGGAATGGCGGCAGCGACGGTCACCACCTTCGGCGGTGACGAGTCGTCGTCGGGTTCCTCTAGGGGGGTGGGATGATGGCGGATCAGTCCGATGCGAGGCGATCCGGCGGCTCCGGGGCAAGGGTCAGCCGTCGCCAGTTCCTTCAGGGTGCGACGGCTGCTGGCGTCGGCGGCCTGGTGGTGGGCGGCGTTGGCGGCTACCTCGCCGGGAACGCCGGCTCTGGCGGGGAGACGACGTCCGTGGCCGGGAGCAAGGAGCCGATCCTGATCGGGTCGGCGAGCCCCGTCACCGGGCCCTATGCCAGCGATGGCCAGCAGATGGTCCGAGGTCAGACCCTGGCGATGGAGGAGATCAACGCGAACGGCGGTCTCTTCGGACGCGAGCTGAAGCTCCAGGTTCTGGACACGAAGGCCCAGGAGCCGGACGTGATGAAGAACGTGTTCCAGAAGCTCGTCTCCCAGAAGGTGGCGGCGATCTTTGCCCCGTTTACGACGTACACGTCGGTCGAGTATCCGATCGTGGCGGACAAGGGGATCCCGACGATCCACATCAACACGTGGCACGGCAACGTCGACTACGTCGAGCAGAACCACATCACGAACATCTTCCAAGGCGTTCCGCCGGAAACGTCGTATGGCTCGGGCTTCGTTGCGCTCGTGAGCCAGTTCATCGACTCGGGGGGCTGGACGCCGTCGGCGAAGTCGATCTTCGTCGTCACGAGCAACGACCCCTACAGCCTCTCGATCGCGAAAAGCTTCCGATCCGGGATGGAGAAGCAGGGTTGGAAGACGCTCGGCTTCGAGGAGTTCACCGTGCCGCAGGCCGACTGGGGAGGAGTGCTCGTTGGAATCCGCAACGACCCGCCGGGCATCGTCTTCTTCAGCGACTACGCGCCCGGCGACGAAGCCTCCTTCATCAAGCAGTTCCGCCAGAAGCCCACCCAGTCCCTCGTGTACCAGCAGTATGCGCCGTCGATCCCGGAGTATCTGGACCTCGCCGGGGAGGCGGCCAACGGCGTTCTGTGGTCGACCTTGGTCGGGGTGCTGAGCGACGACCGGGCGAAGGCTTTCGTCGAAGCGTTCACGAAGCGGTTCAACCACGCGCCGGGGTTCAGCACCGCGGGCGCTCTGTATGATCTGGTTCACCTGTGGGCAGAGGCGGCCGCCGTGGCAGGCGATCCCTACGACTTCGACAAGGTTAACCAGGCCATCGCCAACACCGTCCACCGGGGCGTGTCCGGCGCATACAGCTTCCTGCCGGGGGGATTGACGTGCTACGCGTTCCCCGACGAGACGCTCGACCCGTCGCTGGGCTTGGCGCATCTCACGTTCCAGATCCAAGATGGTCAGCACGTGCTGATCGCCCCCGATCCCTACACAATCGGGGAGTTCCGGCTTCCCGAGTGGCTCTCGTGACAGATCACGCGTGAGCGGAGCGAAACCGGCGAGTCAGACGACCTCCTCTGGGGCGGAGGGGGTCACAGCGGTGCTCGAGGGTCGCGACGTCTGCAAGAACTACGGCGGTCTTCGCGCCGTGGCGGGCGTATCGTTCGGTGTGTCCTCCGGCGAGATCCTGGGGATCGTCGGGCCGAACGGCGCCGGCAAGACGACGCTCTTCGACGTCATCACCGGGCACACCAGAGCGTCTAGCGGCGACGTGCTGCTGGACGGCCGCTCGATCGTAGACGAGAAGGTGCACTCGCGCTGCTCGCTCGGTCTCGCGCGGACCTTCCAGCAGCCGACCGTCGCGACGTCACTCTCGGTGCTCGAGAACTTGTACCTCGCGGCGTCGTTCCGGCGGGGACGCGACGGAGGCAGTCGCCCCGACGACCTGGTCGTCGCCGAACGCTATCTCGAGTTCGTCGGGCTCGCGGACCGGGCCGAGCTCGAGGCAGGGCCCCTCAGCCTTTTCGACAAGAAGCGACTGATGCTCGCTACCGCGCTTGCAACGAACCCGACCGTCCTCTTGCTCGACGAGCCGTTCGGCGGCCTCAACCCGCAAGAGATCGGCGCCGTCGTGAGCCTGATCCGGAAAGTGCGGGACGAAGGGCTGGCGGTCGTCTGCATCGAGCACGTGATGCGCGCGCTCACCGCGCTTGCCGACCGGGTGCTCGTGATGCACCACGGGGCTACGCTCTTCGAGGGCACGCCGCAAGAGATGCTCACGGACAAGCGCGTCATCGAGGTCTACCTCGGCTCGACGCCCCGGGAGGGGACGTGAGCGAGAGGACCGGCGCCCCGATCCTCGACGTGCGTGGCCTGGTGGCCGGCTACGGGGACACGATGGTCGTGCGCGACCTGGACCTCTCCGTCGACGCGGGGAGGACGGTCGTATTGATCGGACCGAACGGGCACGGGAAAACCACTCTCCTCCGCGCGGTGAGCGGGCTCATCAAGCCTGCGGGCGGCGAGGTCTGGTTCGGCGGGGAGCGCATCGACGGGAGGAACCCCGAGTACATCGTGGCGATGGGCCTCGTCCACGTGATGCAGGGGGATGGGCTCTTCGCGCAGATGACGGTCGAGGAGAACCTGCTGATGGCAGCCTTCCCATCCGCGTCCTGGCGTGCGCGGCAGCCCGCGCTCGAGCGCGTGTACGCGCTCTTCCCCCAGCTGAAGGAGCGGCGCGGCCAGCGGGCTCGAACGCTCTCGGGTGGTGAGCGCCGTCTCGTCGCGCTGGGCCGCGGACTAATGCGTGAGGCTCGCCTCCTCCTGATCGACGAGCCGTCGCTCGGTCTTGCGCCCGTGATGATCGACACGGTCTACGGGGCGATCCGCGAGATCCGCGAGCGCCTGGACAACGCGATCCTGCTTGTCGAGGAGAACTTCACGCACATCGCGGACGTTGCCGACGTCGTGCATGTTGTCGAGATGGGTGGGATCGTCCGGAGCGGCTCGCTCGAGGAGCTTTCAACCGACCGGACCGTGGTCGAGACGTATCTGGGGACCCTGTAGGAGGAAGAACCCATGTCCGACGTCGTCGCCATCCTGCTCTCGACGCTCGTTCTCGGTTCGATCTACGGGCTCGTTGCGATCGGGATGACGCTGATCTACGGGACCCTGCGGATCCTTGACATGTCGCAGGGATCGATGGTGATGATCGGTAGCTACGTGGCCTGGGGGGTTCTGGTCATCGCCAACTCGAATCCCCTGCTTGCGCTCCTCGCCGCGTTCGGCCTGACCTTCGTCTTGGGGACATTCACGCAGCTGATCTCGGTCCAGCCACTCATGGGGCGACGGAACGAGTTCGACTTCGAGATGGTGACGTTCATAACGACGTTTGCGGTGGCAATCGTCTTCGCGAACGTGGCCCTGCAGATCTTCGGGCCGTTCCAGAGGAATGTGCCGCCGCTCATCTCGGGCGGCGTGTCGATCGTCGGCCAGAACCTCGCATACCAGTCGATCGCCATGGCCGCGACCTCGATCGTGCTCATGGCGAGCCTGGGTCTGTTCCTCGCGCGGACACGATGGGGTCTCGCGATCCGGGCAGTCGCCCAGGACTTGGACGCGGCTCGTCTGATGGGCGTGCCTGTCGGCAAGCTGTACCCGCTCACGATGGGCCTGGCGTCGGCGCTCGCCGGCATCGGCGGGGTGTTCCTCGGGGCACAGTTCTTCGCCTATCCCGGGGCGGGCGACCTTCCGCTACTGGAAGCCTTGATCGTCGTCATCTTCGGCGGCCTCGGCAGCTTGCCGGGAACCCTTTACGCCGCATACGCGATCGGGTTCATCCAGTCAGCCGCCGTCGTGACCATCGGAACAACCTGGACGCTTCCGGTCCTCTACGGGGTCATCTTGCTCGTGCTGATCTTCCGGCCCTACGGCCTGAAGGGGAACCCCTCGGAGGCGCGGCTGTGAGTTCGCCGACGCGGGTCGGGCGGCTGCCCCGACTTGGGTCCGGCTCTTGGGTTGGACTAGTCGTCGCGACTGCGATCCTCGCGGGCATCCCACTCGTCTCTTCGAACCAGTACCTCTTGACGGTGATGGTTACCGCCTTGATCACGCTCACTCTGAACACTGGCTGGAACTTCGTGCTTGGCGTTGCCGGTGCATGGAAC
>JAHEXX010000048.1 GCA_023251895.1 bacterium
CTGGCGCGTGCCATCACCGCCCGGCCCAAGGTCCTCGTGTACAGCTGGTGCTACCACGGGTCGGTTGACGAGACGATCATCACGCTCGAGAGCGGCGAGCCCGGCCCGCGGCCGGGCAACGTCGGACCGGCCGTCGACCCCGCCGTCACGACCCGGGTCGTGGAATGGAACGACGTCGAAGCCCTGCAAGAGGCGCTGGCGCGCGGGGACGTCGCGTGCGTGCTGGCGGAGCCGGCGCTCACCAACATCGGCATCGTGCTCCCCGACCCCGGCTACCACGAGAAGCTCCGGGAGTTGACCCGCAGGTACGGGACGTATCTCGTGATCGACGAGACCCACTGCATCTGCGCTGGCCCCGGCGGGGCCACGAAGGCCTGGGGCCTGGAGCCCGACTTCCTGACGGTCGGTAAGCCTCTGGCGAGCGGCGTGCCGGCCGCCTGCTACGGGATGACCGCCGAGGTCGCGGATCGGGTGCAGGCCCACATGGCGGATCTCCCTGCGACCGACGTCGGGGGCATAGGGGGGACGCTGTCGGGCAACGCCCTGTCGCTGGCAGCGATGCGCGCCACGCTCGAGAACGTCCTCACCGACAAGGCTTTCGAGCGGATGATCCCGCTCGCCGAGCGATGGACCGATGGCGTGAAGAGCACGATCGAGAAGTTCGGGATCCCGTGGGAGGTCCAGCGACTGGGGTGCCGCGCCGAGTACTGGTTCTGTCCCGCGCCGCCCCGGACGGGGGGCCAGGCCGCGGCAGCCGAGGACCACGAGCTTGCGAAGTTCGCGCACCTGTACGCCTTGAACCGCGGGATCTTGCTGACGCCATTCCACAACATGGCCCTGATGTCGCCGGCGACCACGGAGGCGGACGTCGACCTTCACACCGAGGTGTTCGCGGAGATGGCCGGCGAGTTGTTTGCCTAGCGGGAGATGCCGGCTGGGGGAGGCGTCGCGACGCGGTGAGCCGAACGACCCCCGGCCGCAGGGCCCCTGGCACCTCCAACGGTCTCGGCCCCGTGGCTACCGTCGTGGCGGAGGTGACGGCCATGTCCGTGGTGACGGAGTACCTGCAGGCCCGGGGGGTGCCCTTCGAGGTCCTGAAGCATCCCAGGGCGTTCACAGGCGTCGCGGAGGCACGGGCCCTCGGGATCGAAGCGGACGAAGTCCTGAAGACGGTGGTGGTCGACACCGAGCGGGGGCACGTCCTGGCGGTGGTGCCGGGCGACCGGCGGCTCGACATGCACCTGGTGAGGGAGGCGGTTGAAGACCCCCACGCACATCTGGCCACGGAACCGGAGATCGAGGGCGACTTCCTCGGCTTCGAGCTCGGCGCGCTGCCCCCGCTGGGATCGCTGTTGGACTCCGAGACGTACGTCGACGTCGAGGTCCGCCACGAGATCGTGGTATTCGCAGCGGGCAGCCAGACCGAATCGATCAAGGTCAGGATGGAGGACCTGTTCCGCGAGGAGGACGTCCACTTCGCGCCCCTCGCCGGCGAGTAGCGATGTGCGGCTAGGTCCGGATCCTCGGCAGCCATTCGGAACGGGTGATCTCGTACGCGTCGATGGCGTCGCCGTGCCGCAGGGTCAGGCCGATGTCATCCAGGCCTTCCAGCAGCCGCCACCGCGTGAAGTCGTCGATCTCGAATACCTCGTCGACGCCCGGCCCCGTAACGCGCCTGGCCCCGAGGTCGACCGTGATCTGTAGGGTCGGATCGCGAAGCACCGCATCCATCACCCTGCGAACCACCTCGACCGGCAACTCCACCGGCAGCAGGCCGATCTTGTAGCAGTTGTTCCGGAAGATGTCGGCGAAGGAGGGCGCGAGGATGGCGCGGAAGCCGGCGTCCTCCAGGGCCCACGGCGCGTGTTCCCGGCTGGACCCGCACCCGAAGTTGGGGCCGGCAATCAGGATCGACGCGCCGGCGAACCGGAGGTCGTTCAGGACGAAACCCGGATCCTTCCGCCACTCCGCGAACAGGAACGGCCCGAAGCCGGTTCGTTCGATGCGTTTCAGCGATTCGGCCGACACGATCTGGTCGGTGTCGACATCGGAGCGGTCCAAGGGGAGAGCCGTGCCGGTGATGGTCGTGACCGGCTCCACGACTAGTCCTCCCTCGCGAGATCGACGCCGAGGTCGGCCGGCGTGCAGAAGTGGCCGGCGACGGCCGTTGCGGCGGCCACCGCCGGGCTCACCAGGTGCGTGCGCCCGCCCCTGCCCTGTCGCCCCTCGAAGTTCCGGTTGGACGTCGAAGCGCACCGCTCTCCAGGGGATAGCTTGTCGGGGTTCATCGCCAGGCACATGGAACAGCCCGCGTCGCGCCACTCGAACCCGGCGGCCTTGAACACCTGGTCCAAACCCTCCTTCTCGGCCTGGACCTTCACCAGCATCGAGCCGGGAACCACCATCGCGCGCAATCCCTCTCGCACCCGGCGCCCGTGCAAGACCGCGGCGGCCTCCCGAAGGTCGGAGATCCGCGAGTTCGTGCACGAGCCGATGAACACGGTGTCCGGTCGGATATCGCGGATCGCGGTGCCGGGCTCGAGGCCCATGTAGGCAAGGGCCCGCTCGGCGGATTCCCGCTTCGTGGCATCCTCGAGCGACGCTGGGTCGGGGACCGCGTCGTCGATGGAGACGGTCTGGCCCGGGTTGGTTCCCCAGCTCACGTAGGAGGTCAGCCGGGCCGCGTCGATCACCACTTCCTCGTCGAACATGGCGTCCGGATCGGTTGCAAGGGAACGCCATTCGTCCAAGGCCCGATCCCAATCGGATCCCTTGGGGGCTTGGGGGCGGCCCTCGAGATAGGCGAACGTGGTGTCATCGGGCGCGACCATGCCGGCCCGAGCGCCTCCCTCGATCGACATGTTGCAGACGGTCATGCGGCCTTCCATCGACAGCGAGCGGATCGCGGAGCCCCGGTACTCGATGATGTGTCCCACCCCGCCCCCCGTTCCGATCCGGGCGATGATGCCGAGGATCACGTCCTTCGCGGTGACTCCGTGCGGCAGGTCGCCCTCGACGGTGACGGCCAGGGTTCCGGGTCGCTTCTGGGGCAGGGTCTGGGTGGCCAACACGTGTTCCACCTCGGAGGTCCCGATCCCGATCGCCAGCGCGCCGAAGGCGCCGTGCGTGGAGGTGTGCGAATCGCCACACACGATCAGTAGGCCCGGCTGGGTGAGGCCCATCTGCGGACCGATCACGTGAACGATCCCCTGGCCCGGGTGGCCGGTGGGGAACAGCATGATCCCGAACTCCTCGCAGTTGCGGGCCAGGGCCTCCATCTGCCGGGCGGAGATGGGATCCTCGGGCCCCGGGGCGGTGGGCACGTTGTGGTCCATGGTCGCGACCGTGAGGTCGGCGCGGCGGACCCGGCGCCCGTGCACGCGGAGGCCGTCGAACGCCTGGGGTGAGGTCACCTCGTGGATCAGGTGCAGATCCACGTAGAGGAGATCGGGCTCGGCCTCCGCACGGTGGACGACGTGGCGTTCCCAGACCTTCTCCGACAGCGTCTGTGGCACTGCGGCTCCTTCGGGCCGATCGTTGTCTCGAATATCGAGACGTGATACCAATATCTGAAATGCAGAGTGTAACACGGGTGCCCGTGGGCGTTCTCGACCGGTCCGTGGCCATCCTGGACGCGGTGGAGCAGGGGGCACGCACCCTGGGCGACGTGGTTGCGAGGACCGGGCTGCACCGGGCGACGGCACACCGCCTGGCCGCCGCCCTCGAAGATCATGGGCTGCTGACCCGGGAGGGGGGCCACGGCTACCGGCTGGGCCCCAGGCTCCTCAGCCTCGCTACCGCGGCCGCGCGGGAACTGCCCCTTCGGGAGCTCGCGCACCCCGCCATCGAGCGGCTGGCCCGGGCCACCGGCGAGACGGCCCAGCTCTACGTTCGGTCCGGCGACCGCCGCGTGTGCGTCGACGCCGTGGAGTCGACCAGCGAACTGCGGACGATCGTTCCCGTCGGGGCGGATCTCCCACTGACGGCGGGCTCGGCCGGGAAGATCTTCCTGGCCTGGGCCGCGAACGCCGATCGGGAGCGGCTCCTCCTGCACCTCGAACCGTACACGCCGGCGACGCCGACCGATCCCCAGGTCCTGCGGCGGCAGTTGGCGGTCGCTCGCCGGCGGGGCTGGGCCAACAGCGTCGGGGAGCGGGAACACGGCGTGGCCTCCGTGAGCGCGCCGGTCGTCGGCCCCCACGGAGAGCTCGTCGCCGTTGCGTCGGTGTCCGGGCCAGCCACCCGGATCGCGCGTGGGCGGGCCGCTCAGTACGCGCCCGCGGTTCTGGCCGCGGCCCAAGAGATCGCGCGAGCCCTGGGCGCCGCGTAGGCCCGCTCGGCGCGAGCGGACCGGCGGTAGCCGGCGTCCCGTAGACTTCCGCGCCGTGAGCTACAAGAGGATCGTCTTCGCCACCGACGGCTCCGAGTCGGCCGAGCGGGCCCGCCGAGTCGCCGCGAGCATCGCCAAGGCTACCCGGGGCACGGTGTTGGTGGGGCACGCGTACGAGTCCCCGATCGAGGGGAAGGAGATCCTGGAACAGGCCGTCGGGGCCTGCGAGGCCGACGGGGTCAAGGTCAGGGGCGAGCTGCTCGACGGCACCCCCGCGGCCGCGATCGTCGAGTTCGCCGATGTGAACGACGCCGATGTGATCGTGATCGGGGCCGCGGGTCTCTCCGGGAGCGAGACGTTCCAGATCGGCAACATCGCCGGCCGGATCGCGCGCCAGGCCCCGTGTGACGTGCTGTTGGTTCGAGGTACCGCGGTCGTGGAGGGGGACAGCCCGTACCCCCGGATCCTGGTTGCGACGGACGGCTCGGTCACCGCCGACCGCGCCGCCCGCAAGGGCTACGACCTGGCCGGCAAGTTGGGTGCCTCGGTCCAGCTGGTGTTCGTGGGCCATCCCAAGACCGGTGATCTGGTGCTGAAGGACACCGCGGCAACCTTCGGCGAGGACGTAGACACCTCGACGCGGATCCTGAAGGGCGATCCCGCCGACAAGATCGTAGAGGTCGCCGAGCAGGAGGCCTTCCCCCTGGTGATCGTGGGGAACAAAGGGATGACCGGAGCACGGCGGTTCCTGCTGGGCTCGGTGCCACAGAAGGTCTCCGAGTACGCGCCATGCGACGTGCTCATCGCCCGCACGGTTGTCCAGGCGGTGGCCGAGATCGACAAGGGGGAGGGCGGCATCATCCTGGTCGCCGGCGACAAGGTGGCGGCCTACAAAGACGACAAGGGCAAGCTACACACCGTCTCGGCGAAGTGCACCCACATGGGGTGCACCGTGAAGTGGAACGGGGCGGACGGGACGTGGGACTGCCCGTGCCACGGGTCCCGGTTCTCCGCCTCGGGGGAGGTCGTGCAGGGCCCGGCGGCAAGACCCTTGCCGGCGGTTGAGATGGCCTAGCCGCTCAAACGATCCCAGGCTTCCAGATCATCAGATACAGGATGATCAAGAACCCCCCGAAGCCGACCACGGCCACCACGGTCGACTTCGCGGAACCGAGAAGCGCCTCGAGCTCCTCGTCGCTGACGCGCGGCACTCCGGATGGACGAACCCCGAGGGCCTCACGGATCCGTTTGTAGTAGGGCATCGCGATGGCGTACATCACGATCATCGTGATCGCGAGGACGATGAGCGAGAGCGTGATCCACCGCTGCCAGAAGAAATGGCCATCGATGCCGCCGACGATCCCGCCGGTCAGCAGCAACGCCAGGGAGACGTACAGCGGGATCACCGTGGAGCCGGAGAGTTGCAGAAGGTGCTCGATCCGCGTGCGATCCCGTTCCCTGCGGAGCTTGAAGAGCACCGCCATCGACGCACCGTGCGAGCCCAGCAGGCCGAGCACGCCTGAGAGATGGATCAATAGCCACCACTTCGGGTCCAACGCGCATTTCTCCTAGGAGCGGTCGGCGCCGGACTCTACCATCGCCGGCTCCGGCCGGAGGTCAGCCGGCGAGCGGGGCGTGGGGGTCCGAGCGGTCGGGGAGCACCACGTGGAACGACGCGCCGCCTCCGGGTCGGTCCTCGACCCAGGCCCGGCCACCGTGGAGCTCGGTGAACCCGGCGACCAACGACAGCCCGATGCCCGTGCCGTCGGGCGGGGATTGGTTCTGGTTCCCCCGGCGGAAGGGCTCGAAGATGACCCGCTTCAGGCGGTCGGGGACGCCGGGCCCATCGTCCTCAACGACGACCAGCGCGCCCTCGTCCACGCGTCGGAGCCGGACCCACAGCGACGAGCCGGGCGGCGTGTGCTTGGCCGCGTTCGACAGGAGGTTCTCGACGATTCGCTCGACCTTGGGTCCGTCCACCGTCGCGACGAGGGGCTGGAGGTCGAGTTCCACGGCGCGCCCGTCCATCTCGCATCCCGCCAGCACCGCCCGGATCAGCTCGGCGAGCTCCGTTTCTGCGCGGTCGGGCTCCACGATCACCCGATCGAGCCGGTCCAGATCCAGGAGGTCGGAGAGCATGCGGTCGATCTTGCGGGCCTGCTGGTGGATGCCGAGCAGCAGCTCGCCCCGCTCGTCGGGGGCCAGTTCGTCGTGGTGCTGCAGGAGCGCGGTCGCTGCTCCCATGACCCCCGCCAATGGGTTGCGGATGTCGTGCGAGAGAGTATGCAGCAGCGTGTTCTTCAGGCGGTCCAGGGATCGCAGGCGGCGGGCGGCGGACCGATCGCGGGCCAGAGCCTCGGACAGATCCTCCTGCGCACGCTTCAGCTCGGTGATGTCCAGCATCACGCCTTGCCAGAAGGTCTCGTTCGTTTCCGGGTCCGTGATGGGAACGGCCTGGTCGCGAACCCAAACCACATGGCCTTCGCGGTGCTGGAGTCGGTATTCGGCGCAGAACCGGCCTGATTCGTCGGCCCGCCGTTCCTCGTCGACGACCCGGTCACGGTCCTCTGCGTGCATCCGTTCGTACCAGAGTTCGTGGTTCGCCATGAGTTCCTCCGGCGAGTAGCCGAGGATGGAGAGCGCCTGAGGGCTCACGTAGGTGGCCCGGGAGCCGGCGCGGGTCGAGGGGTCCGGCGACTCCGTGTAGATGATGGCCGGGACGGCCTCGATCATGGCACGGTAACGGACATCGGCCCCCCGGAGCTCCTGGTAGCGCAGCCCATTCTCGGTCAGCCTCCCGGTGGTCCGAACCAGCACGAGCGGCTCGTCGCCCCCGGGGATGATCTCGGTGGAGCACGGCACGTCGAGGTCGACGATGGTGCCCCCCATCACCTCCGCGCGTTCCTGGCCCAACACGCGCAGCAAGGCTTCGTTGACGTCGAGGATGCGGCCGTCGCCCAAGCGGGCAACGGCCATGCCCTCGCTGCTTCCGTGGAAGGCGCGCGCCAGCACCTCCTCTCGGGCCGGGGACCACGAGCGATGCTTCACTACTCAGGGCATCGGTCGATACGGAGTCCGGCTGAAACGGAGGCCCGATGGGCCCGGGGTTCACCGTTCGGCGGGGGACGAAGGACCGACTCGCCATCCGCAGGCCCACGGGTACAATCGCCCCACCATGCAGAGCCCTCGCGAAATGGCCCGGCGACAGCTCCTCGGCGTGGTCGACTACACGCTGGCCAAGCGCGCGCTCCTGCGAGAGGTGCGCACCGGCCTCCGGTCCAAGGGCGAGATCTGCGACGCGCACCCCGAGTTGATGAGGGCGGCCGCGCACGTGGGGGAGACCGCCCGCCGCGGCTGCCCGGTCTGCGAGGAGCAGCTGAAGCTGCTCGCCTACGTGTACGCGGACGACCTGAAGCAGGACAACGGGCGTGTGTGGCCTCTCGATGTCGGGCTCGGCATGGCCGCGGACCGCCCCGGCGCCTGGTGTTACGTGGTCGAGGTGTGCACGGCCTGCCGCTGGAACCACCTGTCCGAGGCGTTCGTGGCCCGTACGGCGGGCTGACCCGCAGCCTCGGCGCGCGCCATCACGGAACCACCACAACTCCGCCCGCGACCGAACCGGTGGAACGAGAGTCACCGAATAGAATCGGGACCGAGTTGGCTTCGCCGGCAACCACGCGCGCTCCGTGAGGGGCAGGCACCGCGCCCGCAAACCGCATCGGAAGAAGCGCCGCTTCTTCCGCCGGTTCTGGTGGGTGTTCGTGCTCGTGCCCCTGCTGGGCGTCGCCGGGGTCCTCGGCACGCTGTACTACGTGTACCTGCACCTTCAGCTTCCGTTGACGCCGCCCCCCGTGCAGACCACCTACATCTACGACAGCCGGGGGGACCTCATCACCACGCTCCACCAGGCGGTGAACCGCACCCTCATCCCGCTGAAGGACATGCCGCAGAGCCTGCGCGAGGCGGTCGTGGCCACGGAGGACAAGGGCTTCTACCGACACCCCGGCATCGACCCGGCCGGGATCGTGCGGGCCGCCTGGAACGACCTCGTCGCCCACAAGGCCGTGCAGGGGGGTTCCACGATCACCCAGCAGCTCGTCAAGAACGTCTATGCGGGCCACTACGTGACCGACCCGAAGACCGGTGGGGAGACGTACGTCGTCCCGCCCCGCACGTTCTCCCAGAAGATCCGCGAAGCGTTGCTCGCCGTCAAGCTCGAGCAGACCTTCTCGAAGGGCGAGATCCTGGCCGGGTACCTGAACACGATCTACTTCTGGCACGGCGCGTACGGCGTTCAGGCCGCGGCCAAGACCTACTGGAACAAGGACGCGAAGGACCTCACGCTGCCGGAGTCTGCCGCGCTGGCCGGGCTCATCGCCTCGCCCTCCACGTTCGATCCCGTCGATCACCCGGTCGACGCGCGGATCCGGCGCGACTACGTCCTCGATCGGATGGTGGCCGAGGGCTACGTGACGGCCGCCGAAGCCACGAGGATCAAGGAGAAGAAGGTCCGCATCCATCCCATCGACATCCTCGGGAACTACCCGCACGCGCAAACGCTCGGGTATTTCGTCGACTACGTGAAACGAAGCCTGTACGGACAGAGCGACAAGAGCTCGCCGTATTCGATCTCGCCCGTGCGGCTGCCCGAGTCGCAGGTCTTCGGGGGCGGCTTGAGGATCACCACGACCCTCAACATGAACTGGCAACGCGCTGCGGAGAACGCGATCCACACCCACCTGCCGGACCCGGGCGACCCCGCCGCTGCCCTGGTAGCGATCGATCCGCGGACGGGGGCCGTTCGGGCCATGTACGGCGGCCGCGACTTCTTCAGATCCCAGGTGAACCTGGCCACCGGGCAGGGCGGCTCCGGTCGCACGGCGGGGTCGGCTTTCAAGCCGTTCACGCTCGCGGCGGCGATGGAAGATCGGATCTCCCTTGCCTCTCGGTGGCGCGGGCCGGGGACGATCACGATCCCCGCGTCGGAATGTTTCACGAACGGCAGGCCGTGGACCCTTTCCAACGCATCCGACGAGGAGAGCGGCATCTTCACGCTTGCCCAGGCTACGGCTCATTCCGTCAACACCGTCTTCGCGCAACTGGCTGCGCAGGTCGGCCCGCGCAAGGTCGCGGGCGTCGCCCATCGCATGGGCATCCGGTCGCCTCTGGAGCCCGTGTGCTCGATCACCCTGGGCACGCAGGCAGTCGATCCGCTCGAGATGACGAATGCATACGCAACGCTTGCGGCGGAAGGGATGCGGCGATGGGCCACTCCGCTTCAGCGGCTCGAGGGACCGGACGGCCAGGTGCTCTTCAGGCTGACGCATGACCGCGGGAAGCAGGTCATAGATCAGAACGACGCCAACCTCGTGACCTCGGCGCTGGAGGGCGTGATCACCGGCGGAACCGGCACGGCCGCGAACATCGCTCGTCCGGCCGCCGGCAAGACCGGGACCGCGCAGAACTACGTGGACGCGTGGTTCTGCGGGTATACGCGCCAGCTCGCGACCTGCGTGTGGATGGGGTATCCGAAGAACGACACGACCCCGATGCAGAGCGTTGAGGGAGTCTCGCCGGTGTTCGGCGGAACGATCCCCGCGGCCATCTGGCACGACTTCATGGCCGAGGTCACCACGAACATGCCGGTCGTGGACTTCCCCACGCCCTCGGCCCAGGGGTACGACCAGGGACCGGCGACGCCGGTGCCCGCGCCAGCGCCTTCACCGACGAAGAGCCCTAAGCCATCCCCGAGCCCCTCCGAATCACCGTCACCGAGGCCCACCGAGTCGCCGTCACCGAGCCCCACCGAGTCGCCGTCACCGAGCCCCTCGCCGATCAGGGGCGGGGCCGCGGCTCGACTAGTTGACGGCGACCTCCCGCTGCGCGGGCGACGTCGATAGGGACAAGGACGCCAGCACGGTCGTCCCCCGCCCCGCCGTGCTGTGCACCATGAAGGTGCCGTTGGTGAGTTCCACTCGTTCCCGCATGGAGGCCAAGCCTACCCGTCCCTCTTGCAGGAAATCGCGGGCCCGGGCCGGATCGAACCCCGCCCCATCGTCGGTCACCTCGATGCGGAGCTGGCCCGCCAGGATGTCGACCGAGACGGCGACCTTGGAGGCCTGCGAGTGTTTCCCCGCGTTGGACAGCGCCTCCTGCACGATGCGGTAGGCGAGCGTCTCGATGTCCGGCGGAACCTCGATGGGCCCGTGCTCGTTGAACTCCGTCTCGAACCCCGTGTCGTTCCCGAACCTGACCAGCGTCTCGCGGATCGCGGGGATCAACCCCCGCTCTTCGAGCAGCGGGGGCCGCAGGCCGGACATCAGCTGTCGGAGGTTGTCGGCCTCCTCGGAGAGCTCCTGTCGCACCTTGGCCAGGACCGAGACCCCCTCGTCGACGTCCCCGCCCTTCAGCATCAGGAGCACCGCCTCGAGCGAGAGCGACGCAGCCGACACACCCTGGACCGGCCCGTCGTGGAGGTCACGGGCGATGCGGTTGCGTTCCGTCTCGATGGCGGCGTTGGTCCGGCGCATGATGCGCGTGCGGTCCTCGTCCCGATCCTGGAGGAACTTGAAGAGCGAGCGGATGGTCTGGTCGGCCACCCTGGCGGCCGTCACGTCGCGAACCAGCAGCAGTCGCCGCGGCGGATCGCCGGGGATGTCGGACGTCCGAGCCTCCAGGTACAGGTCGTGCCCCTCCCTGCGGAGCGTGCCCTCCCCGGTCTTCGGCAGTGAGGCGAAGGAGTCGTCGACAGCCTTGGTGGCCACGGCGATGGCGGTCCAGGGCTGGCCTTCGACGAGGGACTTCGGGAGCTCCACCATCCTGCAGAAGGCCTCGTTGGCCTGAAGGATCAGGTCGTGCTCGTCGAGCTCGACGATGCAGTCCACCGCCGCCTCGAACACCGTGCGCAACCGCTCCTCGGAGTCTCGCAGTGTCTCGTTGGCCCGACGAAGCCGGTCCAGGGCTCGGTCGGTCTCGGCGAGGGCCACCTCCTTCTGGGCCAGCGCGACCTGAACCTGGCGGGTGGCCTCCGCACTGCGGACCTGGTTGAGGAGGATCCGGATGGCGACCGCGGTCGCCAGCACCGCGATCATGACGGGAGCCTCCACGGCACCCACGCCGCCGCCGATCTCCCGGTTGGCCACGACGGCCAGCGCCGCGCACGCCGCGGCAACGGCCGTGGCGGTGAGGAGAGGACGGCCCCAACGCGTGGGCTTCGCCAGTGAGCCCTTCACCATACGCGGTGGCAGGAACGACACGAGAGTGGCCAGGGCCAGCGCCCCGAGGGCGACGGGCAGGCCGGTCCCGATCTGCCCGGTGCGGTACTCGCCCCGGACCCACTCGATGGCCGTCGCGAACGTGGCCCCCGCCATGGTCGCCATAACCAGGAACTGGCCGATGTGCGCTGGCGTGGGGACCCATAGGGCGAGCGCGCCGTAGGTCGTGAACATCGCCGTGCCGCTGACGGCGAACGCCGCCGCGGACAGAGCGGCGACGGTGCCGGCATCCGACGGCAGGATCGCCACGTAAGCGACGCAACCGATCGCAGCGGTGACGAGCGCGACGTCGGCCGCGATCTCGCGCCGGTCCTCCTGCGCGAAGTGGTCGGCGAACTCGGTTCTGATGGGCAGCAGGAAGATCACACCGACCGGCAGGATCGCCAGGGCTGCGAGGCCGGGCCCGAAGGCCTCCGAGCCCGACAGCTGACGGAACAGGAACAGCACGCTGAGGCCGGCCAGGCAGTAGAACGCCGCCCCGAAGGTCCGGCCGCTCCGCCACTCGCCACCCGTTCCCCCGTGGCGCGTGATCACGGCGCCCGATACCAGGGTTGCCCACAGCACGGCGGCGTCGGCCAACAGCGACCGGAGTTGGCGGTCCGCCGGTGCGAACAGGAAGACGGCGGTCACGCCGATGGCCGAGCAGGCCAGCAGGCTGCCGATCGTGAGGGCTCGAGTCTCGCGCCGGGCGACGTCCATCGGTGTACCCGTAACTATGCCGGGAACCGAGGCGCGGCTCCATCATCCGAGAGGAGTGTCTGTATCCCGAAGCTACCTAGGCCGAATGGGGGACATGCCCGGCGACGCCGCGGTGTGGGGCTACTCGATGAGCCGGCGGCGGAGGGCCTCGGCCACCGCGGCGGTGCGGTCCGACGCGCCCAGCTTCTCGAAGATGTGTTCGAGATGGGTCTTGACCGTGTCGGGTGAGATGTACAGACGCTCGGCTATGTCGCGATTGGTGTGGCCGAAGGCCAGAAGCTGGAGGACCTCGATCTCCCGAGCGGTGAGGGTCTCGGCCCGCCGGTCCCGTTCCTTGGCCGAGGACAGCTCCTCCGCCAGGGCCACCACGAGCTGGGGGTCGATCACCATGTTCCCCCCGGCCACCAGGCGCACGGTTTGGATCAGGTGCTCGGCGTCCCGGGCCTTCAGCACGTACCCGCGAGCTCCCGACCGGACCGCCTCCACCACGAACTGCCGGTCGTCGTAGGCGGTGAGCATGATCACGCCCACGCCGGGGTGCTGGTCGCGGATCTGTCGGGCCGCCTCCAGACCGTCCATCTCGGGCATCCGGATGTCCACCAGGGCGATCTCGGGGTTGGTCTTGCCGATGAGGTCCAGGAGCTCGATGCCGTTGGATGCCTCGCCCACGACCTCGATCCCCTCGGCCATGTCCAGGTAACGCCGGAGCCCCTGGCGCACGAGGGAGTGGTCGTCGGCGATCGCAACCTTGATCGTCACCCGGTCCCCCCTCTCTGGAAGACGTCCGGTGGCATCATCCCATAGGTCGGCGGGGGCGGTCAGAAGATGTAGTACCAGTTCACAAACAGGACCGTGAGCAGCCCCAGCCCGGCCGCCGAGGCGGCGACCACGGCCGTGTGGGGCAGGCGCCGCCGTTCGGCCAGGGCGGCCAGCATCCACAATGCCGGGAACAGCGGCACCACGAACCGGGGCATCGACATCAGGGCCCGGTCGGGGAAGATGTACAGCAGCGGAACCAGCAGGCTGGTCCACAGGTATACGCTGTACGAAGGCCGCAGACGCCACAGACCGTAGGTCGCCAGCAGCAGCACGGACACGACGATCAGCCAGTCGATCAACCAGTAACCGCCGAAAGACTTCCCGGTCGCGCCGATCCACCGGAAGGCCTGCTTGGTGGCCTCCGACAGCGTGTGCCAGGGCGTCGAGGTCTCGCGCTGCCACCGGGATTGTTCGTGGAGGGGCGCCAGGAAGTCGCCCGTGCGGGCTCGCCAGTACCCCAGATATGCCAGCGTGCCCAGGCCGACGCTCGCCGCGCCGAGGAGCCGGGGGAGCAGCGGGCCCCGCCGTTCCATCCTTTGGTGGACCGCCTCGATGGCCAAGGCCGGCGCGAGCAGCAGTCCGACGCTCCGGGTCAGCGCGGCGAGGGCTCCGAGCAGGCCGGCAAGGGCCCACCGGTTCCGGCGGGCGGCCCAGAACGAAGTCACCGTCAGCAGGAAGAACAGCGACTCGCTGTAGGGAGCGAAGAAGAAGAACGAGGTGGGGAAGATGGCCATGTACAGGACGGTCTTCCGGGCGACGGACACCGAGAGCTCCGACGCCGTGAGGAAGTACAGGACACAGAGCCCGGCGGCGAACGCCAGGTTCGAAACGATCAGCGCGGCGGCGAACTCGTGCCCACCGATCAGCAGGGAGACCGCTCGGATCGCGAGGGGGTACCCGGGGAAGAACACCGCGCTCCCGTCGCCGACTCGGTACCCGGAATGCGCGATGCGCAGGAACCACAGGCCGTCCAGGCGCTCCCAGACGGTGAAGACGTTGTGCCAGCCGAGGGTGGTGGGACGGGCCGCCCAGCCAGGCACCGATACCGAGTCCTGGGAGACCACCACCTTTGCGGCGATCGCGCCGAGCAGGAACAGTCCCACTCGCACGCCCAGGAACACGGTCAGGACGTACCGGAGGCCCCGGCGGGTCGCGCTTGGCCGGGCGGGGGCGCCGGCGCGCTCCCCAGCCTCGCAGGTCCTCACGCCGGCGCCCCCGCCTCCAGGGGCTGGGCCGCTTCCCCCGGGGCCGGGCTCGCCTCGGCCTCACGCCTGACCCACGCCACCAAGCACCACACGAGGATGGCCGCCCGGATCAGGATCGCGGCCTCGAACGCCCAGAACGGCATCCCGGAGCCCAGGTCGGAGTACCCCTCGAAGAACTTGAACCGCGTCACGAACACCGCCACATCGGCCGCCTCGAAGGCGGCGAAGAGCCGAAGGTCAGGGAGGGCCAGTGCGAACCATGGCAGCAGCCACAGCCCGTACTGGGGAGAGTAGACCTTGTTCGTCAGCAGGAAGACAACGAGGATGGGGAACCCCAGCGTCCACCGCGGGAAGCCCGGGTCACGTCGCCGCTTCCACCGCCACAGCACGGCGGCCCCCGCCAGGAATGCCGCCAGCGAGCCCACGTTGACCAACCCCGTCCGGCCGCAGGAAGCCAGGTTCCCCGTGAGGTGGCGGCAGGCCAGGAACCACATGCTGTCCCAGTCGGCCGCCCTCTGCGCGTTGAAGCGGAAGAACTCCCACCAGCCGGTCGGCGCGAGCAGTGCGAACGGCAGGTTCACGGCCAGCCACGCGGCGGCCCCCGCCCATACCAGGTGGATCCCCGCGTCCGGCTCGCGCTCCCGGAACCGGCCGGCAACCAACGGGATCAGCAGGAGCCCCGGGTAGAGCTTGCCCGCGGTTCCCAGGCCGAGCAGGATTCCAGCGGCCACGTTCTTTCGCTTCATGTAGGCGAGGGTGGCGCCGGTGGCCAGGGCCACGGCCAGGAGGTCCCAGTTCATCAGGCCGTAGATCGCCAGGGTAGGAGCGAGCGCGAAGTACAGGGCCCGCGAGCCGACCATGAGGTACAGGCACAGCGTGATGGCGAAGGCGGCCGCGGAGAGCAACACGGCGTTCGAGTAGAAGAACCCCGGGAAGGTCCGCACCGGCCAGGCCGCCAGGCGCATCGCGTACATCGTGAGCACCGGGTACTCGTCGCACTCCGCGCCACCCCGGTTCTGGCACGCGTCGAGGAACGGCAGCCGCCCCGCGATGCCGTACCGTGCGTCGTCGGTCCGGGTGAGCTGTTCGGTGCCGTACAGGGGCACGATGTCCGAGTAACACAGGCGCCGGTACTGCCGCCCGTCTCGCCAATCGCCGCTCGCGCACGGTGACTTCACGCCCAGTCCGACCAGCAGCGTCCCGGCCAGGCAGAGCAAGACCAATCCCAGGCCGACCTTCCGCGCGCGCGGTTCCACCGGCTCGCATTATGGGCCGTGGAGGGCCCTGCGCTCAGAACTCGGGGTCGGCGGCGCCGCTCTCGGTCGCGACGGCAGTGGAGCACGCGTTCCCGGCGGCGTCCAGGGCCGACGCGTTGGGCGTCCAGGTCATGGTTCCCGGACCCGCAGCCGTCCCCGTCGCCAGGACCGAGGCATTGTTGAGCGTGACGGTGATGGTGTTCCCGGACTGGACCATGGTCGACGTGGTGAACGTTCTGGTCGTGGTCACGTAATCGCTGCGGCCCAGGCAGTCGTCGCCGAGCGGCAGCACGTTCCCCGACGTGTCTCGGATCCGCACCCTGTCGTTCGCGCCGCATACCGCGTCCCCAAACCGCACTTGAACCGTGGTCGCAGCGCCGGTCCAGCCGCCCAGGATGGATTGGGGGTCGATGGGCTCGGAGAAGGTGTAGGTGATCGTGTCGCCGTTCTCCGCATGGCCCACCGTGGCGCCGCCGTTCGCCGTTTGGATGTCGACCCCGGTCGGGCTGGTGTTGTCGACCATCACGCTGAAGCCGGTCTGGGTCTGGGAGTTTCCGGCGTTGTCGGTCAGCGTCAGGGTGTACGAGCGGGACCCGGCGGCCAGGGGGTTGTTCGCGACCACGGCGTTGCTGCGATACACGTAGGTCACGCCGCCGACGGTGCACGGACAAGGTCCCGTGAAGAGGCTCACGGAGGTCTGGCCGGTCGAGATCTGGCTCACGTCGGCCCGTACGGTCGCTACGCCGCTGGCGGGATTGCCGGTATCGGTCACGTTCGCGTACACGTAGTAGTTGCCGCCCTGCCGGATGGACCCCGTCAGGTAGCTGGTGACGCGCCCGATGACGGATGTGGCCGTCGGCGGGGTCGTGTCGGGGCCGGCCGTGAAGGAGTTGCCCGCGTTCGACGTCGTCGCGAAGAACGCGGCGTAGGTGGCGCCGCCCGTCACGCCGAGCAGGAGGCCCACGCCGAGCAGCACGGCCAGCAGCCGGACGTCACGCCGGGATCTCACGGAGGGTCTCCTCTCGATCCGGGCGCCAGATACGCCAGATCTCGTAGACGCCCAGCAGGAGGGCCGGGATCACGACGAGCACGAATCGGCCGAAGCCGCTCCGCAGGTAGAAGAGCACGTAGCCCAGGTGCCACAGCCGGTAGCTCACCAGCCCCACCCTGCCGTCGGTCGCGACCTTCCAGTTCTCGACGCCCGTGTTCGAGTCTCCCTTGGTGACGAAGCGGACCTCGGCGCCGGCGATGCTCATGCTGTGCACGCGGTGCGTGATGAGTCGCGAGGCATCGGACGGATCGCGGAAGGTGACCACGTCCCCGATCCGAACGTCCTGCGGCGTGACCTCCTTCACGACGACGACGTCCCCGGTGTGGATGGCCGGCTCCATGCTCCCCGACATGACGGTCAGGCTGCGGTAGCCGAACAGGTAGGTGACGGTCGTGGCCAGCACGATGCCCGTCGCCACTCCTGCAGCGGTCCACAGCACCGTCGTGACGATGAATCGGACGACGGCGCGCACGGCCCTCACAGGTTCCTCGCTTCCCACGTGAACGTCGCCGACGCGGCGAGGCCGTCCGCGCCCACCGACCCCGTCTTGAAGGTGACCTGGACCTGGTACGCGTGGCTTTCGCCGGAGGTCCACGTCTCGGCCGACCCCGGGGCGTCGACGATGCCGGCGGCGTATGTCGAGGGGAACGCGCTCAGGTCGCCGTTGTACACGACTCCGGCGCCCTGCCCGATGTAGTTGGTCCCGTCCGCCGTGAACCCGGCGCAGGAACTGAACGAGGATCCGTTGGTGCCCCGGGTGATCTTGAGATTCAGGTACGGCGCCAGGGCACCGCTCACGCTTCCGTACAGGTGGACCTGCGAATCGAGGGACCCGTCGTAAGTGACGGTGATGCAGCCCAGGGCCAAGTTGCCCGGCAAGGCGTTCGTGAGTGTCACGACGGCGCCGCCGGCGTCGTTGTCCGAGATGGCCACGGTGCCTGCGGCCAAGCTGTTCCCCCCGTCGGCGGTCGTCACGGCGAACCTGGCGTAGGTTGCCTGGCCGGCGATCCACGCGATGCTCCCGACGATCAGGACCGAGAGGGCGAGCCTGCGCGTCGCGCTCATCACGCCCCCACCACGTCGGAGCGGAACTCGAGGTCCACAGTGGCCACCCGTCCCTCCCAGCCCTTGGGGGCAGATGGCGGGAGCCACGTGCGAACGGTGAGCGTGGCCTTCTCCCCGGAGGCAAGCGTGAGGAACTGGGAGGTCCAGTTCCGCAGGTCACCCACGGGCCCGCGGAACAGCTGCCGACCGTCGGACTCCACGCTGACCCACAATGCCTCGTCGATGTCCAGAAGCGACGGGAGCCCCCGCAGGTGGACCTGGAGTGAGACGGGGGATTGGTTGAACGCCTCGAGGGTTCCCGAGGGGGCATGGGCCTCGGGGCCCGGCCGGAGCTGGGTCGCCGACAGGAAGGGGCCCGAGGGGGTGATCGCGAGCTCGCCGGTGGGGGTCACGGCGAAGACGACGTCCGCGCCCAGGGTGCCGGTCCCCCGGGGCATCCGGTTGTCCAGGACCAGGAGGGCAGCGAGGAGGAGCCCCACCGCGAGGCCCATCCCCCGCGCCACTCGGTTGCTCATCGGTCTCATCGTCGTGT
>JAHEXX010000049.1 GCA_023251895.1 bacterium
TGGAACGCGATCGGCGGGGCACCCTCGGTTGCCTTGAGCAGCACGTACTGGCCCTCGCCGACGGTGCTGTCCACCTCGGTTCCCAGGATCTCGCACCAGAACGCCGCCATACCGCCCGGGTAGTTGCTGTCGATGACGATGAACTGGATCTTCCCGACCTCCACCCTCGTCCTCCCTCCATCGGGCCTCGGCCCCGAATCTACCCTGTTGTGGGCGAAGGGCTCCGCCGTGTAGAAGTCACGCGTGGACTTCGCCCTGACGGACGAACAGGAGCTCCTCGTGCAGGCGCTCCGGGCGTTCATAGAGCGCGAGCTGTTCTCGCACGAGGACGAGGTGGACCGGACCGGCGAGCTGCCACCCGGGCTCGGCGAGCAGATCCGAGACAAGGCCATCGCGGCCGGCTTCTACGCGCCCAACCTGCCGGAGGACGTCGGCGGGGGCGGACTCGACCGCCTCGGTACCGCCTTGTTCGAGCGGGAATGCGGCCGGACGAGCTGGGCGCTGCAATCCTGGCTTGCCCGACCGTCGCGGATCCTTTTGGCCTGCGAAGAAGACCAGGTCGAGACGTACCTCAAGCCCTGCGCCGCGGGCGAGCGGATGGAGTGCTTCGCCCTGACCGAGCCGGGGGCCGGATCGGACGCTCACGCCATCGCCACGCGGGCCGTTCGCGACGGCGATGACTGGGTGATCGACGGCATGAAGCATTTCATCAGCCACGCCGACGTGGCGGATTTCGCCATCGTGTTCGCGGTGACCGGAGTCGACGAGACGGCGCGGGGGTCGCGGAGCCGCATCACCGCGTTCCTGGTCGACGTCGGCACCCCCGGGTTCGAGGTCCGCCCCGGCCCCCGCGCCGTCAGCCACCGCGGATACCACAACTGCGAGCTGATCTTCACCGGTTGCCGAGTGGGCCCCCGCCAGGTGCTCGGTGAGGAGGGCGAAGGGTTCGAGCTGGCCGACCGGTGGCTGGTGGACGGGCGGGTGATGGTGGCGGCCAACTGCGTGGGCCGAGGCCGGCGGGTGCTGGAGATGTCCGCGGGGTGGGCGGCCACCCGCGAGCAGTTCGGCCGGCCGATCGGGAGATTCCAGGGCACGTCGTTCAAGCTGGCCGACATGGCCACGGAACTCCAGGCCGCGGAGCTGCTCATGCTCCACGCGGCCTGGAAGCTGGACCGGGGAACGATGACCACCGGCGACGCCTCGATGGCCAAGCTGTTCGCCACGGAGATGCTGGGCCGCCTGACCGACCACGCCGTGCAGATCTTCGGCGGGATGGGTCTGGTCGAGGAGATGCCCATCGAGCGGTTCTGGCGCGACGCCCGCATCGAGCGCATCTGGGACGGCACGTCCGAGATCCAGCGGCACATCATCTCCCGCGCCCTGCTCCGCCCCCACGAGCAGGACTAGGGTTGCCCGGCCCGCTCGGGGCCCGCTCTAGGCCGGCAGCCCCAGGAGGCCGGACTCCGCCCCTCGCCGGTCCAACCTGCGCAGACCCAGCTCCCCTGCCAGCTCCAGCGCTCGCGCGAACTCCTCGCGGTGCGGGGGGCGGTCGATCTCCTCGTATCGGTCGCCGTCCCTGCGAACGCCGACCAGCCCGGCCGGCCGGTACTGCGGCATCAGGTTCAGGTACGTGCCCGCTCCGAGCTCCTTCGCGACGAACTGCAGGATGGCCGCCGTCTCGTCCTCCATCCCCGGCATCACGAGGTGTCGGAGCAGCACGCCCCGGCGGGCCAGCCCGGCGCCGTCGAGGACCAGGTCGCCCACCTGCCGGTGCATCTCCACGATGGCGTGGCGCGCGACCTCCGGGTAGTCGGCGCGCCGCAGGTACCGGCGGGCGCGTTCGCGGGACCAGAGCTTGAAGTCCGGCATGTAGATGTCGACCACACGGTCCATGAGCCGCAGGCTCTCGGGGCCCTCGAACGAGCTCGTGTTGTACACGATGGGCAACCGGAGCCCGCCGTCCACGGCGATCGGCAGCGCCTCCAGGATCTCGGGGACCACGTGCTCCGGCGTGACGAAGTTGATGTTGTGGCAACCGGCGGCCTGAAGTTCCAGCATCATCTCGGCGAGCCGCTCGGGCGTGACCGGAACGCCACGGACATCCCAGGAGATGTCGAAGTTCTGGCAGAACACACACCGCAGGTTGCACCCGGTGAAGAAGATCGTGCCGGAGCCGTGCCGTCCCCGCAGGCAGTCCTCCTCGCCGTGATGCGGGAAGTGTGACGCGACGATGGCCCGCCGGCCCACGCGGCACAGGCCGCGCTGGTCGGCCCGGCGGTCCACGCGGCACAGACGGGGACACACCACGCACCGGGGTCCGAGGAGGGCGGCCGCCTCCTCCGCCCGCCGGTCCAGCTCGCCGGCGCGATGGAGCTCGAGGTACGCGGGCCAGTTCGCCATGGCCTCGACCTCCACGCTAGCGCTTGGCGGCGCTGCACGCGACGCAGAGGACCGCCCACGGCATCGCTTCGAGACGGGCGTGGGGGATGGGCTTCCCGCACCCGTCACAGATCCCGTAGGTCCGTTCGGCCAGCTTGGCCAGGGCCCGGTCCACCTCTTGAGCCTTCGCCCACAACGACCGGGCGGCCGCCGTCGTGGCGATGCGCTCGACGGCCTCGGTCGTGCCGTCGCCGATCCGCTTGCCGAACGAGACGGCCGCCGGGGGGTCCCGCGGCACCTCGGTCAGCCGGCCGAGCTCTTCGGCAAGCTCTCGCCGGTGCGCCTCCAGGAGCTTGCGGATCCGGGCCTCGTCCACCAGCGCATTCTCGCAGGCGGCGCCGACGGCTAGACTCAGCGCGTGCGCGAGTACAGCGGGATCGCAGGCGGCATCGCTGGGGCCATCTTCTTCTTCTTCGCGTCGCTGGCATTCGTGCTGGTGGTTGTCCTGTACACGTTCTTCACGATCTACGCGATGGTGAAGTGGTCCGACTTCGATGCCGCACACGCGAACGTGACGTTCCTGCTAACCGGGGTCGCGGTCATCAGCGCGACGCTGGTCGTGGTGCTCGTCGCGGCGATCTCGCTGGCCGGGCGGGCCATGGGGAAGGCCAACCTCCGGCGCGGCGGCGAGCCGTCCGACTGAGGGTTGCTACGCCAGCCCGGGACGCGGCCGGACCTGGACCATATCCCCGTTGATGCGGGCCTCGTAGGCCGCCACCGGCTCGAGCGCCGGCCCGCGCAGCACCCTTCCATCGGACAGCTGGAACACGCTGCCGTGCACGGGGCACGTGACGCTCTGGATGGAGCCCGCGGACTTGACCACTCCCTTGTGGAGCGGCGCGCCCTGGTGCGAACAGCGGTTCCCGATCGCGAACAGCGTTTCGCCGGCCAAGTAAAGGAGCACGTCGACCCCGTCCACCGAGACCCGCGTGGCCTTTCCCTCGGGCAGCTCATCCGCCGAGATGGCTGGCGTCCAATCCGTTTCCATCCCGCGCAGGCTAGAGGGCACGTCCGGCCACGTCCAGCCCGGACTCCCGCAAGATCTGGGTGAACATCGCCGCGTCCCGGACGGCCGCACCGTCGGTGTCGTTGTTGAAGTAGGCGAACGTGTCTTTTGCCGGAAGTTCGGCGACGCGGCCGGCCCACCTCCGAAGCTTCTCGCGCGAGTAGCCGGCCGCGTCGCGCGCCCCCTGGTGGAACCGCAGGTATGCCCATCCCCCGGTGACCACCTGCGGGACCCGGGCACCCGGTGCGTCGGCCAGCACGAGCGCCGCCCTCGCGCGGTCGAGCAGGTCGAAGATCTCGTCGGTCTCCCATGACGGGTCGCGGAACTCGAAGGCGGCCTGCATGTCGGCCGGCAACACGCGGAGGAACCCCTCCAGCAGCGCGGGGGCGCGCCGCATGTGCGGCGGCAGCTGGAACAAGACGGGGCCCAGGCGCGTCCCCAGGGCCTGGGCCCGGGGCCACAGCAGCTGGACGGAGTCGCCGCAGTCCAGGAGCCGCCGGATGTGTGTGATGAACCGACTGGCCTTCACCGCGATCACGAACCCCTCGGGCGTCTCCTCGCGCCACCGGGCGAAGGTCTCCGCGGAAGGCAGCCGGTAGAAGGAGTTGTTGATCTCGACCGTGGGGAAGCGTCTAGCGAAGTGCGCGAGCCACCGGGCCTTGGGGAGCCCATCGGGGTAGAACCGGCTTCGCCAGTCCTCGTACTGCCAGCCGCTGGTACCGACCCAGATCACGGCCGCCTCCACCCCCCACGCTACACGTCGCGCCACCCTGGCGGCAGCCGGCCCTCGTTGCGGGCCCGCTCCACCCGCGCCAGGCGTCGCGCACGCCGGAGCGGCTCCGGCGTCCGCGACGGCCCGGCACAGCCCAGCACGACCTCCCGCGCGGCCTCCGGGTCGGTGCGCCAGGCGGCATGAACGAACACGTGCCGGGCCCGCCGCCTGGTTCGCACCAAGTGGCCCACCACCTCGCCACCCAGCAGGAGCGGCGCGGAGCTGCCCCGCTCGGGCGCCGGATCCGAGCCCGACGCGATCAAGGGCCGGTCGGTGACCCCCACGGTCGGAACGTCGAGGACCCACCCCAGGTGCAGCGCCAACCCGGCCCGCCGCGGATGATCCCGGCCGGTCGCGTTCACCACCACGACGTCGGGCACCACCGCCAGTTCGTGCACGACCCGCTCCAGCAGCGCCCCTTCGCGGAGAGCCAGCAGCCCGGTCAAGTAGGGAGCCCCGGCCTCCCCCCGGACGACGGCGGAAGCCATCGTTCGCTGGCCCTGGACCACGACGGCCGCAGCCCAGCACGGATCGCCGGCGATCCCCTCCCCGACCAAGCCCGTCGGCGAACACACGAACACCCCGCCCACCCAGGACGACACGGCCGGGCGCCATGCGGGGGCCTCCGACGCCTCTTCCGCCAGGACCCGCTGGAGCGCCTCGAGCTCGGCGGCCTCGTGCGGCCACCCCTCACGCCCCGTTGGGACGGGATGCGGCATCCTGGAAGAAGGATATGAGTGCGCGGGGAACGCTACCCGTTAGAGCCGGCGCGACCCCCCCGGCGGGCCGACTACCATCCGCGGCGTGATCCCGGTGCTGATCCGGCGCCTCGCGGCTCTCGGGGCGCTGCCCGATGACTCCGACGACGACCGCCTACGCAAGGCGACCCTCGTCCTCGCGGCGTCCCTCATCTCCGTGCTTTCGTTCGTGTGGGTGGTCACGTACTGGATCCTCGGGCTGCCGCTGTCGGCCGCCATCCCCCTCACGTACCAGGTCGCCTCGGTGATCGGACTCGCCTACTTCTTCAGGACCAAGGACTTCCCGCCGCTCCGATCCACGCAGCTTGGGCTGATGCTGGTCCTGCCCTGCCTGCTGCAGGCTACCCTCGGCGGGTTCGTTCGGTCGAGCGGCGTCGCTCTATGGGCCTCGTTCGCCCCCCTGGGGGCACTGATGCTGCTCGGGGTGGCGCGATCCGTCCCATGGTTCGCCCTTTACCTCGGAGAGATCCTCGCCCTAGGTATCTTCGACGGGACCTTCGCTGCGCACGGCCCCACCATCCCGGCCCCAGTCGTCATCGCTTTGTTCCTGATGAACGTCACCGGCGTGACCACCGTGACGTACCTGATCGTCCGGTACTTCGTGCGCGAGCGGGAGCGGGCGATGGCGGAACTCGAGGAGGCCCACGCCGACCTGGCGACCGAGCAGGCCAAGTCGGAACGGCTGCTGCTCAACGTGCTGCCTGAGCCCATCGCCGCGCGGCTCAAGGAGGAAGGCGACGGCATCATCGCGGAGCGGTTCGAAGACGTCACGGTGTTGTTCGCCGACATCGTGGGGTTCACGACCCTGTCGGAGGGGATGGCGCCCGAGGATGTCGTGCTGCTGCTGGACGAGCTGTTCACGGCGTTCGACTCCCTCGCCGAAGAACGCGGCCTGGAGAAGATCAAGACGATCGGGGACGCATACATGGTCGCCGGGGGGCTCCCGGAGCGTCGTACCGACCACGCGACCGCCGTTGCCGACATGGCCTTGGCCATGCGGCAGGCCGTGGGAAAGGTTTCGGTGCGGGCCGGCGACAACCGTTCGCTGGCCGTCCGGATCGGCATCGACACCGGACCGGTGGTGGCCGGCGTGATCGGGCGGAAGAAGTTCATCTACGACCTATGGGGCGACACCGTGAACGCCGCGAGCCGGATGGAATCGCACGGCCTGCCCGGCGAGATCCAGGTCACCGCCCGGACCTACGAGCGGCTCCAGACTCGCTACTCGTTCGAGCCCCGGGGGCCGGTCAACGTGAAGGGCAAGGGCGAGATGGACACGTACCTACTCGTCGCCCCCAGCTAGTATGAGCCGGACTAGCTCTCAGGTGACCAGCGCGCGGATCTGCCGGACCGCCACGGTCACGGCGGCCAGGTCCTGGACACCCTCCATGGCCAGGGTCCGCATGAACCGCGACAGCCTCGCGTAGGCCTCGGACCGCCTCTCCAGGTACTCGTCGACCGCGTCTTCCACCTGGACGTCGCGACCCTCGGCCTCGGCCAGGACCTTCTGGGCGAGCTGGCGGCGGACCATCAGCAGGTCGTCCTCCATGGCCTGCACCGCCCATCGGTACCACCGGGAGCCGCCCGGGAGCGCCTCCAGCCGAGTCTCCAGCCAGTCGATGTGCAGGGCTTCGCCGAGGAGGAAGAAGGCGCGCGCGACGTCCTCGACGTCGCGCGCGCCCTCCTGGGCCACCGCGATGATGTCGGGTCCGTGCACCAGTTCCGCCTGGAACGCGTGCCGCCGGGCGATCTCCTCGGGCACGCCGTACCCCATCAACAGGCGGACTGCCTTCCCCCGCTCCAGCCGCCACGCGTCGGTTCCCACTCGCGTGACCACCGCGGAGAGCCTTTCGAACCCGGGTCGGGCGCCCTCGATCGTCTCGGTCAGACGGGCCCCCGGCTTGTGGGTCAGGTACCAGCGCGAGACCGTCTCGACCAGCGAGTCGACACCCAGCATCACCTCGTCCTGCACGCTGGTGTCGACCACGCCGTCCAGGCTCTCGACCGCCGCCCACCGGGCCACCGCGCCGGTCACGTCGCGGGCCGTTCGGAAGGCTCGGGCCACGTCGGCGGATTCCGCCCCGGTCTCCGCAACCATCCGCGAGACGAACGTGACCCCCTGCGAGTTCACGACGTCGTTGGCCACGATGGTCGCCACCAGCTCCCGGCGAAGTGGGTGCTCCATGACCAGGGGCCCGAACCGTTCCACGATCATGGGTGGGAAGTACGAGCGCAGGTCGCGTTCCAGGTAGGACGAATCGGGCAGGGTCGACCGCAGGAGCGAGTTCACCAGCGATCGCTTGGCGAACGCCAGGATCACGGCGAGCTCCGGCCGGGTCATCCCCCGCTCCTCCTTCCGCCGCTCGGCCATCTCGTCCGGCAACGGCAACGCCCACACGTCCCGGTCCAGGACGCCCTCCTCCTCGAGCCGCTGCATGAGGTCCTCGTATGCCTCCATCCTCGACCCCGAGGCCTCCACCTCCTGCGACAGGATCAGGGCCTGGTTGTAGTTGTCGTACAGGACGTGGGTCACGACGTCGTCGACGACCTCCTGGAGCAGCTCGTTCCGGCCCTCTCGCGTGAGTTCCCCGCGCTGGATGGCCAGCCCCAGCAGGATCTTCAGATTGACCTCGTGGTCGGAGCAGTCGACGCCGCCGGAGTTGTCGATGAAGTCGGTGTTGATGCGGCCGCCGCCGTTCGCAAACTCGATCCGGCCGCGCTGGGTGAACCCCAGGTTCCCGCCCTCGGCCACCACCCGGCATCGGAGCTCACGCCCGTCCACCCGCACCCCGTCGTTGGCCCGGTCGCCCGCGTCGGCGTTGCTCTCGGAGGCCCCCTTCACGTACGTGCCGACGCCCCCGTTCCACAGCAGGTCGACCGGCGCGCGCAGGATGGCCCGGATCACCTCGTTCGGCATGAGCCGCTCGGCGTCGATCCCCAGCGCCGCTCGGATCTGCGGAGACAGGGGGATGCTCTTCGCCGACCGCGGCCACACCCCGCCGCCCTCGGAGATCCCGGCCCGGTCGTAGTCGTCCCACGACGACGACGGCATCTCGAACAGGCGTTTGCGCTCCTCGAACGACGCGGCCGGATCGGGCGCCGGGTCGATGAACACGTGCCGGTGGTCGAACGCGGCGACCAGCTTCATCCGGTCCGACAGCAGCATCCCGTTGCCGAACACGTCCCCCGACATGTCGCCGATGCCGATGGCGGTGAAGGTGCCCCGCTCCGGGTCGATGTCGAGTTCCCGGAAGTGCCGCTTCACAGACTCCCATGCGCCGCGAGCCGTGATGCCGAGTTTCTTGTGGTCGTATCCGGCCGACCCGCCGGAGGCGAAGGCGTCCCCCAGCCAGAACCCGAACTCCTCGGCCACCGAGTTCGCGGTGTCGGACAGTGCGGCCGTTCCCTTGTCTGCCGCGACGACAAGGTATGGGTCCTCCTCGTCCAGCACCCGCACGCCCGGCGGGTGCACGACGGTGCCGTCGACGAGGTTGTCGGTGAGGTCGAGCATCCCCCACATCAGGGTCACGTACTGCCGCCGGACCTCCTCGGTCACCGCCATGCGGTCCGCCGTATCCACCGCCCGCTTCAGGACGAACCCCCCCTTGGAACCGGTCGGCACGATCACCGCGTTCTTCACGACCTGGGCCTTCATCAGGCCGAGGATCTCGGTCCGGTAGTCCTCCTTGCGGTCCGACCACCTGATCCCGCCGCGCGCGACCTTGCCCCCGCGCAGGTGCACGCCCTCCATCTCGGGCGAATACGCGAAGATCTCGTACAAGGGGTAGGGCCTGGGCATGTCCGGCACGTCGGCCGACCGGAGCTTCATCGAGAGGACCCTCCGCCCTTCCCGGAACGCGTTGGTCCGGACCGTCGCGTCGATCAACCCCAACTGCCCGCGCAGGATGCGGTCCTGGTCCAGCGATGCCACCTGGTCCAGGTCGGCCAGGATCTCGTTTCGGAGGGCCTCCTCGGCTGCCTCGTCGCGAGGCCGCGACGGGTCGAAGCGCAGCTCGAAGAGGCGCACGAGCTTCGCGGCGACGAGGGGGTTCTGGGCGAACGCGTCGTACTGGTACTCCTCGGTGAACGAAACGTTCACGCGCTGTGCGTACTTGCGATAGGCGCGGAGCACCGCGACCTGCCGGTAGGTGAGACCGGCCGTGACCACAAGCCGATTCAGGGAATCGGATTCGGCATCCCCCCGCCACACGGCGGCGATGCACTCGGCCGCCCGGTCACCGCACCTGTCCAGGTCGAGCTGCCGGCCGTCCGGCCCCAGCACGCCGTAATCGTGGACGTAGACCCCCTCGCCTCCAACGAGCTGGGTGGGAACCTCCTCGATCACCCGCAGTCCCAGGGCCTCGAGGATCGGCATGAAGGCCGAGAGCTGGACCTTCCCGCCGGTCTTGTACAGGGCCACGCGCGTGGCGTGCTCGGGGGAGAGCCCCATCTGGGCCAGGGTCTCCGGGTCCCCCGACTCGTTCTTCATGCCCACCACGAAGGGCTCGTCTCCGGCCTCCAGGCGCTCGAACTGCTCGATGTCGACCGTGGCCAGATCGACCGTCATCGAGTCCTTGTAGTAGTCGGGGAACCGCCGGCTCCAACTGTCGGCCAGCTCCCGGCCCCGTTGCCGGCCGAACCGCATCTCCAGCTGCTCGCGGAGCAGGTCGTCCCAGGTGTGGGAGATGCGGAGGACCTCCTCCTCCAATTCGGTGAATGGGACGTCGGGGATCTGGCCCTCGTCGACGTGGACCGTGAAGTGGATCTGGGCCATCTCGCCCTCTCCCAGGCTGAGGTGGTAGTCCACCCCTGTTCCGTGGAACCGCTGCACGAACAGGTCCTGCAGCCTCATCCGGAGCTCGGCGTTGAACCGGTCCCGCGGCACGGCCACCAGGACGTTCACGGCCCGGCCCCACAGGTCACGGCGGACCCACAGGGCCACGTGCTGCTGATCCTGGTGGGCGAGCAGGCCCATGACCTCCGTCCGAAGCTCCTCCCACGGCGCCGCGAACAGGGCGTCCTTGGGGAACGACTCGAAGATCGAGATGACCGCCTTGTAGTCGTGCGAGCCCTCGAACAGGTCCTCGGAGTCCAGGATCCGCCGGAGCTTCCGGTGCAGGAACGGCGTGGCGGAAGCCGGCTCCATGTAGGCCTTGGAGGTGAACAGGCCGACCACTCGCGCGTGGCCCGCGATGTTGCCGGCCTCGTCCACCCGGCGGACCGAGATGTCGTCCATGCGGGCCCGACGGTGGACGGTCGAGGGGCGGTTGGTCTTGGAGTAGATCAGCAGGTCGCCCTCGGTGAGACGCTGGGCCAGCGCGGGATCGACCTCCGACAGCCGGGTGGGGTCGGCGTGGGCCGAGCCCCGTGGGTCGGAAAGGATGCCGAGCCCGCTGCCCTCCCGCACCTGCAAGGCCCTTCCCGTCCCCGCGTCGATGAGGTCGTACTCCCGATACCCGAGGAACACGAAGTTGTCGTCGAGGAGCCACTGCAGGAAATCGATCGTCTCCTCTACATCTTCGAGCGGATAGCGGACGTGGGCGGCCCGAGCGACGTCGACCATCCGCCCGATCCGTTCCCGCATCGGCTTGAAATCGCGCACGGCCAGGCGAACGTCCCCCAGCACCCGCGTGACCGCTTCCTCCAGGTCGGCCAGGTCGTCGTCGGAGAGTCGCCGGTCCAGCTCGAAGTGCATGACCGACTCGTGGTGAGCCGCCTCCGCCGCATGGAGGATCTTCGCGATGTGACCCTCCGCGTCGCGGGTGGCGCCGACCACGGGGTGGAACACGCGGCGGATGCTGAGGTGGCGGGCCAGGAGCGCCTCGGTCACCGAGTCCAAGAGGAACGGCGAGTCGTCCGTGCTGATCTGCAGGATCGAGCCGGGCGTCTTGTAGCCGTGCTCGACGGTGGGGTTGAAGGCCCGGACCACAACCGGGTCGGCCCCCCGGGCGTCGGCGAGATCGAAGGCCGAGCTGACGACGCCGAAGAGGTCGTCGGGGGTGATGTCGGTAAGGTCCTCCCCCGACAGTCGCCTCGTGAAGACCCGGGCGAAGGCGGCCACGACCTCGGCCCGTTCGCCGGGAACCCGCATGGAGATGCGCTCCAACAGGCCGGCCAGTTCGGGTCCGCCGGTCGGCATCTCGACCGTGGTGCTCACCCGCAAAGAGTACCGGGGGTGCGTGGCCCCCGCTCGATGCCTAGATCACTGTCAGTACGTGATCGCCTCGGCCTGCTCGCACAGGGTGATGTTCGGTTCCGAGTCGACGCCCGCCCGGTCCATGACCTCCTTCAGCGAAGGGTCGGTCATGAACGCCCGGGCCCCCTCGACGGTCTCGAACGTGTTCACGACCACCAGCGCGTTGGGGTCGTCGACGTTCCGGTACAGCTCGTGGCCCTGCCCGCCGTGCTGCCGGCGGACCTTCTCGTGGTCGTCGAACTCGGGCTTCCACTGGTCGAAGTCCCGGACGTGATGCTGAACGATCAGCCTGACGCTCATCCGATCCCCTTTCGTGGGCGGTCTTCGCCATCCTAGCGCCGTTCGCCGCCTATCGGCCGGTCGATCCCAGTTCGGTGAGGCGGGGACCGAACTTCTCTCGCAGGATCGCGGTCACGTCCGCTCTGCGACGGGCGTCGTCGAACCACGCGCGCTCCCGCCACAGGACGTGCGCGTGGTGGCGGATCTCCGCGTACGAACGGCCCTCGTCCTGGACGCGTTCCCACGTGAGCCGTACGGTCTCGCCGGCTATGTCGGGGAGCTGGCCCGGCCGCTCCAGGTGGTGTCCCGCGAACTCGGGGTCGAACGGCAGGCGTTCGTCGCCCTCCTCCTCGAGCATCTCGACGGCCTCCTCGTTCCCAGTCGCTGCGGCGGCCCGGACTTCGTCGGCCGTCGGGTACGACGCCACAGCCAGGGTCGTCCCGCATTGGGGGCAGGAGCCCTCGACCACGTCGGCCCACTCGTCCGCCGACAGCTCGTCGTGGCCGCCGGACCAGCCACATCCACACGCGAAGGCCCGGTCTCGGTAGTCGTCGAAGTACCGGAAGCGCTCCATCGTCTTCCCCAGGCGAAGCCTACCCCGCGCTACCATCGACGCGATGTCCGATCCGAACGAGCCACAGGACGACCTCCCGGTTCCCGCGGAATCACCCCCCGAAGAGCCCGGCGACGGATACGGGCTTCCCCTGTGGGGTTGGGTTCCGTCCTGGGCGGGGCGGAACCCCCGGACCACCGTCGGGATCATCGCCCTCGTCGTTGCCGCCCTGGTCGGGGTCTTCCTCCTGCTCGCCGCGCGAGGGCGGGGCGCGCCGGGCGTCCCCCGGGCCCTGATCGCGGAGGGGAAGGCGTGCGGGCCGCCCGAGTGCAAGAGGCTGGCGGTGGCCATCGATCTTCACTGGGAGCCGCCCACCAAGGGCGGCGAGGTCACCGTGTACCGGCTGTACCGCGACGGCCGGTTCGTGACGGAGATCGGGAGCCTGTCGACCGATTACCAGGACAGGGACGTCGCGATCGGCGAGATCCACTCGTACCAGCTGCAGGCGCTGGGGCCGCAGAAGAAGGGCGATCTCTCGTACCCAGCGAAGGGCCGAGTGCCGGAACCGCCGGTGGTCAGTGCCCAGTTATCCGGCGACTACGACGTCTTGCTGACTGTGAAGGCGGCGAAGCACTTCCCGGGCAAGGACCGGCCGGGCGATCAGGAGGCCGTGCGCTGGGGATTCCGGCCGAAGTGCAAGGCAACGGCCAGCGCGTGCACGACCGTCGTGGACACCATGCGGACCACGCTCCGGTTCACCGGGAAGGGGTACGAGGGCCCGGTGGCCATCCGCGGCGTCCGGGACCTGGCAGCCAAAGCGCGAGGCCTTCACGGCGCGATCCTGCTCACTCCGACTGAGGCCGCCGCCGACGGGTCCGGGTGGCGGGTCACATCCTTCGAGGGGATCGAGACGGTCAGATCGGGAGCGAAGGGGATCCTGCGGATCTCGCTCGTCGGCACGGCTCGTTGATCCAAAGGGGAAGGGCGGCCGCGCGAAGCGCGGCCGCCCTTATCTCAGGCGTCGGAGCCTCGCCCAGCTCCTACGTGCACACCTCCGCATCCTCGCAGTCGGCGACGTCATCGCCGGAACCCCCATCAAGGACGTCCTCGCCGAACCCGCCCTCGAGCGAGTCGTTCCCGCCATCGCCCTCCAGGTCGTCGCTGCCGCCGCCGCCGAACAGGTCGTCCGGACCTTCGCCGCCGATCAGCGTGTCGTTGCCGCCGTCGCCCTCGAGCGTGTCGGAACCGGCGTCGCCCTCCAGGAGGTCGTCGCCGCCGCTGCCGATCAGGTCGTCGCCGGCGTCGCCCCCGACCAGGGTGTCGTCGTTCCCGTTCCCCACCTCGTGGTCGGCGCCATCGCCGCCGTTCAGGAAGTCCTGGCCGGCGTCGCCCTCCAGAGAGTCGGTGCCGCCGCCACCGAACAGGTCGTCCGCCCCGCCGCCACCGACGATCGTGTCGTTACCGGCGCCGCCACAGATCAGGTCGGCCCCGCCGCCACCGAACACCTTGTCGTTGCCGCCGAGGGCCACGATCACGTCCGGGCCGTCGGTTCCGTGGATCACGTCGGCACCCGAGGTGCCGACGATGGTCGCCCCTTCGCCCTGACAGGTCGGCACATCGACGCCGGCGTGCCCGAAGGGCATCCGCATCGAGTAGCCCACCAACAGGGTCGAGGCGAAGAGCAGCCGGGCAGCCACCCGGTAGGCCTTCGTGGTTGGAACCATCCCCATCCCTCCTCCTTTCGGCAGCCGGGCCGCCTCTCCCGAGGCCCCTGGCTTTGCGTCCCCGTCTCGCGACGGGTTTGCCCCTTCGTGGACAACAGGGGAATCGCGGAAGGGCCTTCTTTCCCTGCGGGCCGAAAGGACGAAATCCGCACTGGGACGGGGGAGGCCGAGGGTCCCGGGTGGCGGCTAGACCGGGGGGCTTTCCGTTGACGTGGGCTCCGGCGGAGGGCTCTCGGCCGGGCTCTCCTCGGGAGAAGGAGCCTCCGTGGGAGTGGGCTCCGCCGGGTCCGATCCCTCGCCGCCGCCCTTGCCGGAGCCCGGCGAGCCGGCCGGATCGGAGCTCTGATCCCCCCCGGAGCCGCTCTGCTCCCCCTGGGGATCTCCCGATCCCGAAGAGCCGTCGTGCTGACCCGGGGCGGCGGGGAGGCCGTTCTCGGAGGAACCGCCTGGCCCTGCACTTCCGCCCGGCCCTTCCGGCGGCAGCAGCGAGCCCAGGATGGCCCGCACCTCCGCCGAGATGGCATCAGGCACCCCGGCCAGCGCGGGCGGGACCTCTCCCGCGATGCGCTCGTCCAGCGAGCCGACGTCGAAGCCGAACGCGAGCATCTGCGCCCGTTCCTCCACGAGCGCGGCGGCAAGCCCGGACGAGTCCCGGGCCGGCCCGTTCTCGAGTGCGTCGAGCAGGTCGCCCAGGCGCGCCGACGCCAGCCGGGCGTGCAGGGCGCCGTCGTTCGAGGAGAACGCCAGGGCGGTCTGCTCCAGCCCTCGGCGGAGCGGGTACAGGGGCGACCCCGGCATGGCTCGCATGGAGATCGTGGCCAGGGCCACGACGACGGCCGCGGCCGCCACCAGGTAACGGGCCACGCGCTGGCCCACATCCGGCCGCCGGGGCGGCTCGAGCCGGCGAACGTTCGACCCCGCGGGCTCCTCCCGGAGCCGGGCCTCCAGTGCGGCCCACGTCGCCTCGGCGTCGGGCGCCTCGACCGCCTCGCCGAGGTCCCAAACGGCCAGCGCGATCGCTCCCTCGAAGGCCTCTTGCCGGCTCATCGAGAGATCTCCTCCATCCCGGCCCGGAGCCGGCGGAGCGCACGCACCTGGAGCGCCGTCACCGCGCCCTCGCTTCGTCCGATCGCATTTGCCACCTCCCGGCCCGACAGCCCCACCAGGAACCGAAGGACCAGGACCTCGCGTTGGGCCTCCGGGAGCCGGGCCAGCTCCTCGACCACCATCCGCCGGGAGACCACGACCCCTTCGAACTCGACCGGTCGGTCGGGCAGCGCCTCGAGGTCCAGCGGCACGGACCGCCCCTTCCGCCGGCGGTGGGTCCCCACCACGTTGCGGGCGATGCCGAACAGCCACGCTGGGAACGAGCCCTCGTGATCGTGCCGGAACGAGGGAAGCCCGCGCCACACGGCCAGGAACACCTCCTGCAGCACGTCCTGGGCCTCCTCGCGGCCGCCCACCCTGACGTACGCGTACCGGTACAGCCGGTCGTGGTAGCGGTCGAACAGCCGCCGGAATGCCTCGGTGTCCCCGCCCCCGGCGCGCGACGCGAGATCGCGGAGGTCGTCTCCATCCTCCCGTTGAATCGCCGTGGGCGGGCGTTCCCCTACGCGCATCTCCAAGAACGTGTATCGGCAGGGCCCGGAGGCGGCAGGAGTCGCGGTCGGCTAAGACTTCGCCAAGGATGCGACGGCGGACACGTCCATACTCACTTCACCCCGGCGGCGGCGCCACGTTGAGCCCCGCCCGCTCCGCAGCCCGTGCCAACTCCTGGTCCCACGTCGCGAGGACGAATTCGCCTCGAGCGACGTCGAGTGCCGACGCGAGGTGTATCGCATCGCCCCCACGCAGCCGCGAACGCTCCGCCAGGTCCCCCGCCGCCGCAGCGATCCGGGGAACCAACTCGACGATGTCGAACTCCTCCCAGTGGGCGGTCAACCGCCGCTTGGCCGCCCGGTGACTCTTGGATGACATCCGGCCGTCTCGCACCGCGGCCGCCATGGCGGCACGAGCCTCCGGATAGGTCAGCCGGCTCGTGGTTACTTGGTCCGCTTCCTCCCACAGGCTCACGGCGACCTCGGCCTGCTCCTCGGCCAGAACCACCTTCACGAGCGCTGAGGATTCGAGGTAGACGATCACCGACGCTGACGGATCACGGTGTCCGAGACGTTCCCCTCCACCGGGATGAGGTCCTCGACCCTGATGCGCGTCTTCGGTCTCTTCGCGGGCGTCACGATTCCCTCCATCACGAGACGCGCCAGCTTGTCATCGGGCTCGGCTAACTCGGAGCTGATCGGACCGATCAGGGCGATCGGCTTGCCGCGATCGGTGACGAGGATCTCCTCGCCCTCCTCCACGGCATCGAGCCATCGGCTGAGGTGGGCTCGCAGCTCACGGATGCCGACCACGTTGGCTTTCGGTCGATGTGGCGCTTTCGCCATCACCACAGTGTACACATTCGCGGGTGTCGAGGGGACACCGGACCCTATCGCGACGGTGTGACACTGGAGGCGTGAAGATCCTGCTCGATGGACGCCCGGGCATCGGGAAGACCACGGTGATCCGACGGCTCGCGGAACACCTTCGCGAGGGCGGCATTCGCCTCGCCGGCTTCACGACCGAGGAGATCCGGGAACGCGGCCCCGGCGGTGCTCGCGGCCGGCATGAGCGGCCTAGGCTGGGCGCGTGGATCGGTACGTCCTGCACATGGACCTCGACCAGTTCATCGCCGCCGTCGAGGTGCTGCGCCGGCCGGAGCTCCGCGGCAGGCCGGTCGTCGTGGGCGGGGACGGCGACCCCACCAAGCGCGGCGTGGTCTCGACGGCCTCCTACGAGGCGCGGACGTTCGGGATCCGCTCGGGGATGCCGCTCCGCACCGCGGCGCGTCGGTGCCCGGACGCGGTGTTCCTCGCGGTCGACCTGAACGCGTACCTGGCCGCGAGCCGCGAGGTGATGGACACGCTCCGCACCTTCCCCGCGGTCGTCGAGGCGGCCGGGTGGGACGAGGCCTTCATGGAGGTCGAGTCGGATGACCCCGAGCGCCTGGCCCGCGACATCCAGCGGGCCATCCTGGAGCGGACGCAGCTGTGGTGCTCCATCGGGATCGGCGACAACAAGCTCCGGGCCAAGCTGGCCAGCGCCGCTGCCAAGCCGGCCGGGGTGTTCCGGCTGACCCGGGGCAACTGGGGCGAGCTCATGGGCCCGCAGACCACCGACGCCCTATGGGGCATCGGGAAGAAGACCGCCAGGAAGCTCGAGGCGCTCGGCATCCGGACCGTCGACGAACTCGCGGCGGCCGACGAGGCGCGGCTGGCGCGGGCGTTCGGCCCGAAGATCGGACCGTGGTTGCGAGACCTCGCGACCGGCGAGGACCGGACGCCGGTCTCGGTCGAGCCCTACGTGCCGAAGGGCCGCGGCCGGGAGCGGACGTTCCAGCAGGACATCGCAGACCCCGAAGAGGTTCGCGCCGAGGTCGCCAAGCTCGCGCGCGAGATCGTCGACGACCTGAGGGAGGAGCGCCGCGCCGCCGTGCGCATCGTCGTCAAGGTTCGGTTCGCGCCCTTCGACACCCACACCCACGGGGTCCCGCTTGCACGGGCAACCATCGATCCCGACCACATCGAGCAGGGAGCCCTGCGGGCCCTCGCCAAGTTCGAACTGGACCGTCCGGTTCGGCTCCTCGGCGTCCGCGCCGAGATGACTCCGCTGGAGTGAGGGGCCACCGCGACGACGCCCTGCGGATCGGCCGTCTGTCAAACCGGCGGGAGATCGAGCTCCATCACGATGGCGGCCCGGTCGGAGAGGCCGAGCTGCGCGGCCGGTTCGGGCACCACGTCGCAGCTACGGAGCCGGGCCCCAAGTTCCCGGTCGCAGAACATGTGGTCGAACTGATACCCCCGGTCGCCCCGGAACAGCGTCCGCTGTTCCTCCGGATGGAACCTCCGCAGGCACTCCGCCCATCCGTCCCGCTCGGCGCGGGCGAAGAACTCTTCGCCCGCGCCCCGGTGTCGCTCCCATCGGTCCAGCAGCCGCCCCGTCTGCCAGTCGCCCCCCACGATGAACCGGCCGTCGGCGGCGAGCTCCTTGAGGATCGCGTACGCCAGGTCGTTGTACCAGGCCTCCTCCTGGGCGGAGCGCCTGATGCCCTCGATGTCGACGCCGGCGCGGTCCTCGGCGGACAGCGGCGCCGCCTTCGTGTACACGCTCGCCACGAGGGCGAGCTCGCCGCCGGGCAGCCCGATGCGGGCGCAGACGACGTCGGCTCCCAGCCGCCGGAGGCCCTCGGCGCCCACCGGTTCCGCCGCCAGGCCTTTCGTCACGATGGCCGAGCCCCACCGCCCCGGCG
>JAHEXX010000050.1 GCA_023251895.1 bacterium
CGCGATGCGCCCGGCCTCCTTCGACACCTCGTCGAGATGACCGGGGTCGTCCGGCCCCGGGTCGATCACGATGGTCGGCCCGCGACCCACGATCCACGTGTTCGTTCCCTCCAGCGTGTAGAGGCCGGGGTTCGGCGCGAGGACCCGCACAACCCGGATCACGCGTCGACGCCCTCGTCGTCGTCCTCGATCTGCGGGACGTCGAGCGCCAGCAGCTCCGCGACCGTGGCGCACCGAGCCAGGGCCTGCATCACCTTGTAGGTCGGCCAGTACAGCTCGCACCGGCCTGCCGCGAGATCCGTCAAGACGTCGGCCGGCCGGGCCCACCATGCGTGGGCGGCCTCGGCCCCGTCGACCCGGGCCTCCAGCCCCGGAGGAGACTCCACCGCGAAGAACCGCGCGTCGAACCGCACCGGCACCTCCTCCGGCGCGATCCAGCGCGAGACCTGCGGCAACGCCTCCGGCCGAGGAGGCGCGCGGCCGACCGAGGACAGCGCCGCGCGGTTCGAGTCGGCATCGCCCCGGAGGCCTTCCCCCGTGATGGCCAGGCCGACCTCCTCGATAAGCTCGCGGACGGCGCAGGCTCGAGAGACCTCCCGCGGGTCCCCGAACCACCGCTCCGCGAGGCCGACATCCTGGGGTTCCACGGCTCCCCCGGGGAAGACCACATAGCCGGGGAGGAACCGGCTCTTCGACCCCCTGCGCATCACCAGCACCTCCGGGCCTCCGAGGCTCGGCCGGGCCACGATCACGGTAACCGCGGGGCGCGGCCCGCCGGGGATGGCCTCCGTCGCGTCCATGCCCAGGATTTTGGCATGTAGGCCACCGCGGGATACTGGCAGCGTGAGCCAGGACGTCGTCGCCCGCATCCGGGCCGCGATCGAGGACCACGGACCCATCTCCTTCGCGGAGTTCATGGAGCACGCCCTGTACGGTCCCGGCGGGTTCTACGAACGGCCCCCGGTCGGCGCGGAGGGGCACTTCGTTACGAGCCCCCACGTGCACCCGATGTTCGGCGAGCTGATGGCCAGGGAGCTGCGATCGATGTGGGGGGCGCTCGGCCGGCCGGAGCCCTTTACCGTAGTCGAGGTCGGCACCGTGGACGGAACGCTGGCCCGACAGCTCCTGGAACACCTGGGCGATCTGTCGGTCGACTACGTCGCAGTCGAGCGGAGCCCGGGTGCCCGCGACCGGCTCGCTGAGCTGCCCGTGCGGGTGGTCGCCGAACTCGAGGCGGACATCGACGGAGGAGCTCTGCTAGCGAACGAGCTCCTCGACAACCTCCCGTTCCACCGGATCCGGCGGTCGGCACAGGGAACGATGGAGGTCCGGGTGGGACTGCGCGGCGAGCGCCTGGTGGAGGTCGAGGTGCCGAGCGATCCCGCGCTCGCCGAGCTGTCCCCCACGCTCGAGCTCGGTGAGGAGGCCGCCGTGTCGGTCGAGGCCCTGCGGTTCGTCGATGCCTTGTCCGACCGGCTCCGGAAGGGATACGCGCTGCTGATCGACTACGGCCGCGTCGACGGACCCGGCGGCGAGGTGCACGGCTACCGGGGGCAACGCGTCGTGGCCGACGTGCTGGCCGACCCCGGCTCGGCCGACATCACAGCCGGGGTGGACTTCTCGGCGCTGGCCCGTCGGGCGAGCGAACGTGGCCTCCAAGTCTTCGGTCCCCTGACGCAGCGCGAGTCACTGGTCGCGCTGGGGTTCGAGGGTTGGATCAGGAACGAACTTGCCCGCCAGGGCGAGCTGCTCCGGTCGGGGGCGGGCCGACAGGCCGTCCGGGTCTGGGAAGGTCGGAACCGGGCGACGCTCCTGACGGACGCAGCGGGACTGGGCCGACTGCTGTGGACGACCCTGGCCACGCCCGGCCTTCCACTCCCGCGGGGCGAGCCGTGATCAGCGGTCGACGTCGCCGACGACGAAGAAGATCGAGCCCAGGATCGCGATGAGGTCCGGCACCAACGTCCCGGGCAGCATGGCCGGGATCACCGACACGTTGGAGAACGACGCGGTGCGCATCTTCAGCCGGTAGGGCTCCTTCTTGCCGTCGCCCACCAGGTAGTAGCCCATCAACCCGAGCGGGTTCTCGGTCCGGAAGTAGATCTCGCCTTCGAGCGACAGCTTCTTGGGGAGCTTCGGCGCGATGTACGGGCCGGCGGGCAGCTTCTCCATGCACTGCTCGATGATCTTGCACGATTCCCACATCCGCTGGACCAGCACCCACAGGCGGTCGTAGCTGTCGCCGTTCCGCCCCACCGGGACATCGAACTCGACCTCCCCGTACTTCTCGTAGGGCTCGTCTTTGCGGGGGTCCATCGGCACGCCGCTCGCCTGCAGGACCGGACCGGAGCATCCGTAGGCGATCGCGGTCTCCCCCGACAGGACCCCGACGCCCTTGGTCCGGGCGAAGATGATCTCGTTGCCCATGATCAGGGTCTCGAAGTCCCGCAGACGCTTGCGCGTCACGTCCAACACCTCCGCGGAGCGTTTCAGGAACCCCCGGGGCAGGTCGTCCTTCAGCCCACCGACTCGGCAGTAGGAGTGGTGCATCCGGGCGCCGGTGGTGGTCTCGAGGAGGTCCTGGATCATCTCCCGCTCCCGGAACGCGTAGAAGATGGGGGTCATCGCGCCGAGCTCGAGCGGATAGGAGCCGGAGAACATCAGGTGGTTCAGGATCCGGTTCCACTCGGCCACCATCGTGCGGATCCACTGGGCTCGGTCCGGCACCTCGATGCCGGAGAGGCGCTCCACCGCGATGGTCCAGCCCAGCTCGTTGTTGAAAGCGCTGATCCAGTCGTGGCGGTTCATCAGCACGAGAACCTGCCGGGCGTCGCGGTACTCCGAGAGCTTCTCCGCGGCTCGGTGCATGTACCCGATCACCGGCTCGGCCCGCGTGATGACCTCGCCGTCGAGCTCCAGGACCACCCGGAGCACCCCATGGGTGGAGGGGTGCTGGGGCCCGATGTTGAGGATCATCTCCTCGGTGGCAAGCCCCCGGGACGGTTCGGCGATCTCGATGTCCAAGCCGCCGCCGCGCACCATGCTGGTCACGGCCGCGCTCTTGAATGCGGGCTGCTCGACGGAGTCCACGGACCCCTATTGTGACCGAAGATCGGGCGGAACGCCCACGGGCAGCCCCCCGCCCGCCCGAACGGGGAGCCAGAACTCCACCGTGGTGCCGCTCCCCGGCGTGCTGTCCACCCGCCACCACCCTCCCGCCAACTCGGCGCGCTCCCGCATCGCCGCCAGTCCGAGACGGGCGGCCGCTTCGGTGGGATCGAAACCGCGGCCATCGTCCTCCACTCGGACCAGGACCCCGCCCCCTCGCGTGAGCAGCGACACCGTCACATGCTCGGCCTGGGCGTGCCTGACCACGTTGGCCAGAGCCTCCTGGGCGATCCGGTAGGCGATGATCCGTGTCTCGGGGCGGAGATCGACGTCTAGTCGATCCTCGAGCCGCGTGCGGATCCCGGCGGAGCCGACGGACTGCTGAAGGTACTCGTTGATGGCGGGCGCCAGCCCCTCACGGTCGAGCGACGGCGGGCGGAGGTCGAACATCAAGGCGCGCAGCCGCTCGATCGCGAGCTGAACCGACTGGCCGAGCTGGTCCACCGCGGCCGTTTGCTCCGGGCCGGGTAGGCGCCGGCGAAATCCCTCCAGACGCATCCCCACGGCTGACATGATCTGCAGGGAATCGTCGTGGATGTCGGTGGCGAGGCGCTGCCGCTCGTCCTCCTGCCCCGCGACCAGGCGGGCCAGCATCGTGTCGCGCTCATGCTCTGCCTCGCGCTCGCGAGTGATATCGAAAAGCACGCCCTGGAACACCCTCGGCTCTCCCTCCGGCGTCCGCTCCACAAGCACGGCTTGGTCCCGAACCCACACGACGCGCCCACCCTTCCCCACGAGCCGGTACTCGAGATCGACGGGATCCCCCGAAAGCGCCAGGCGGCGGCTCTCCAGCTCCACGCGCTCGCGGTCCGTGGGATGCACCACGTCGAAGAAGCTGCCTTCTCTGCTGCTCCACTCCTCGGCGGAGTAGCCGAGGATCGACCCGATCTGGGGGCTCGTGTACGTGATGCTCGGCTCCTCCGTCGGCCACACCGACCACGTATACACGATCGCGGGGATCTGCTCGACCAGCGTGCGATACCGCTGTTCCGTCTCCCGGACAGCGTCCTCCGCCCGCTTGCGTGCCGTGACATCGAGCATCACGCCGTGCCGGTAGCGATGCTGTCCCTCGTCGCCGGTGATGATCCGGAACTCGTCGTGGATCCACACCTCGTGTCCGTCGCGGGCCAGCAGTCGGTAGTCGGTGGCAAACGCGCCGGCCGAAGCCAGGGCTCGCCGGTCTTCTTCCATCACCCGGTCCCGATCCTCGGGGTGCAGCCGCTCGCGCCACAGCCGTCCGTCGCTCCACTCGTAGGGCGCGTACCCCACGATCGAACGGACCTGGGGGCTGATGTAGACGGGCGTCCATCGATCCGGGTCGTACGGATCCACGATGTCGACGTAGGTGATGGCGGGGATCTGCTCGGCCAGCGTCCTGTAGCGCTCCTCGGCCTCCAGGAACTGCATCTCCACGAGCTTCCGCTCGGTGATGTCCATCAGTACGCCATGGACGTACTTGGGGTTCCCCTCCGCATCGTGCTCGACGAAACCCCAATCCCGGAGCCACACGGTCCGCCCGTCGCGGGCGATGTATCGCAGCTCGGTCCCTCGCACGTGGCCCGTCCGGATCAGTTGTTCGTTCGCCTGGCGCTCGGCCTCGACGTCGTCCGGATGCACCAGACGGAACCACAGGTCCTGGTCGGCGTAGAAGTCCTCGGCGGGGTATCCGAGGATCCGCTCGACCTGCGGGCTGAGGTACAGGGTCCGTGGCCGCGTGAGGTCCTCGGAATCCACCCCGTCGGTGTAGACGATGGCTGGGATGTTCTCGATGATGGACCGGTAGCGTTCCTCCGCCTCCCGCAGTTGCTGCTCCGCTTCTCGCCGGGCCGTGACGTCCCGGAAGCTCCACACCCTGCCCGCCGGCACGGCGCCATGCAGCAGGGGCCGGGAGTACCGCTCGAAGACACGGCCGTCCTTGAACAGCAGGATGTCGAAGCTCTCCTCGGCACTGCCGTACAGCTCTCGCACCCTCGAGAGGAACTCCTGAGGCTCCAGTAGCTGGTCGAGCACGTAGGCGAGCAGCGCGTCGTCGTCGCGGGTGGCCAGCAGATCGTCGGGGATCCGCCACATCCGCGCGAACACCGCATTCGCGTGCAAGACGTGGCCGCCGCGGTCCACCACCAGGATCCCGTCGGCCGTGGCCTCCAGGGCCTGGATGGGATCCCACGCGCGGCCGGCCGCCTCGAGGGGAGAGGCTGCTTGGTCGCCGCTCACGTCCATCGTGTCCACCCTTGAGCGGTCGGTCGGTCGACGCCCCGACTGTAGGCCCCAGGTCCGGCCGGGGCAACGTTTGGAGGGCCCGAACAAGTAGGCTCAGGGACGATGGCGGAAGCACCCGGTCTCCGGCGGCGGATTCCATCCGTCGATGCCCTGCTCCGGTCCGAGCCGGGCAGGCGAGCCTCGGCATCGCTCGGAAGGCCGCTCGTGAAGCACGCGCTCCAGGGCGTTCTGGAGGAGGTGCGGGCGATGGCCGTTCGCGGCGCAGCCCCGCCCGAGGACGACGTGATCCTGGCCCGGGCCATCGGCATGGCCGACCGCGCCGCGACCGGCCTTGTTCCCGTGATCAACGCCACCGGCGTGGTGCTGCACACGGGGTTGGGCCGGGCCCCGTTGCCGGACGCGGCGGCGGCCGCGGCCGCCCGGGCCGGGCGGTCCTACGGTGACCTCGAGGTGGACCGGGAGACGGGCCGTCGCGGCAAGCGGACCACTCGGGCCGAGTCCATGCTGACCGCGCTCACCGGCGCCGAGGCCGCCCTGGTCGTCAACAACGGAGCGGCGGCGCTGATGCTCGCGCTGGCGGCGCTGGCCCGCCGCAAGGACGTCCTGGTGTCCCGGGGGGAGCTGATCGAGATCGGTGGTGAGTTCCGGATCCCCGACATCCTGGCGGCGTCGGGCGCCAGGTTGGTTGAGGTCGGAACCACCAACAAGACCCGCCTGTCCGACTACCGCGCGGCACTGTCCTCGACCACCGGCCTGGTGCTGAAGGTGCACCCGAGCAACTACCGGGTGGTCGGCTTCGCCGCCACGCCGCCCGCGGCCGACCTCGCGGCCGTGGCTCACACGGCCGGGGTCCCGTTCCTGTACGACCTGGGCTCGGGATTGCTCGAACGGTTCCATGGGGTCCCGGAGGACGAGCCGGCCGCGACGACCGCGCTGGCGGACGGCGCCGACCTCGTGTGCTTCTCCGGGGACAAGCTCCTCGGCGGCCCCCAGGCCGGGATACTCGTCGGGAAGGGCGATCTCGTGGAACGCCTGCGCCGCAACCCGATCGCGCGGGCCGTTCGGGTCGACAAGATGCAGGTCGCCGCGCTCGAGTCGGTGCTGGCCGCATACGCTACGGGCAAACAGGGCGACCTGCCCGTATGGAGGATGCTGCGCGAGTCCGGCGACGACGTGAAGCGCAGGGCCCAGCGCCTGGCCGCGACCCTGGACGGTGACCTATCGGGGGCCCACGTACGCCCGTCCGAGGCGGTCGTCGGCGGCGGCTCGATGCCCGGGTACGGGATCCCGTCGTGGGCGGTCGAGGTGGAGTGTCCCGAGCCCCCCTCCCTGGCCGCCAGGCTCCGCACGGGGCGGCCCTCCGTGTTCTGTCGGGTCAAGGAGAAGGCCGTGGTCTTCGACGTCCGAACGGTCCGGGACGACGAGATCCCGCACCTGGCCCGGGCCGTGTGGTACGCGCTGGAGGGCGACGACGTCCCCGACTGACGTGCCGGCCGGCCACGCCCTGCGGGTCGTCGCCACCGCAGGGCACGTTGACCACGGCAAGTCCTCGCTGATCCTGCGCCTCACCGGCATCGACCCGGACCGGTGGGAGGAAGAGAAACGGCGGGGCCTCACGATCGACCTCGGCTACGCGTGGTGCACGCTCCCGTCCGGCCGCGAGATCGGCTTCGTGGACGTACCCGGTCACGAGCGGTTCATCCGCAACATGCTGGCCGGGGTCGGTCCGGTGAGGCTGATCCTGTTCGTCGTGGCCGCCGACGAGGGGTGGAAGCCGCAGTCGGAGGAGCATCTGGCGATCGTGGATGTCCTGGGGGCGGCCGGAGCCGTGGTGGCGCTCACCAAAGTGGACATGGTCGACGACGAGGTCCGAGACCTGGTCGTCGATGACGTCCGGGAACGCATGCAGGGCACGGCGCTCCAGGACGCGCCGATCGTCCCGTGCTCATCCGCAACGGGAGAGGGACTCGAGGACGTTCGGTCGGCGCTCGACGCGATGATCGATGCGGCGACCCTTCCGGGGCCTACCGGCCGGCCCCGGCTGTTCGTGGACCGGGTGTTCACGATCAAGGGCGCGGGCACCGTGGTGACCGGCACGCTTACCGGCGAGTGCCTGACGGTCGGCGACGAGGTGGAGCTGTACCCGACCGGACAGCGGGCTCGGATCCGGACCCTGCAGACACACAAGCGGACCGAGGACCGGGCCTGTCCGGTATCGCGCGTCGCGGCGAACCTAGTGGGGGCGGAGCGGACGGAGTTGGAGCGGGGCGAGATCCTCGGCTATCCGGGCCAGTGGCGGATAACGCGGGTGCTGGACGCGCGGCTCCGGCCGGTCCGAGGCCTGGGTCATCCCCTCACCGGGCGCGGAGCCTACAAGCTGTACGCCGGCGCCGCCGAGATCGACGCCCAGGTTCGCTTCCATGGGGCGACGGCAGTGGACCACCCTGAGGGCGCGTTCGCCCGATTCCGCTTGCGCGAGCCGGCCGTGCTCGACGTGTTCGATCGGTTCGTGCTCCGCGAGGCGGGGCGGCGGCAGACCGTGGCCGGCGGGGTCGTGCTCGACGTCGATCCACCCGCGCGGCCCGGACCCCACCTGCACCTGCGCCTTGCCGCGCGGGAGACCGCCGTCCGCGACGACCTTCCTCGGCTTCTGGTGGACGAGCGGGGCGCGGTGCGCACGGAGGAGGCGACCCTGCTCACGGGGTCAAGGGCGACTGGAGGGGTTCGCGTCGGCGACTGGCTGGTGAACGAGGACGAACTCGGCGCGGTCGAACGAGCCGTGACCGAGGCCCTCGCCGCGTTCCACCGGGACCATCCGCTCGAGGAGGGCGCCGACCTCGCGCTGGCGAGAGAGGCGGTCGCGGATGCCATTCGTCCCACACCCGCGCCGAGCGACCGCGAGCTCGTCGACGCGCTGCTGGCAGATCTCGCGGCACGCGGGCTCGTGATCCGCACCGCGTCGAAGGTGCGTCTGGCTATCCATCACGTCACCCTGTCCGGACGGGAGGATGAAGTCCGGCGCCTCGTCGACGCCGTGACCTCCAACGAGGCCTCCCCGCCAACGGTCCCAGAGCTGGCGGCGTCGGGGTTCCCCCGGGAGGTCATCGAGGCGGCGGCGCGCAGCGGCGCGCTCGTCAAGATCTCCAACGAACTGGTGTTGTCGCCCGGGTTCGTGGCGAGAGCCCAGGCCGCGGTGCGCTCGGCGGCCAAGGATGGGATAACCGTCAGCGCGTTCCGCGAGCAGCTGGGGACGACCCGGAAATACGCGGTGCCCCTGCTCGAGCACTTCGACCGGACCGGCGTGACCCGCCGCGACGGCGACCTGCGGTTCCCGCGTTAGGCCACCTCGACGATCATCGCAACCTCGACCGGCGCCCCGAGCGGAAGTTCCGCGACCCCCACCGCGACCCGCGCGTGCTTCCCCGGATCGCCGAAGACCTCTCCCAGGAAGTCGCTCGCCCCGTTCGCCACCTTGGGCTGGTCGGTGAAACCGGGGGCGGACGCGACGAAAACGTCGACCTTGGCCACCCTGCGTACCCGGTCCGGCGCACCGGTGTGCCGCCTCCTGCGCCTGCTCCAGCGTCACCTCCGCGCCCACGTGACCGGGGTGCAGCATCTTCCCGTCGACCAGCGGAACCTGCCCCGCGACGAAAGCCATCCCGCCGGCCACGACCACCGGCACGTAGGAGGCGAGGGGCGGCGTGACGGGCGGCAACTCGATCCCCAGATCGCGGAGCCTTTCCTCGACGCCCATGCCGCCGAAGCTTAGTCGGTACTCAGGTGCCGGCGGCGGGGTCCTCCGGCTCGGGCTCGACCCGAAGGATCAGGCCGTCCACGCCCCGAACCCGGATCCTCGTCCCCTTGGGGATGGGTCCGTCTGAGCTTCGGCCTCGCCACAGCGTGCCCTTCACGAACACCGGGCCTTCGGGTGACAGCTCGCCCCGCGCCTCGCCCACCAGGCCCACCAGGCCACGCTGCGTCGAGGTGATACGGTCCCGGGACTGCACGGCCACGGTCAGGCCGAACCCGTAGTAGAGGAGGCTCGCCACCGCCAGGGATCCGATGAGCCAGGGCGACAGGTCGATCTGGTCCGAGACACCGGCGAACATCAGGATCGACCCGGCCACGAAGCCCGCCAACCCGAGCGCCGTGAACGGCCCCAGCCTGCGGATCTGGACGTCCACTACCATCAGCGCAACCCCGGCGACGAGCAGCGATAGGCCGAGCCACGAGAACGGAACCGCCGTCAACCCGTAGACGCCGAGCCCCAGCATAGCGACCCCGGCGAAGCCGGCGAACCCGAACCCCGGCTGCGTGGTCTCGAACGCCAGGCAGGCCATGGCCAGCACCAGCAGGACGTAGATGGCCGACGGCGACGCGGCGGCATGCAGGGTCCGGTCCACGGGGCCGAGGTCGTGGAACCTAACCAGCACCCGCGGCTCCGACTCGCTCGTGGCGAGTCTCGTGTGCAGCGTCACCGGCCCGGCAGCGGTCGACACCGTGCGCCCGTCCACCTTGTCGAGCAGTTCCGGCACCGATCGCGCGAAGTCCTGGGCGATCTCCTGGTCCAGCGCCTCCCGCGCGGTCAGCCCGTGATCGGGGAACGCCACATCCACGGATCTCCAGGCGCGGCCGGTCTCCCAGCCGATGACCATCTCCCGCAGGACTGGGGTCTCCGCTCGTCTGGCGTCGTCGGCCAGGTCGAGTGGCAACAGCGGCCCGGTCTGGGAGCCGGGTGAGACGGCGGCCAGGCTCGAGGCGTACATGAACAGGAGCCCCGCCCCGCCGGCCTTGGCCGGCGCTGGGCCCACGAACACGAGCACCGGGACCTTCGCGTCGTGGATCAGTCGCGCCAGCTCCAATGTGTCCTGATCGAGCGTCCCGGCGGTATCGAGCTGGATGACGACGGTGGAGCCCGCGGCCTCCGCGGCGGCGAGCTGGTCCCGCAGATACCCGGCCTGGACCCGATCGATCGAGCCGTCGACCTTCACGACATCGACGGTCGACTCGGCGGCGGCGCGGGCGGTGCCGGGCCAAAAGCCGAGCACGAACGAGAGCAAGAACAAGGGGAACGCGCGTCGCATCCGGCCACCCATGCTACCGGGCGCCCTGCTGAGGCACCGGGTTATGCTGGCCCGGAGACCTCCATGCGCGCCCCACCTCGAGAGCCGGCCGAAGCACCCCGCGCGGAGCGCACCCGCTCCCCGATCCGCTTGCCCAACTGGCCGTTCCTGCCGTTCCTGTTCGTCCTGGTCATCGCGATGACGGCGGGGCTGGTGGCGCTGCTCCTTCTCCCCACCGTAGCCGGCATCGGGTTCGGGGTGAACCAGATCCGCGCTCGCCTGCAGGCGGAAGGGGCGGGTTGCGCGGGCGCATGCATCCCCCACTTCCCTCAGCGCTCCACGATCTTCGCGCGCAACGGCACCGTGCTGGCGACCGTGTATCTGGACGAGAACCGCAAGATCGTGCGGCTGAAGAACGTCAGTCGATACGCGCAGGACGCGGTGCTGGCCATCGAGGACCACGACTTCTACCACCACGGGCCCTTCAACCCATCGTCCGTGATCCGGGCCATGCTTGCCAACATCGTGGCGGGCCACGTCGTGCAGGGCGGCTCGACGATCACGCAGCAGTTGGTCAAGAACACGCTGATCCAGGACCCGGCGGAGACCATCCAGCGCAAGCTCCAGGAGCTGGCCCTGGCTGCCCGCGTCGAGGCCGCCTACTCGAAGGATCAGATCCTCGAGATGTACCTGAACGAGGTCTACCTCGGGAACGGCGTCTACGGGATCGGCACCGCCGCGGAGTTCTACTATCGCGAGAAAGCCTCGGAGCTCACGCTCTCACAGGCCGCCACGCTCGCCGGGCTGATCCAGTTGCCCCAGTACTTCGAGCCCCTCGACCATCCAAGGCGCGCTGCGCTGCGACGGAACGAGGTACTGGATCGGATGGCCGAGCTGGGATTGGCGCCTCAGAGCGAGGTCGACGCCATCAAGCTCACTCCCGTGAAGCTGCCCCCGGGCGCCGGGCGCCAGATCCAGAAGAAGCTGCCGTTCATCGCGTACTTCGCGAAGCAGCAGATCCTCGAGAACGCGAACCACGAGTTCGACGCGCTTGGCAAGAAGCCGGCGCAGCGGGTCCACACGCTGTTCCAGGGCGGCCTGAAGATCTACACGACCTTCGACCCAACATGGCAGCGATACGCGCAGGATGCCGTCCTGGCCCACCTCCCGAAGACACACAAGGCCCCCGACGCATCGATCGTCACCGTCGACGCCCGAACCGGCGCCATCCGGGCGATGCTCTCGGGGAAGGACTATGCGCGAGACGAGCTCGACCTGGCGTGGCGGGGCCGTAGGCAGGTGGGCTCGGCGTTCAAGCCCTACACGCTGGTGGCAGCGTTCCGGCAAGGCATCCCGCCCACCACGGTCTACAACTCGCACGATCCGTTCTGCTCACCGATCTGGATCTCGCGGGACCACTGCGTCCACAACGCCGAGCCCGGGGGGGGTGGGTACGTCGACCTGTGGACGGCCACCCAGCACTCGATCAACGTGGTGTTCGCGCAGCTCGCGCTGGACGTGGGCCCGGAGAACATCGTGACGGCGGCACACGACATGGGGGTGACCGCCCCCCTCGACGCGGTCCCCTCCATCACCCTGGGCGCCGAGGAGGTGTCCACGCTCGACATGGCCACGGGGTACTCGACGCTGGCCAACGACGGGAAGCATTGCGAGCCCTACGCCATCCAGCGGGTGCTGCTGCCCGGTGGCGACAAGCTGTACTCGCATCACGTGAAGTGCAAGCAGGTCGTCGAGCCCACCATCGCCCACCTGGTCACCGCCATGCTCCAGCGGGTCGTAACGGGCGGGACCGGCACGGCGGCCGCCATCCCGGGCCGGCCCATCGCGGGCAAGACCGGAACCGGCCAGGACCACACCAACGTGTACTTCGCCGGATACACACCGCAGTACGCCACGGCGGTGTGGGTGGGGTTCCCGGGAGGGAACGTCCCGCTCGAGAACTACTACGGGTACTCGGTGTTCGGCGGGACCGTCGCCGCCCCGATCTGGCACGACTACATGGTGCGGATACTGCAAGGCGTGCCGATCGAAGGCTTCGAGGCCCCGCCGGCTCCGCCACGGGGTCAGGTGCCGAAGGTCGTCGGCATGACCGCCGAGGAGGCCCAGAGGACGCTGGCGGCCGCCAGGTTCTCGTCGAAGGTCGTGAAGGTGAACTCCGCCGAGCCCAAGGGAACGGTGGTCGCCCAGTCCCCCGGCGCGGGCACGAATTTGGTGCTCGGCTCGCTGGTCGAGATCAGCGTGAGCACCGGGCATCCGCCGAAGACCGTCGTGCCCGACGTCGTGGGCATGACCAAGGCCGACGCGCTGGCCGCGCTGCGGGCCGCCGGGCTGAAGCCCCTGGTCGTCATGGTCGACGTGACCGACGTCACCCAGAAGGGCATCGTGCAGACCCAGACCCCGGCGGCCGGGGACAAGGTGCCGGAGCGCACGGTCGTCACGATCGAGGTGGGCAAGGTAGGCCCCTAGCGGGGAGTCGGGCCGGCCCCCACGCCCTCAGCCGCCGAGGCGGGCCCGGACCTTCTTCTGGACGGCGGCGCCGTCCGCCTTTCCCCTGGCCTTCTCCATCACCGAACCCATCACCTTGCCGAGATCGCGCGGGCCGGACGCGCCGGTCGCGGCGATGGCCTCGTCGATCAGGGCGTCGACCGCTTCGTCCGGCAGGTGCTCGGGCGCGTAGGCCGCGAGGATCTCGCGCTCGGCCCGCTCGCGGCCCGCGAGGTCCTCGCGGCCCGCGGCCTCGTATGCCTCGATGGCCTCGTTCCTCCGCTTGATCTCCTTGGCGGCCACTTCCCGAACCTCGTCGTCGGAGAGCTCGTGGAGCACGTCCTTCTCCCGAACGGTGACGGCAGCGGAAAGCATGCGGAGCGTGCCGAGGCGGAGCTTCTCGCCGGCCTTGAGCGACCGCTTCATCTCCTCCGCGATCCGGGCTTTCAGGCGGGAGATCCCCTCGCTCACCGTAGACTCGGCTCCGTGCTCATCCCGATCCTTCTCGCGATCCTGGTCCTCGGCACGCTGTGCGTGGCGTACGGGGTGTTCGTCGAGCGCCGCTGGTACCGCCTGGTGCGGCACCGCCTGGACATCCTACCGGCGCAGGGTCCGGAGCAACTGACTGTCCTGCACCTGTCGGACCTCCACTACGTCGTAGGCGACCGCAGGATGCGCTCGTTCCTGGCCGGGCTGCCCCCCGCCGACGTCGCGGTGATCACCGGCGACATCATCGGGGAGCCCGAGGCCGTCGAGGAGTCGGTCGCCGCCTTGCAGCCGGTCAGAGGGCGCCTCGCGTCCATAGCGGTGCTGGGTTCGAACGACCACTACGTGCCCCGGCCGGTCAACCCCTTCCGGTACTTCTTCAAGCACCGCCGCAGGCGCATCACGCCACGCAGCCGGGCGCCGGAGCTGGTGGCGGAGCTCGAGGCGGACGGCTGGACGCACCTGCGGAACCGGCGGACCCAGACGGTGCTGGACGGACTGCCCGTGGAGCTGCTCGGGTTGGACGACGCGCACATCGGTTGGCACGACCTCAGGGTGGCGCCGCGTCGGGCCCCGGAGCGGTTCGGGTTCGCCGTCATGCACTCGCCCGACGCGGCGCCGGAGCTGGCGGCGCTGGGCTACGACCTCATCGTCGCCGGCCACACCCACGGCGGGCAGGTCCGGATGCCGATCGCCGGCGCGCTGGTCACCAACTGCCAGTTGCCCCGGCGTCTGGCGTCCGGGCTGATCCGGATGGAGCCGGCGTTCCTCCACGTCTCCCAGGGCCTGGGGACCAGCAAGTACGCGCCGTTCCGGTTCCTGTGCCGGCCCGAGGCGACGCTGCTGGAGCTCCGCCGGGCTCCTCAGCCCTTCGAGGTCACCCGCTCGAACACGGCCTCGTAGCCGGCGACCATCGCTTCCTTGGAGAACAAGCGCCGCACGCGCTCCCGGCCGACCAACGGGTCGATCTCGCCGAGGTGCCGCAGCCGTTCCGCGGCCTCCTCCGCGTAGCTCTCCACGCTTACGATCCAGCCGGTCTCACCGTCGACGATGACCTCCGGCACGGCACCGCGGGAGGTGGCGATGACCGGCGTCCCGCACGCCATGGCCTCGGTCATCACCAGCCCGAACGGCTCGTCCCAGTCGATGGGGAACAGCACCGCCTTGGCCCGGCGCAGCAGGTCCACTTTCTCGTCCTGGGTGATCTCCCCCATCACCTCGGCGTCCGGCGGGAGGGCGGGCTGGATGTTCTTCTCCCACTCCTCCTGCTCGGTCCAATGGGCGATCTTCACCGCCGAAACCAGCCGCTGGCCGGCCAGCTTGGCCGCCTGGATCGCCCGCAGCCACCCCTTCTCCGGGGCGGCCCGCCCCAGGAACAGGACGAAGTCCTCCTTCTCCGCCTGGAGCGAGTAGAAGTCCATGTCGATCCCGTTGTAGACCACGCCCGCGTACCGGAGCGACTCGTTGTGGCGCCTCTGGGCCTCGCTGATGGCCACGAACCAGGCCCGATCGGCGACCAGCCCGAACAGCCGGTCCATGTCCGGCGTGAACGAACCGTGGAGCGTGTGCACCGTGGGAACGCCGGTCTCCACGCTGGCCGCCAGGGCCGAGAACGGCGAGTGGACGTGCAGCACGTCGAACCGCTCCCGGACGCCTCGCAGCGAGAACATCGTGTGGGTCGTGTCCAAGACGATGTCGTTGATCAGCTTCGAGCCGGGGGCCTCCGCGAAGACGTACTCGAGCTTCGCCTTCGTGAGCGAGTCACCGGTCGCGAACAGTGTGACGTCGTGGCCCGCCTCGGCCAGGCCGTCGGCCTCCATGGCCACCACCCACTCGATACCGCCGTAGCCCTTGGGCGGGACGGCCAGCCACGGGGGGCACAGGATGCCGACCCTCATGACGCCGGCTCCGGGGGGGCCGGCCGGATCCAGGGCACGAAGCGCCGATGCTGGAAGGCCTCGGCGTACCGTTCCTCCCAGCGGCCCATGATGGCTTCGTGTTCCGGGTGGTGCTCGTAGGCCCGGACCTGGTCGACCTCGTCCCACTCCGAGACCACGATGTAGGTCCGGTCGTCCCAGGGATCCCGCCCGATCTCGCCCCAGTGGAAGCCGGGCTGGTCCTGGGCCAGACGACGCACGGCCGCGAGGTCACGCTCGAAGGCCTCCCGGTCGGCATCCGGCTTCAGCACGAAACGCAGGTACGCGAGGATCAGCATGCTCGTTCGTCTCCTTGTCCGGTGCCCAGACGGCTGAACACTACCGGCGGGAGCCGGGACGCGCCCGCCGTTCGCTAGACTGGCCGACACGGGACGTGGCGCAGTTTGGTAGCGCGCAGCGTTCGGGACGCTGAGGTCGCGGGTTCAAATCCCGCCGTCCCGACCACACCGGTCGGTTCCCCCCCCGTCGACTATGGGAACACGTGTTCGAAAAGGTGTTTGACGCCTTCCGGAGCACCTCGGTAGCCTGGGCCGAGGCTGCTCCCCCGCAGCCTTTCGTTTGAGCAGGAGGGAAATGAGCGGTACGCGCGGTCGCCTCGCCCGGCTCTCGGTAGCCGTCGCCATCGTCGTGTCCGCCTCCCTCGGCATCGCCACCCTCTCTTCCGCCACTCCCAGCCGGTCCGACCTGAGGGCCGCGGAGGCCAAGCTCAACGCGCTGAACGACCGGCTCTCGCTGCTGGTCGAGCAGTACAACCAGGCCAGGGTCCGTTTGGAAGCCGTCCGGTCCAGGCTGGCCGAGGCCAAGGCCGCCATGCAGGACGCGCGGGCCAGGGCTTCCCGGGCCAGAGCCGATCTGGCCAGCCGGGCTTCCCTCGCGTACCAGGGCATGGGCCTGCAGGTGAACCTGCTGCTCGGGGCCCAGACCCTGTCCGACTTCTCGGATCGCCTGCAGTTCATGGAGTCGCTGGCCCAGAACGACACGGACCTCGCGAACGAAGCCCAAACCGCGGAGCAGGAGGCGCAGTGGGCGGCCGGAGAATACGCCAAGGCGCTCGACGAGCAGCGCCAGATCGTCGCGAAGCTAGCCGGCCAGAAGGCCGAGATCCGGTCGGCCATCGGTGACCAGCGGGCCCTGATCGGCCGGATCAACCAGGCGATCCGCCGGGCACACCGGCGCGCGCTCGCGGAGGCCGCCGCACAGATCACCGGCATCACCGGCCAGACCAGCGGCAACCCGCCGCCCGCGAACACGGCGGCGGCACAGGCCGCCATCAACGCCGCCTACTCGGTCCTGGGCACGCCGTACTCGTGGGGCGGCTCCAGTCCTCAGACGGGATTCGACTGCTCCGGGCTCACGATGTGGTCCTGGGCCCACGGCGGCGTGTCGCTCCCCCACTCGTCGGCGGCGCAGTACTCCGTGCTCCCCAAGGTCCCCCAGGACCAGCTCCAACCCGGCGACCTCCTGTTCTTCTACTCCCCGATCCACCACGTCGGGCTGTACGTGGGCGGAGGCCGGATGATCGACGCGAACCACCCCGGCGACGTTGCGGCCATCCGCTCAGTGACGTGGCAGTACTACGTCGGCGCCGGGCGTCCCGGCTAGCCCTCCGACTGACACCGTCGTCACGGTACGGCTGCGTGCGGTGACGGACCCCCAGCGGTCGACCCGGTTCCCGTGTGCCTTGAGTCCCGCGCCTAATGCGTCAGGCGGACGTGACCGTTGGTGCCGATGGCCTCGACGTCCCAGTGCGTTCCGAAGGCGTGCATCCCGTGGACGTACACCCTGCCGATCTCCTGGGGCACGTACGGGTCCACGGTCACCTCGCCGTCGTGCGCCTCGAGTCCCAGCATGATCCTCACGAAGACGAACGGCGCGCCGGTGGCCCAGGCCTGCGGGCTGCAGGCCGTTGGATAGGGAACCGGGAACCGCCCGAGGCTGCGATCGAACCCGGCGAAGGCCTCCGGCAGACGGAAATCGCTGAACGAAGCCGCCTCCAGCTGGGCCAGCGCGACACGGTTGGCCTCGTCGCGGAACCCGCATCGGGCCAGCCCCATCGCGACGATCGCGTTATCGTGGGGCCAGATCGTGCCGACGTGATAGCCGATCGGGTTGTATCCGCCTTCGTCGTCGGCCAGGGTACGCACACCCCAGCCCGAGAACATCCGTTCGGACATCAGGGAGTCCCGGACGATCCTGCCCCGATCCTCCGGCACGATGCCCGACCACAGGAGATGACCCATGTTCGAGGTGACCGTATCGATCTGCCGCTTGTCGCCGTCCAGGCCGGCGACGTAGTACCCGCCCTTGTCCTCCGACCAGAAGTCCTGGTTGAACCTCTCGAAGAGCCGGTCTGCCTCCTTCCGGAGGCGCGCGCCGAGCTCGACGTCTCCCATGAGGCTCTCCGCCATCTGGGCGACCCGCAGCTTCGCGTCGTACACGTACCCCTGGATCTCGGCCGTCGCGATCGGCAGGTACGGGATGCTCCCGTCGGAGAACTGGATGCCGTCCCAGGAGTCTTTCCAGCATTGGTTCCCCAGACCTTGGGACGAGCGGGTCTGGTACTCGATGTACCCGTCGCCGTCGCGGTCCCCGTATCGGTCACACCACTCCAGCGCGGCCGTGACCTGCTCCCACCGGTTGCGCACAAATCCGTCGTCGGACGAGAAACGC
>JAHEXX010000051.1 GCA_023251895.1 bacterium
GGAGCTCGAACTGGTCGAGGGCATGCGATTCGACAAGGGGTACATCTCGCCCTACTTCATCACGGACCCCGAGCGCATGGAGGCGGTGCTGGAGGAGCCGTACATCCTGATCGTCAACTCGAAGATCTCGGCGGTGAAGGACCTGCTGCCGATCCTCGAGAAGGTCATGCAGACCGGCAAGCCGCTGGCCGTCATCGCCGAGGACGTTGAGGGCGAAGCCTTGGCCACCCTCGTGGTGAACAAGATCCGCGGCACGTTCCGTTCGGTCGCGGTGAAAGCTCCCGGCTTCGGGGATCGTCGCAAGGCCATGCTCCAGGACATCGCGATCCTGACGGGCGGTACGGTCGTGTCCGAGGAGGTCGGGCTGAAGCTCGAGAACGCCACCCTCGACCTGATGGGCAAGGCCCGGAAGTTCGTGGTGACCAAGGATGACACTACGGTCGTCGAGGGCGCCGGCAAGGACGAGGACATCAAGGGTCGGGTCAACCAGATCAAGTCCGAGATCGAGAAGACCGACTCCGACTACGACCGGGAGAAGCTCCAGGAGCGGCTGGCCAAGCTCTCCGGGGGCGTCGCTGTGATCAAGGTGGGAGCGGCCACCGAGGTCGAGCTGAAGGAGAAGAAGCACCGGATCGAGGACGCCGTGCAGTCGACCAAGGCCGCCGTCGAGGAGGGTGTGGTGCCCGGCGGCGGCGTGGCCCTGCTCCAGGCTCAGTTGGCCCTGGACAAGGTCGACCTCGATGGCGACGAGGCCACCGGTGCCGCCATCGTGCGACGGGCCCTCGAGGAACCGCTGAAGCAGATCGCTGCCAACGCCGGCCTGGAGGGCGGCGTGGTGGTAGAGAAGGTCCGGAACATGGATCCCGGCACCGGCCTGAACGCCGCGACCGGCGATTACGAGGACATGTTCAAGGCGGGGATCATCGATCCGACCAAGGTCACCCGGTCCGCGCTTCAGAACGCGGCCTCCATCGCGGCGCTGTTCCTCACCACGGAGGCCGTGGTGGCGGACAGGCCGGAGAAGGAGAAGGCCCCGGCCATGCCGGGCGGCGGGATGGACGAGTTCTAGTTTTCGTTCCTCTCGGCGTTCCAGTGCCGGAATGAACCACGGCCTCGAGCACGGCGAACGTGGGGGTGGAGCCCCCTCTCTCCACTGAAGCGGGCCCGGCCGCAGACAACGGCCGGGCCCGCTTCCTCATCCGTGGCAGAATCCCTCCGGATGGTCGTCACCGCCGTCTCCGTGAAGCTCGAAGGGTTGCACCGCGTGCTGGCCGGCACCGGCGGCGCCGTCGTCGCCTACTCGGGGGGGACGGACTCCACGCTGGTCGCCGCAGTGGCCGCGCGGGCGCTCGGAGGCCGGGCCCTGGCCGTGACCGCCGTCTCTCCCTCGCTTCCGCCGGGGGGGTTGGAGGAGGCCCGCCGGGTGGCATCGGAGATCGGTGTGCGCCACCTCACGGTCCGGACCCACGAAGTCGCGAGGGAGGCTTACCTCGCGAACGGGATCGACCGCTGCTACCACTGCAAGTCGGAGCTCTACGACGTGCTGGCCGAGGTCGCACGCCAAGAAGGCCTGCCCCTCGTGGTCTCCGGCGCCAACCTGGACGACCTCGGCGACTTCCGGCCCGGGCTGCGGGCCGCCGCCCAGCGTGCGGTTCGCCATCCGCTGGTCGAGGCGGGCATGACGAAAGCGGATGTCCGGGAGGCTGCGAGGGAACTCGGCATCTCCACGTGGGACAAGCCGGCCTCGGCGTGCTTGTCTTCCCGCATACGGTTCGGTGTGAGGATCACGGTGGAGGAGCTAACCAGGGTGGGTCGCGCGGAACGGCTCCTGAAAGAGCTCGGGTTCGGGCAGTGTCGGGTCCGGGTTCACGAGGACCTGGCCCGGGTGGAGGTGGAGGTCGCCGACCTCCCTCGGCTGGCCGACCCCGGCGTTCGGGACCGAGTGGTCGCAGCACTGAAGGCGCTCGGCTACCGGTACGTCACGCTCGATCTCGAGGGGTTCCGGTCGGGTTCCATGAACCCCGAAGGGACGCCGTGAGCAAGGCGACGTTCCACCTGACGTTCCCCGAGCGCCTCGTGCAGGAGCCCATGGTTCACCGTATGGGCACGCAGTTCGGCCTGGTGCCCAACATCCGCCGGGCCAACATCGACGAGCGTTCGGCCTGGATCATCCTGGATCTCGAGGGCGCCGACGAGGACGTGGCCGCGGCGGTGGCCTGGCTGGTCGAGCAGGGTGTCAAGGTCGACCGGATCGACGAGGGGTCCTGAGCACACACATGCACGAGAAGAAGATCCAACTCCGGTGGCGAGATATGGACGCCTACGGCCACGTGAACAACGCCGTGTTCCTGAACTACTTGGAGGAATGCCGCGACGAGTGGGTCCAAAAGACCCTGGGCAGGGTTGGGGACACGTGGGACTTCGTCCTGGCCCACGTGGGGATCGACTTCCGGAAGGAGCTGACCCTGGACGACGGCGAGATCGCGGTTCGGTGCCGGCTGGATGGCTACGGTAGGTCCAGCGTCCGGACCCGTGAGGAGATCCGCAAGCTCGACGGGACGCTCGTCGCCGAGTCGGAGTCGGTCGTTGTGCCGCGCGATGCGCAGACCGGCAGGTCCCGACCGCTGACCGACGAGGAACGGGCGATACTGGAAGACGAGCTCAGCGCCGGCTGAGCCCCGGCCCGATCCTGTGCCAGGGTTGGATCCCCGCGACTAGCCGTTGAGGTGGCGGCCATGTACGAAGTGGTCGCGATACCACCCCGAGTCGACCTGGAGGATCGTCACGCCTCCCATGCCGCTCGAGGAGTCGACGGACCAGCCGTTCCCGAGGTACACGTCGACGTGGTCGACGGTCCCATCGCCGTCGCCGTCGTAGAACATCAGATCACCGGGGACGAGGTCGTCGAACCGCCACACCCGCTCTCCGACGGCCGCCATGGAAGCGGACGTACGTTCCGGCAGATTCCAGCCCTCGTACGGCCGGGGCGGCGCGTTGTCCCAGCTCCCCGCGGCGCGCTTGATCACCCACCAGGTCAGTCCTGAGCAGTCGAAGCCGCCGACGGGTTGCGAGCCGCAGCAGTACCCGTTCCCCGTGGCCTGATCCCACTCGCCGCCCCACACGTACGGGTAGCCCACGTATCTGATGCCCCACTCCACGATCGGAAGCCTGGCCTTGGGGATCCACGGCAGCTCGATCGTCTGGTACGGGAGGAGAGAGTCATGCATCCATGAAGGCATGTTGGCCGCTTTCCACAGCGAGTAGGCCACCTCCGACCGGGGCATCGCGCTCGCCGGCCCGACGTCCAGGGACTCGTCGCTGTGGTTGTACCGGAGCCCCATCCGCATCCCGAGCAGCAGCGTCCCGAACCCACCCTTGTGGGGGAACACGTACCCGCCCGTCGTGTGGATCTGGTTCAAGCCCGTCGCGATGTCCCCGAACCCGAGCGCCTTCACGAGCGCGCGGTGGACCTGGCTCATCGTCACCGGTTCGTCCGGCCGGAAGTTCCCGGTAGGGCCCGTCCACAGCCACCCGTTGCTCGCGGCGACGTTCGCGTAGGGGAAGAACGGGTCGTCGCTCGCAAGGTCGGGGAACGTGAGGTTGGGATCGGGCTGCGCATCCGGCGCGAACGCTTTCACGACGGCTCGTACGAAGAGCTTCCGCTTCTCGAGCTTGTTCGGGTAGAAGGGGTAGGTGCCGTCGACGGCAGGGGCGTAGTCGCGCATCCAGTCGTAGGTCCCGCCAACGAAGTCGATGGCCCGGGTGGCCCAGAAGCTGTCGGGGACGTCGTTCCAGGTGATCATCGCGGCGGTCCGAAGCTCGGTCCCGCTGGGCGCCGGTGGCTGCCACGAGGCCGGGCCGGAACCCATCTCGCCGCCTGCCCGTCTCGCCGCCCCGCTGGGGGAGCCACTCACCAGCAAGCCCGTGACCAGGAGGGACGCGATGAGACTAGTCCGAAGGGGCCATGCACGGGTCATACTTCCGGTGTCGGCGGAGGCGCGCCGAACCTTGAGCCTGCGGAGGGGCCGCACGATCGGTCCCAGGCCATCGACCCGAGATTCCGGCCGTTCGTTGGATGGAATGGGGTCGGTGGTGCGCTACCCTGCTGGGCCGTGTGGGACGTCGGACCTGGCGAGCAGAGAGGCTGGCACGACCGAGGCCATCTGGAGGCGCTGATGTTCGCGTGGACCTACATCGACGGGAGCGGTGAAGAGGTCGGCCGCTCCCGGCACTTCTCCGACGCCGAGACCGCCGAGGACTGGATGGGGAACTGCTGGCGCGATCTCGCGGAGAACGGCGTCGAGGAGGTTGTCCTGTTCGACCACGGGCGCGGGCAGCGCCTGTACCGGATGGGCCTGGGCGCCGAGTAGGTCTAGCCCTCCGGCCCTTCCGCGCGAACCTTCTCCACGTGGGTGAGGGCCTCCCGGAGATCCCGCAACCACTCATCCTGTTTCTGCGCCACCAGGCCGACGCACCATGCGAGCGCGTGGCTGCGCGACCTGGCCACCCCGGCATCGACCAGTGTGTCGAGCACCTCTCGCTCCGGCATCCGCAGCCGGGTCATTGCCGGGATCGAGAGCGAGGTGAACAACCGTTCTTCGCCGCCGCAGCGAGCCCCCCACGAGACCTTCCGGCGGAACCGGTGCTGGGCTTCCTCGGCGATCCGCATGCGCTGACCCCGGGTGTCCTCCCGGAATCCGCCGATCCGGGCGGACCCGGCTGCGGCCCTCGCCTCCTCATTGGCGTCTGCCGGGAGCTCCGGCTCCGAGAGGTCGCCCACCACCAGGATCTCCTCCCGGTCGGCCCGGACCTCCGGTGCCCCAGTGAACCACCCCGGGGGGATCCGGCCCGCGAACCACCCCTGAAGTTCCTGCGAAGCGCTCGCCATCGTGCGTGGCCTCCCGTGTAGGCTTATGTCAGTAAGATTACATACTTACGCCACTGCGTCAAACGGGCCCGCGGTCCGCGGTGCGAGCCGTTGGTAGGCTGGCTCGTTGTGGACCAGTTGCCCGTTCCCTTCGCCGCGGATGGCGGCGTGCCTGCCGGCTACGGCGGCGCCCGAGTGTCCGCTCCCGATCTCGCGGTTCCGCCCACGCTGGTGCACGATGGCCTGGGGGAGCCGCCGCCCGCATTCGTGCGGACGAAGCCGTCGGCGGATGAGCGGAAGATCCTCGCGGCCATCGAGGCGGAGGCCGGTTGGATGGTCGACCTGCTGGCCCGACTCGTGCAGGCGCCCACCGTCCTGGGGAACGAGCAGCCCGGCCAGGACGTCATGCGGGAAGCGTTCGCCGAGATGGACCTCGACCCCGTCGGCGTTCCCATGGATCCGGAGGCCATCAGGGGACACCAGGGACACGCGCCCTTCGACTGGGACGTCCGGGACAAGGAGAACCTCGTGGCCACCTGGGAGCCGAGCGGCGACGGGGGCGGCCGGTCGTTGATCTTGAATGGCCACATCGATGTGGTTCCTCCCGAACCGGTCGGGCAGTGGAAGAGCCCGCCGTTCCATGCGCGGCGCGACGGTGACTGGCTGTACGGCCGGGGGGCCGCCGACATGAAGTGCGGCCTGGCCGCCATGACGGGGGCCGTCCGCGGTCTGAAGAGGCTCGGGCTGTCGCCGGGCGCTCCCGTGCATCTCCAATCCGTGGTGGAGGAGGAATGCGGCGGCAACGGGACGCTGGCCTGTCTGCTGGCGGGATACACGGCGGACGCGGCCATCATCGCCGAGCCCTTCGGTGCCGCCATCACGACCTCGCAGGTCGGCGTGTTGTGGTTCAGGGTGAAGGTCAAGGGCGTCGCTGGCCACGCCGCGGAACACGCCGTCGGCCCGAACGCCATAGAGAAAAGCTACGCGATCATGCAGGCGCTGCGCCGCTTCGAGTCGCAGCTCAACCTCGACCCGCCCCCGCCGTACGAGCGGTTCGCGCATCCCATCAATCTGAATGTGGGGGCCATCCAGGGCGGCGATTGGGCCTCGACGGTTCCCGGTGAGTGCGAGACGTCGTACCGCATCGCGCTGTACCCGCGGATGCGGGTACGGGACCTGCAGGACCAGATCGAGGCGGTGGTCGCCGAAACCGCCGCCGAGGATCCCGCCATCTTCTCCCACCCTCCCGAGGTCCACTACGGCGGGTTCGCCTGCGAGGGATACGAGATCGCCACCGACGCGCCGCTGGTCACCTCGCTCGCGAACGCGTTCGCACGAGGCACCGGAGATCCCCCGGCCCTCGTGGCTACCACCGGCACCACCGACGCCCGTGTGTTCGGCTTGTACGGCGGCACGCCGGCAGTGTGCTTCGGCCCCTACGCCGAGCGGGCGCACGGAGTGGACGAACGGGTGTACCTTCCGTCTGTGGTGCAGACCGCCCAGGTGATGGGCCTGTTCATCCGGGATTGGTGCGGGCTGACCGGCTGATCCGGCGCCTGGCATTCGCCGGCGCGATTGCAGGAGCCGTCGGGTACGCGGTGAGGCGGTTCCGCGACGACGCACGCCCGGCTCGGGTCGAGCCCCCGATGAGGCCGACGTGGGGCCCGGAGCCGGGCCCCACGACGTTCGGCGTCGCGAAGACCCACACTACCCTCCGGGGCATCGCCGAGATCCGACGGTTCTTCCGAACCAACGAGATCCCGGTCTACTTCGTGTCGGCCACGCCATTCAACCTGCTCGGAATCGACCGGTGGGTCCGGAACTTCCGGTTCATCAACTACCACGACTGCTTCGACGGCTTCCACCCGCACGTGTTCGTGCCGGAGGAGCGGGAGCCTCGAGCGTTCGAGTCGATCGAGGAGATCTGCAACTACCTCCTGGCTCACAAGGAGGTCGCCGACTACGTGAGGGAGCGCGGGACCGGCAAGGCGGCGTTCCTGATGTTCGACGAGGAGACCGAGGGGCTGGCGAAGGAACTGGGACTGGAGGTGGCGTTCCCGCCGGCGGCCCTCCGGCACCGGCTGGACTCCAAGATCGTGACGACGGACCTGGGGAACGACGCTGGGGTGCCGAGCGTCCCCAACATCATGGGCCGAGCCGCCTCGTGGACCGAGCTGAAGGCGCTCGCATCGTCGGCCGGGCTGGGGACCGACCTGGTCGTCCAGACCCCGTACGGCGACTCCGGGCAGACCACGTTCTTCATCAAGAACTCCAAGGAGTTCAACAAGGTGAAGAAGAAGATGGAGGGTCAGGAGCTGAAGGTGATGAGGCGGATCGAGCCCCGAGAGACGGCCATCGAGGGTGTAATCACCCGGCACGGCACCCTCGTGGGGCCGCTGATGGCGGAGCTCACGGGGTTCTCCGAGCTCACCCCCTACGGCGGCGGGTGGTGCGGCAACGACGTCGGACCGTCTGTTCTCAGCGAGAAACAGCGGACGCTGGCCCGCGAGCGCACCATCGCGATGGGCGAGCGCCTTCGGCGGGAGGGGTACCGCGGTTACTTCGAGCTCGACTTCCTGGCAGACGCCATGACCGGCGAGATGTGGCTGGGGGAGCTGAACCCCCGCGTCACCGGGGCCTCCAGCATCACAAACGTGACCGCCGTGGCCTACGGGGACATGCCGCTGTTCCTGTTCCACCTGCTGGAGTTCATGGACGTCGACTACGACATCGACGTCCAGGAGCTCAACGAACGGTGGGCCCAGCCCGCGAATATCGACGCATGGAGTCAGTTCATCCTCAAGCAAACCGAGGAGGACACCGAACTCCTGACCGCGGCCCCCGCATCGGGGATCTGGCGGACGGGGGACGGCAGCGAGATCCGGTTCGAGCGACGTGAGACCGACTGGCACACCGTGGCGGACGAGAGCGAGGCGTTCTACCTGCGCATCGCGGCAGCCGGGGGCTACCGATACCGGGGCGCCGATCTCGGCATCCTGGTGACCCGCGGCCGGCTCATGACCGGGGAGCACGAGCTGACCGACCGGGCCCGGCGGTGGATCGAGGGCATCAAGGCCCAGTTCACCGGCATCCCGGTCGGGGATCAGATCCTGGAACCGCTACCGGCTCCGGAGCCGTTCGGGTTCAAGATGCTGTAGATCCGATGCGCACGATCCCGTTCACGTTCCGGACGATGGAGGAGCTCGAGGTCGGGCCGAAGTGGCAGACCTACTTCGAGGACCTCTGGCCCACCTATCGGCAGTGGTTCCTTCAGGAAGGGGAGGCTGCCCGGCCGAGCTATGCCACGGCCGTGCGGATGCTCCGGGCCCACATGCCCGAGTTGATGCCCGTGTACGAGCAGCTGGTCGACCTGGCCGGCGGGGGTGACCTGGCGGCCCGGATGCTCGCGATGTACAAGCCGCCCCCCTACCTGGCGGGGTGCTCGCAGGGCGCGTGGGCGCGGAGCGCGCCCATGCTGGTCCGCAATTACGACTACGCGCCCTCCCGGCTGGAGGGGCTGATCTTCCACAGCTGCATGATGGGCGCTCGCGTCATCGGGATGACCGACGGCGGGTGGGGGCTCCTGGACGGGATGAACGAGGCTGGGCTCGCCGTGTCGCTCACGTTCGGAGGGCGCCGCGTGCTGGGCGACGGCTTCGGCATCCCGCTGGTCGTTCGGTACCTCCTGGAGCTCTGCGAAACGGTGGAGGAGTGCCGCTCGGTCCTCTCCCGCATTCCCTACAACCTCGCGCACAACCTCACGATGGTCGATCGTCACGGCGGCCTTCTTACTGCCTATCTCTCGCCGGACCGAGAGCCCATCTTCCGGGCGTTCCCGGTGGCGACCAACCATCAAGGCCTGGTGGAGTGGCCGGAGCAGGCGAAAGCCAGCCGGACCGTCGAACGGGAGGCCTTCGTGCTGGGCCTGCTGGAAGACCCCGGCGTCACGCCGGAGGCATTCGCGGCGTCCTTCCTGCATCCGCCGCTGTTCAGCACCGCCTACCAGAACGGATGGGGAACGCTGTACACGGCCGCCTACCGTCCCACCGAGGGTCGCGTGCACTACCTGTGGCCGACGTTCGCGTGGCCGCAGTCGTTCAGCGCGTTCGTCGAGGGAACGCACACGGAGCAGCTGGCCGAAGGCTGGGTCGCGTAGGACGACCTAGGGCCGAGGAGTCACATCTCTTTGCGCTTGGCTCCACCGACGAATGCCCCGGGGTCCTTCTTGAAGTCCTCCAGGCAGCCCACGGAGCAGAAGTAGTACACCGTGCCCTCGTACTCCCAGGCCGCCGCGGCCGTGTCGGGGTCGACTTGCATCCCGCAGACGGGGTCGGTTTCCAATGGCTCCTCCTCGGGCCTGGGGTGTCGTTGGAGGATACGCTTCCGGAAGAGATGCGTACGGCGGAGCTCGAGGTCGACACCCGGGGTCGCCGGGTCACCGACGTGACCGATCACGTCATGCGGTTCGCGGCCGAGGACGGCGAGAGCGGTCTGGTCAACGTGTTCCTGCCTCATGCCACGGCCGGGGTGGCCCTGATGGAGACGGGGGCCGGGTCGGAGGAGGACCTGGAGGAAGCGTTGGAACGGCTCCTCCCTCGCGACGACCGATACGGTCACCGCCACGGCTCGGTCGGGCATGGCGGCGATCACCTGCTCCCGGTGTTCGTCCCGCCGTCGCTCGTGATCCCCGTGGAAGACGGACGGCTCGTGCTCGGGACCTGGCAGCACGTCGTGATCGTGGATCCGAACCGCGAGAACAACCGCCGGATCGTTCGCATGAGCTTCGTTCCCGGGTGAGCGATCGGGTTCGCCAGGAATTCCCGCCTTTTGGCGGTTGACTCATGCGGAGCGGTTGCGCCATAACTCATACGTCCACCCGAGGTAGGGGAGGTGAGCTACGGCAAACGGGGGCCGCCGGAGACGATGCAGAGCCATGCAGAGGAGGAGTCGGAGGCTCAAAGCCTCCCCACGTTGACGCGGTGGGCCATCGTGTTTGCCGATGCGGTGGGGGCGGTTCTGATGCGGGAGATGATCGACTTCATCGGGGAGGCGAAGCCTGGAGCCATGCTGACGCTCCGATTGACGCGAGATGGGTTCACCGTCCAGGTGACGGGACCGATCGTCGGGAGGGGCCGCCTACCCGGGACGGAGGTATCGGGGGGGTGACGCCGACGAAGATGTGAGCCCGTGATCCCTTGCCGAGCAACGGATCTCGCGGAACCGAAGACATAGCCTTTACACGGACACGACCGGAAGGGCGACCCAGCCGCGCGAAGCGGAATGGTCGCCCTTATTGCATCTCGAGAGGGAGGAAACGAGCTTGCGGGAGTCTCGGGAAGCGGGAACCAGGAGATCGAGTGCTTGGTGGCGGCCCCCCGCCTCGAGCCGCCGCAGTGCCATCGGCCTGGGAACTACCCTGGCCCTCATCGCGGGGCTCTTGTCCGCCAACCCGGTGGCCCGGGCCGCCTCGAGCTGCGGCACCGGCGATCCCGCCCTCCATGCCGGCACCTGCACGGTCACGGTAAACGGGCGTGACTTCGCGTCCAAGGACCCTCTCGCGCACTTCAACTTCATCGTCAACGTCGACAACACGAAGCTGCCGAGCAACCCGCTGGCGCTCAGCACCGAGAGCAATAGCCCGATCGTTCGCGAGGGCGACGAGGGCCGCAACAGTTTCACGCTGCCCGACGGGCGCTACTTGATCTCGGCGCGCGCACCCGATCACAAGATGTGGGGCGCGTACTTCACGCTCCCAGACGACGCCGCGTTCGACGCCGGCAACGGCACGCTCACCGAAACGATCGACCTGACCGAGCAGAGCGACGCCCACCCGCTGCCGCTGGGCAAGATCAGGGTCTTCGTGTTCAACGACAACGCATGGACGAACGGCGCCCCGGACACGGAGGAGGCCGGGCTCGGAGGCTTCAAGGTCACGCTGGACGAGCAGACGGACAGCAAGGTCACCGTCGACTACAACAACAACCCGCTGTGCGGCGGCGAGTGCATCACCTCCAGCGATCCCGCGACCCTCGGCTTCGCCCAGATCGACAACCTCGGTCCGGCCACCTACTTCATCGATGTGGTCCCTCCGGACGGGCCTTGCAACGACGATCCGAACAGCCAGTGGTACCAGACCACGACGATCGACGGGGGCCTGTCCCTGATGGCCCCGGTCGAGGAGGGCAGCGACGGCACCGGCGCGCCCGGCGAGCAGCTGTGGGAGCCGCCCACCATCCGCACCGCGTACTGGTTCGGCTTCGTCTGCGCCCCGATGGACTGGGCCAACCCTGGGACGGGTGAGATCATGGGCACGGCCCGCAACTGGGTCGAATGGGCCCCGTACACCACCGGCACGTACGACGAGGCAGTGCAGGACCCGTACGTCGCGCTCTCCGACGCGACGACCGACCGGACCGTGTTCGTCGGTCAAGGAGACGCGCAAGGCAACTTCGACATCCAAAACGTCCCGGCCGGGACCTACAACCTGGCCATCTGGGACGAGCAACTCACCTACATCATGCGGTTCAAGCCCGTGACCGTCGCGGACGGAGAGACCGTCGATGTGAACGACACCTCCGATAACGGCGAGGTCGGGATCGGGGTCTCCCGCTGGTTCGGCTGGCTCAGCGGCCACGTCTACAAGGACCTGAACGGGAACGGCCAGATGGATCCGGGCGAGCCGACCATCGCCAACACCGACATGGACCAGCGCTGGCGGGACGGCTCGATCAAGGAATCCACCTTCACCGACCCAAGCGGCTACTACGAGTACCCGATGGCCGAGGGCGGCGCGCTCGGCCGGTGGATCATCAATGAGCAGGGCTTCGCCCGCTTCTCTGCTTACCCGGGTCCCTCGGTACATGACGAGCACACGGGAGCCGTGATCCCATCCTGCGACGCGACCCCCCCGGCCAACCCGTGCATCCCGGTTGACCAGGGCGGCGGCCTTCTTACCAACCAGCTCCTGCTCGAGGGCCACCGCGCGACCGTGGACTGGGGCAAGCGTGACTACGCGCCCGGCACGCCGGGCCAGATCGTCGGCATCACCTACTTCGCCACGACCCGCAACGAGTTCCACGCGCGGTTCCAGGTTCACGAGGACTACGAGCCGGCGATCCCCGATGTGACCGTGTACCTGGAGACCCCCGGCTCGGACGGGCTGACCAACACGACCGACGACGTCATCGTGAACAAGTACGTCACCGACCACTGGCAGCAGCCGAACACCAGTCAGGACCCGCAACCGAACGGCAACTCGTTCACCCAGAGCTGCAACCCGATCAGGGACTTCGGCGGAGCAGACGTCACCGCACAGTTCAACCCGAAGATCGGGCCGAACTGCCTGGAGGTTCCGCTCACCGGTGAGCAGACCAAGGACGGCGCCTTCGACGGCGGCTACGCCTTCGCCGACTACTGCCCGAACGGGTATGACATGGTGGCCGACAACGGCACCTGCATCGGTGGCGGCGACCCGGTCCCGCTCGTCGCCGGTGACTACATCACGCACGTGATCATGCCCAAGGACCTGACGGACAACCGTGACTGCAACAACCCCGGCCTGCCGGCGGGTGACGTAAACGTCACGGCGGGGAAGGGAGACGTGCCCGGCAACACCACTGGCTGCCTCTACCGCATCGTCAAGGAAGAAGACGTCAACGTGGACCTGGGCAACCACTTCGCGCCGCAGATCCCCCCGCCGCCCTGCGTCGGCGACGACCACGTCATCGACCAGTCCACGCTGACCCCGAGAAGCGTCTTCTACACGGGCGACCAAAGCACCAGCCCGTCAGCCCCCCTGTGCGACAAGCACCTGGTCGTGCTGCAGAACGGGCAGAACGCCAACGCCGACTTCTTCATGATGTCGAACTTCAACACAGACCCCAACGGGACGGACCCGAACGACACCAGAGCCGGAGACGTCGCGGAGCCCGGCCGCCTGGTGGGACAGGTCTTCAACGACATCTACTTCGAGCGCAACCCGGCGTCCCCCTGGTACGGGGAGCCGCGCCCGATCGGGGGCATCCCGGTCGGCATCTACGCGCGGGTGGACACCGTGCCCAACGTCAACCAGCCGTACACCCCCGACCGCTGGCGCCTGCTGAAGACGGTGACGACCAGCCCGGACGGCTCGTTCGAGGTGCTGGTGCCCTCGACGGAAACCCTCAACTGCCCGATCCCGCAGGGGCCCTGTCCGGGCATGTATCTCGTCACCGTGGATGACCCCGGCACGAAGGAACACCCCAACGCGAACTTCGAACCGAACCTGCTCGTCGCCACAACGCCTGCGGAGGCCTGGCCCGGCCTGAGCACCCAGCTCGACCTGCCTCTCGACCCGATCTCCGGCACCGGCTGCGAGTTTCCCCCATATTCGGATCCTTCACCCCCCGTCCCGATCAGGCCCGAGCTGCTGCAGGTCTCCAGACCCTATGTGACCTCGAGCCAATCGGGCTCCGCCCGACGCATCACGATCGCCGCCGATTTCATCGGCACACCGGGTCCGGCAGGGGCTACGGGCGGACGCGTGACGCTCACCGATGCTGCCAGCGGTAACGTCACGATCCTCACCCGTGCGAACGGCGGCATCGTGAGCTGGACGCAAGGCAGCTCCGGGCCCCCCGGCATTCCGGACACGATCGTCATCCAGATCCCGGCGGTGAGCGGCGGCTTCCGGGCCGGTCAAAAGCAGCTCGCGATCGTCACCGCGAACGCGAACGGTGGCGGTTCCACGGTCAACGGCATCACCCTCCACGTGCTTGGCTCGGGTTACAACCCGCCGATCGTGAACGTGCCGCCACCCCCGCCTGCGGGCAGCAACGCCCACGCGATCCAAGACGCGATCGATGGCGCCGCGGCCGGCAGCCTGCTCGTACTGTCGCCCGGTGTCTACAACGAGAACGTGATCGTCTGGAAGCCGCTGAAGCTCGAGGGCGTCGGCCCCGGCGGCATCATCGGTGCGCACGAGCTTCAGCAGCGTACTCCCGAGGATCCGCGGTTCCACGTGGTCGGCTCGATGATCGACGGCCGCTTCTTCCAGCAGAACGCCGCAGCCTACGACGTGACCGTCGCGGCGCATGCGCCTTACGCCGGCGTCGACGCGTCCCACCCGGTGCTGCGTGGCGCAGACATCACGGTCCTCGCCAAGTCCAGGGGGGCCTACGACATCGATGGCGACGACGATGTCATGGACGAAGACGACGGCAGTCCGGCCGTACTCAGGGCCGCGCGCATCGACGGCATCGGACTCACGACCGGGCGCGGCGAGGGTGCAGGTGGCATCCAGCTGCAGGCCTACGCGAACAACGTTCGGATCACGAACGACGTGCTCGAGAACAACAGCGGGGTCTTCGCCGGCGGCATCGGGATCGGCCAGCCGTACCGACACATCATGCAGGGCAGGAGGAACGTCGGCAGTCGTAACCACGAGGTCCACGTCACATTCGACCGCGTGATCGGCAACGGCGGCCTGACTTCGTCCGGCGGGATCGGGATCTTCTACGGTTCGGATGGCTACAACATCGGCAGCAGCGTCTTCTGCTCGAACTTCGGCGTCGAGTACGGCGCCGGCATCTCCCACTGGGGCCTCAGCCCCGGCGGGAAGATCCACGACAACCAGGTCTACTACAACGACGCAGTAGACTCCGGTGCCGGGGTCTCGATCCAGACCGAGCTGCCGGTTGGCGGCGGGCTCGGCACCGGCTCCGGACCCGTCGACGTCGACCGCAACCTGATCCAGATGAACTACAGCGGCGACGACGGCGGCGGGATCTTCATCCAGGACGCCCTCGACAAGACGATCAATATCCGCAACAACATGATCTTCGACAACGGGGCGGCCGACCTCGGCGGGGCGATCATGCTCGACGACTCCTCGAAGGTGCGGATCGTCAACAACACGGTGGCTAACAACGCCTCCACCGGCTCCTCGGAGAACTCCGACGGGAAGCCGCACGGAGCCGGCCTGACCGCCGAGGCCAACGACCCGCTGTTCCAGGCGATGCTCCCGTCGCCTCGCACGGATGTCAACGCCACCACCACGAACAACAGCACCCTCGTCCTCGATCCTGCGATCACGAACGGGGACCTCGGCAAGAACGTGTCGGGGCCGGGCATCCCCGCGGGGGCCATGATCCTCTCGGTGACGCCCGGCGTCAGCTTCGTCATGAGCCTGCCGGCGACCACCACCGCCTCCGGGGTGGCGGTGACGATCGCCGCCCCGGACTTCTCCAACCCGCTCGCGCTGTTCAACAATATCTTCTGGGACAACAACGCGTTGACCCTGAGCCAGCCGGGCCCCGGGGCGACCCTGGTCGACCAGGGATTCATCGACTTCGAGATCTTCGGTACGACGGACAACACCGACACCTTCACCCCGCGCTACTCCGACCTGACGAACGGTCAGATCCTCGGACCCGACGGGGTGCTGCGGCCTGTACCGGGAGGCCAGGGGAACACCACCGGCGCCGATCCGAACTTCGTGAGCCCGTTCACGCTGGACCGCTTTCTCGTCGTGACCGGCTCGCGGCTCGACCCGCAGGTGGCAGCAGTGACGATCACCGGCCAGGACCCGCCGGTCGGGTTGAACGGAGGCGACTTCGCCGGCGACTACCACCTCATCCCCCCAGCCACCCCCGCCGACCTTGCCGCCTCCCCAGTGATCGACCGCGGTGCGCGGTGCTCGAACTGGCCGGTGCCTGCTCCCGCTGGGAATCCGGCGTGCACCGCAGGAGGGATCCAGGCGCCCACGATCGACTTCGACGGCCAGACGCGGCCGATCATCCGAGTGCGACCGGACACGCGCTGGGACATCGGCGCGGACGAGGTGTAGCCATGAATGGGGACTCGGAACGGACCACGACCTCAAAGGCGGATGCGATGCGAGATGGAACGAGGCGCATGCACCGGAGGGAGTTCCTTAAGGCGGTCGGGTTCGGCGCGGCGGGGACAGTGGTGGGCGGCGGGCTGGTCGGCGGGGCCCTGGACTCTCGGGTGTTCGCACCGGCGGCATCGGCGGCCACCACCAAGATCGGGCTGGCCGCCACCGACGGGTACATCACGATGCCGGGCCGGGAGACCAACCCGATCTACATCTTCGGATTCATCCCTGTCGACCCGAACGCCACCGTGGCAGCCCTCACGTCGAAGTACAAGGGGCACGCGCAGCACACCGCGCCGATCCTCGGGTTCGACCAGGAGGACTACATCAAGGTCACACTGACCAACCTCGGGCTGGTACAGCGCCCCGACCTGACCGACTCGCACACGATCCACTGGCACGGATTCGACGTCCCCTCGCCGCTGAACGACGGCGTCCCGGAGGTGTCGGTGGCCGTACCGATCGGCAAGCAGCTCACGTATTTCTATTACCCGCACCGTGAAGGCACCTACATGTGGCACTGCCACTTCGAGGACGTGGAGCATGTCCAGATGGGCATGACCAGCATCGTGTTCGTGCGGCCGCTCCAGGACGGCAAGCTGAGGAAGTTCGACGGCAAGACGTTCACCAAGTTCGCCTACAACGACGGCGACGGCTCGACGGGGTACGACCGTCACTTCGCGATCCTGCTGAACGAGACCTGGGCCGAGCAGCACGACGGCGACCGGGACATCCAGGAAACGATCCCGACAGACTTCAACCCGGAGTGGTTCACGCTGAACGGCCGGGCCTACCCGCAAACAGCTCTGCTCAACGACGACCCCGACATCCCGGTCGCTTGGCTGCCGACCTCGGGCACCACCTCGGGGCTGACCACAACGAACCCCAACTACGGCACCGATGACAAGAGCCAGCCCAACTCGTCGCTGATCCAGGTGAACCCGGGCGATCGGGTCCTGCTCCGCCTGGCGAACCTCGGCTACACGCAAGACTCGATGGAGCTGCCGGGGATCCCGATGCACGTGATCGGGCAGGACGCCTCGCTGCTCCGCAACGGGGCGGGCACAATCGCCGACCCGTACGTCGACACTACCTACTGGACGAACACCCTGTACTTCGGGCCTGGGGAGGCGCGCGACGTGCTCTTCGACGCGCCGGCGTACGACGCGGCGAGCCCATCCGGCTCGGATAGCGTGGGTGCCTACAACGTGTATCTCTTCAAGAACCGGGACTGGCGGAAGCTTTCGAACGACGGCGCGCCCGGACGCGGCGGAATGATGACCGAGGTGCGGGTGTACCAGGGCTCGCCCCTGCCAGACCAGACCGTGGTGAGCCAGACGTATGCGTGAGCCAACGGTGAACGCTGCGGAAGGAAGGCCACGAATGACGAAGCGAACTCGACGGCTCAGCTTGGTCCTCTCTCTCGTCACCGGGGCTGCGCTGCTGGCCCAGGGATCCGCCGACGCCCTGCCACCGGGCACGCCGAGGATCGGCATGGTCTGCACGCCGGGGACCGTCAACGACACAACGCGCACCTTCACCCTCGTCGCGAACACGGGCTACATCCAGACGCCGGACGGCAACACCGTCTTCATGTGGAGCTACTCCGTCGACGGTGATCCGAACTTCCCCGTCTTCCAGTCCCCAGGCCCTGTGCTGTGCGTCACGCAGGGTGAGACCGTGGTCGTCGGCCTTCGAAATACCCTCCCCGAGGCGACCTCGATCGTGTTCCCCGGCCAGGACGCTGAGGTCACCGCGACCGGTGGGAGCCCTGGGCTGCTGACGACCGAGGCCGGGGCGACCAACGGGACCGTCAGCTACAGCTTCACTGCGGGCCAGCCGGGGACCTACCTGTACGAGAGCGGCTCGGACATCTCCAAGCAGGTCGAGATGGGGTTGTACGGGGCCCTGATCGTGCGCCCCTCAGTCAATTCCGACTGGGCGTACGGCGACGCCTCGACGCAGTTCGACCCGAGCCACGAGTTCCTCCTGCTCCTCGCGGACATCGACCCCAATCTGCACCACGCGGTCGAGACGGGAGGCACCTACGACTTCAACGCACTGCGCAGCCGCTACTTCACGATCAACGGGCGCAGCTTCCCGGACACGATCCAGGACAACGGGTCGTCCCTGCTGCCCACCCAGCCCTACGGCGCGCTCGTACGGATCCAGCCAAACACGTCCGGGAACACGCTGCCCTCACTCATCCGGATGATCAACGTGGGCGCCCTCAACCACCCGTTCCACCCGCACGGCAACCACACGCGCGAGATCGCCCAGGACGGCCGGCTGCTGCTCGGCC